>JAEKLB010000074.1 GCA_019510095.1 Acidobacteriota bacterium | reverse complement strand
GCACCTCGAGTGTCCGGGCTTCGGTGGTCCGCCCCGACGGTTCGGTGGCCGCCATGCATCGCCGCCCGTTCCCGCCCGACATCCCGTTTCCCGGTCTCGTCGAGTTCGACGCCTCCAACCTGGCCGCAGTCGTGCTCGACCTCGCCACCGCCGCCCTGGCCGACGCCGGTCCGGTGGACGCCGTCGGCATCACCAACCAGCGGGCATCGACGATCGTGTGGGACCGGGCCACCGGCGTGCCAGTGGCGCCTGCGCTCGGTTGGCAGGACCTCCGCACGGTCGGCGACTGCCTCGTGCACCAGGCGGCCGGCCTTCGCCTGGCGCCGAACGTGTCGGCGACGAAGCTCACCAACCTGCTCGCCGGGGCCGGCGCCGACCGCGACCTCTGCTTCGGGACCGTGGACACCTGGGTGGCATGGCACCTCTCCGGCGGCCTGCTCCATGTCACCGACCCGTCGAACGCCGGGCTCACCGGGCTCCTGCGGCACGACGGCTCGGGATGGGACCTCGAGCTGTGCGACCGGCTGGGCATCCCACCCGCTGTGCTCCCCGAGATCGTCGACTCCACGGGCGTCGTCGGCTCCGCCTCGGCGCTCCCGGGCCGCCCCTTGATCGCCGGGATCGCCGGTGATCAACAGGCCTCGCTCATCGGCCAGTCGTGCGTCGAGCGAGGGGCGGCCAAGGCCACCTTCGGCACCGGCGGGATGCTCGACGTCTGCACCGGCCAGCAGCGCCCCGAGTTCGAGACGCGGGGCGGTGCCGGCTGCTTCCCCGTCGTCGCCTGGCGCGATCGGGCGGGCCTGGCGTGGGGTGTCGAGGCGGTGATGCTGTCAGCGGGCAGCTGCGTCGACTGGCTGTGCGACGACCTCGGCCTGATCACCAGCCGGCAGGAGAGCGACACCCTCGCCGCGTCGTGCGACGCGACCGACGGGGTCGTCTTCGTGCCGGCCCTGCTCGGCCTGGGCGCGCCGCACTGGGACCATGGTGCGCGGGGCTCGCTGCTCGGGCTGACCCGCGGCTCAGGGCCGCCGCAGATCGCCCGGGCCGTGCTCGAGGGCGTCGCCAACCGCGGCGCGGATCTGCTGGAAGCAGCCGAAGGCGACAGTGGCCTCACCATCGACCGACTCCGGGTCGACGGCGGGATGAGCGTGAACGCCACCTTCGTCCAGGCACTGGCCGACGCCTGCCAACGCCCGGTCGAGGTGGCCCCCCTGGTCGAGTCGACCACGCTCGGCGCCGCCTATCTGGCCGGCATGGCCGTCGGCACGTGGGGTGGCTGGGACGACGTCACCGCCGCGTGGTCGCCCCGTCAGGTCGTCGAGCCCGGTGCCAGCCTCGATCGCGACCGGTGGCGGGACGCGGTCGGGCGGGCCAAGGCGTGGTACCCGGAGCTGTCGGCCATTGACTTCTGAACCGGTGCGCGCCCGAACGGCAGACTGACCGGGCATGCCAGGGCGATCGGGTGACGGCTTCGTGCAGGTGGCCGACGGCTCCATGCGATGGGGCATCTACGGCGCGGCCGGTGTGCTGTTTCGCCACCGCGGCGACGAGGAGACGCTGTACTTCGTCGCGCTCCGCTCGCATTGGACGCACCAGGGCGGCACCTGGGCGATCCCCGGCGGCGCGCTCGACTCCGACGAGGAGCCGCTCAACGGAGCGTTACGCGAGTTCTACGAGGAGATCGGGCGAGTTCCGGATCGGTTCGAGGTGGCCGAGGTCCACGTCGACGACCACGGCGGCTGGTCGTACACCACCCTCGTCGTCGACGTGCCCGAGCGCTTCGAGCTACCCGAGTCGTTGCACTGGGAGACCGCCGACGTGCGCTGGGTGACAGCTGAGGAGCTCACGGCCCTCGAGCTGTTCCCGGCCTTCCGCGCCACCCTCGCCCGCCTGGGCCTGTTGGCCTGACCGCTCGTTCTTCGGCGACTCGTGCGCCGGCGAGACCCAACAGTCGCCGGAGAAGCGAAGGAATCAGAAGACGCCGGCGTCGAGACCAGCGGCGACGGCGGCACCGAGCTCGTGGGCAGCCGCCAGGTGCTCTTCGGTCACCGGCCCGACGGCGGTGACGGGAGGCAGCATCTGCTTCCAGCGCAGCCCGGTCACGATCCGCTCGACGCTCGACACGCAACCGTCGACGTCGGACTCGCCCTTGCCGAACAACGCCAACGGCTTCCCGACGGTCTCCTCGAGCAGTGGACGGAAGATGCGCTCGAAGAAGTCCTTCAACGCACCGCTCATGTACCCGAAGTGCGTCGGCGTGCCGAGAACCACCCCGTCGGCCCAACGAACGTCGTCGACGTCAGCGTCGAACGGGCTCAGGATCCGTAGGTCGACCGCCGGGCAGCCCTCGGTGATGCCCGCGATCACCGCGTCGCACAGCGCCTGGGTCCCGCCCGATCGGCTGAAGAACACGACGAGCAAGCGGGGCGCCACCCGCCCATCAGAGCCCGAGCGAGCCCGGTTGCACCAGCACCGGGTCGCGACCCGCTGCCAGGACCGGCCCGGAACGACTGGCCGTGGCCCGAACAGCGCGCGCGAGCAGCCCTGGAAGCGGGGCCGGCATCGGCAGCCCGTCCCGCACGGCGTCGTCGACGCGACGCCCCGGGAGGAAGAGCAACGGGGCCGTCGCCCGTGCGGCAGAACCTCCCAGCTGGGCGACAGCGGACGCCAGCCCGGCACGAGCGCGGGGCGAGCGCGGCGCGTCGACGACCACGGGCAGCAGGCGCGCCGCTGCGACGCCACCGTCGGCGAGGTCGGCCAGCGTCCGCACCAACGAATGGACCCCCTTGGCAGTGGGTCGTCCCACGACGATCACGACATCGGATGCCGCCGTCGCGGTGCGAGCCAGCAGGTGACGTTCGGCGACGTCGGGTGTGCCGATCTCGTCGCCCTCGATGTCGGGGTCGACGTCGCACACCACCACGTCGTAGGCCCGGCACAGCGCCGCGAACCCGGCGTCGAAGGCTCGCGGGCGCAGCGACGCCCAGTGGCGCGCTCGCCGGAGGCCGATCAGCAGGTCGTAGCCACGGTCGACGACCTCGAAGGTGAGGCCCCGCACCTCGTCGTCGCCGAGCTGACCCGAGCGGTGCGCCTCGACCAGCTCCTGGACGCCCGGCACCACATCGCGCACGTCGTGCAGCATCGCCTGATCGGCATGCAGCGCCAGGTCGGCGAGAAGCACCGAGTGATCGGGCATGTCGGCGGCCATTCCCTGGGCGAGGGCGGCCGCGGTGATCGAGGCGCCGGTGCCACCTGGGCCGCACACCGAGACGACCAGGGCCCCCAGACCGGTCTCGTTCAGGGCCTCCGAGAGGCCGCTGTCCGTGCCGATGTCGACGCCGCCCACCAAGGATGCATGCGAGGCCAAGGCATCGAGCAGCACCTCGCGGCGGAGGGTCGGCGGGAGCACCGCGCTGGCGCCGAGGGTGAGCCAGTCGGTCCTCGTCTCGCCCACGACGAGCACGGCGACGCCCGCCCGCCGCGCGGCGTCGACGAGGTCGCGGTCGAGGCCCGGCAACGAGGCGTCGATGAGCGCTGCCGAATGAGGTCGGCCGGTCTCGAGTCGCGCCAGCAGCTCGGCGACCGAGACGCACTTGAGGAACTCGGCGGGGATGGCTGCCGAGGTCGCCCACTGGGCGACGGCCCGGAACCACTCGGCACGGGGCCGCGCCAGGCCGAGGAGCACGTAGCGGTCGCGCACCATCACCGGTGCATGCCCGTGGTGCGGACCAGGGTGACCGTTCCCGAGGCTGCGGCACCGGCCACTGCCTCGACGTCTGCCGGTGCCAACGACAGGACAACAGTGAGTCGGCCAACGCTGCCGAGCCGTTCGTCGCCGTTGAGGACCTCGACGACGATCACATCACGCGCAACGGTGCGAGTCGTCGTCGACCCACCGGACTCGAACGTGACGACGACGTCGACGCGTTCGCCTCCCCGCAGGTAGCGGTGGTCGCCGTTCATGGCGTTGCCTGGCTCGACCGACACTGACAGCTCGGCTCGGTCGCCACGACCGTCGATCTGGGTGACGTCACCCGACTGCACCAGCTGGCCGCGCTTCATGGCCGCCAGCGTGACCGTGCCTGCCAGGATGCCCGGATCAGTGAACGACACGCGGCGTTGGCCGGCAGGCAGATCGATGGCCGCCAACGCGAGCGCGTCGGGTTGGATGATCTCGCCGGGCACGAGATCACGCGTCAGCACCACATAGTGGTCCGACGGCCCCGAGGTGGACGCGCCATACGCCGAGAAAACGCCGACCGCGCTCGCTGCCACCAGCAGACCGCCGACCACGGCTCGCCCCCCGGGAAGGCCGGTTCGGCGTCTGACCCGCCGATCCCGAACGGCCGTCGGGTTGAGACCGTCGAACGTTGCGACGGAGGGTGGCGCCAAGGTGGTCACGCGCTTCCAGTTCTGCACGGCTCGTCCGGTTCCTGCCGTCCAGCGGACAAGAGAAAGCAACGAAACCCCACGAACCGCCCCCTACGGACTAGTCTGCACACTGTGGCCGACGACGACATCGTCTGGATGAGCACGCAGGAGGCCGCCAAGCGCCTCGGCGTCACCACCCGAACCCTCTACCGGTTCGTCGACGAGGGCGCCCTGCCGGCCTACAAGATGGGCCGGGTCTTCCGGCTCAAGCAGTCGGACGTCGACGAGTTCATCGAGCGGTCGCGCATCCAGCCCGGCACCCTCGAGCACCTCTATCCCGAGCGCAAGACCTCGACGATGGAGTCCGCCGACACGTAGGCCGGCCCACCGGGCCCGTCGGCGGCGATCGTCACGACGTCGCTGCCGACGGCAACGATCCGGCCGCTCAGCCGTTCGCCGCCGACCACGGTGAGCTGCAACCACGGCCCGTCGTCGACGAGCCCGCCCAACAGCTCGAGCAGGGTCGCCCCCCGACCGGGGCGGTCGCCGTCCGGGGCACCCCCCGGTGTTGGTGGTGCCGCTCCCGGTCGCACCACGGTGACCGCGTCCAGCCGGACCCAGCGGTCGCCCACCACCACGACGTCTCGGCCCACGCCGACGACGAGGCCGGCGGCGGTCGTGCCCGCCGAGGTCCGGACCACCGCGGTCGCGCCGGCCTCGGCCAGATCGACGAGGGCTCCCGCCAGTGTCCCCGCGTCCGACGCGGCCCGGCCGAGCACCCGCCTGCCCCGCCGGGACGCCAGCGCTCGGGCAGTGCGGGCCTCGTCCAGCAGCTCAACGAGCTCGGCGTCGTCCACCGGCACACCCTATCGCACCGTTTGGTGCTTTTCATGTAGTTTCGCCCATGGTGAGGAGTGGCACCCTGGTTGCGGTCGACGGTCGACCGGCACGACGCCGAGTCGCCTCCGGGGCGGGCGCGGCGGCGTTGCGGGCCGAGCGCCGACTGCTCGAGCGGCTGGCTGGGCTGGCGGTGCCCGAGGTCCTCGGCGCCGGCGACGACGGCACCACGGTCACGCTGCTCACCTCGTTCCATCCGGAGCCGCCGATGCTCACGGTGAGCGTGCTGGCCTCGGTGGCCTCGGTCATGGCCGCGGCGCACGACCGATCGGTCGTGCATGGCGCGCTCACCCCCGAGTGCATCCGTGCCAGTCCGACTGGCGCGGCGGTCGTCGATGGCTGGCAGGACGTCGGCGACGCGGCCGATGACGTGTCCGCCCTGGGCGCGCTGCTCGCCGGCGTGGCAACGACCTTCGCCCAGCGAGCGGCGGCAGCCCGCGCGACGGCTCCCGACCCGGCCGCCCGCCCCACGATGGCCGCCCTCGCCGAGGCCCTCTCGCCACCACTGCCCGCCCGTTCTCTGGCGACTCGCCCGCGAACTGTCGGGGTCAGTCGCCGAAGAACCGTGGGGGCACCGACCGTTGCGGCCGCCGCTGCGGTCGTCGCGGTGGTCGTCGCGGTGGTCGCCGCGGTGGTCGGCGTGGTCCTGCTTGCGGGTCTTCACGGATCGCAACGACCTTCGCCTCGCGGCGCCAACGCCGCGGCGGTGCCGGTTGCCGGACGTCGACCGGTCGAGGGCAACCTGGTCGACCACGACGGCGAGCTGATCCGCGTCGGGGTGCCGGGCGACGTCGTCATCGTCGGTGACTGGGACTGCGACGGTGTGGCGACGCCGGCGCTCCTGCGGCGCGCCAGCCATGCCATCTGGAGCTGGGCGACCTGGGACGCGTCACCGACACCACGTCGGGCCGATCCACGGGCCGTCTCGCTGCGCGTCGTGAGATCGCGATCCTGCGAGCGGTTGGTCGCCGTCGACCAACGGGGCGCTCGGGTGCGTCAGCCGTCGGGTCGCAGCCGCAGCGCGACCTCGTTGGCCAGCAGGCGCCCTTGACGGGTGAGCACCAGCCGGTCGCCGCGCGCCTCGATCAGCTCGTCGATCCCCTCGGTGTCGAGGGCGGCTGCCGGCACGCCGCGGCGGGTGCGCAGCGCCAGCTGCAGACCCTCCAACGCCTGAGTCGGCCGGTCGAGGTCCTCCCCCGCCGCCTCGACCGACTCGCCGGCGGCGAGCATGGCGAGGTAGCGCTCGGGGGTCCGCACGTTCCACCATCGCCGCCCGGACTGGTGCGAGTGGGCGGCGCAGCCGATGCCCCGGTAGTCGCCCTGTGACCAGTAGAGCTGGTTGTGGGCGCATTCGTGGCCGGGCCGGGCCCAGTTGGAGACCTCGTACGAGTCGAGTCCGCCCGCACCGAGCAGCTCGTCGGCGAGCACGTACTTGTCGGCCTCGTCGTCGTCGTCGGGATGACGGCTCGGATCAGCGGCGAGCGGCGTACCCGCCTCGACCGTGAGGCCGTACGCGCTCACGTGGGGCGGCGAGAGGCGGAGCGCAGCCTCGAGCGTGTGGCGCCAATCGGCGAGCGACTCGCCCACCGAGCCGTAGATGAGATCGAGGTTCCACGACGCGAAGCCAGCCGCACCGATGCCATCGACCGCCCGCTCGACGTTGGCCGGCAGGTGGGTGCGGCCGAGGGCGGCGAGCACGTGCGGCACCATCGACTGGACCCCGAGCGAGACGCGCGTGGCGCCCGCGTCCCGATAGCCGGCGAGCTTGCCGGCGTCGACGGTGTCGGGGTTGCACTCGACAGTGACCTCGGCGCCCGGCAACCGCGTGATCGCGTCGATGACGGAGCCGAGCTGTGCGGGGGCCAGGAGGGACGGCGTCCCTCCGCCGAAGAAGACGCTGCTCGCCGGGGCCAGGTCGAGCGTCGCCAGCTCCCGCAGGAGCCCTGCGACGTAGTCGTCGATCAGATGCCCGCGGTCGTCCCAGGTCGCGAACGCGCAGTAGTCGCACCGCCGAAGGCAGAACGGCACGTGGACGTAGACGCCGAACATCGGCGCCGCGTCCTTACTGGCCGAGGCGGAGCCCCATCTCGTCGAGCCGGCTGCGAGCGCCCTCGGGGGGAGCGTCGAGCAGGCAGGCGATGGCCCGAAGGTCGTCGCGGCGGACGGTGAGCATGCGACCGTTGAAGTCGCCCCGCTGGACCTGGATCATGCTCAGGTACCGGCCGAGGAGGGTGGCCTCCGGGGTCCTGAGGGCGGTGAGGCGGTGGAGATCGACGGTGACCGGCGACTCGTCGGTGCCCCGGCCCGAGACGACCCTGCCCTCCTCGAGGTCGATGATCGCGTCGTGGGCGGGATCGTCGTCGCTGGGCAGGAGCTGGTCGACGGGAACGGCGTAGAAACGGGCCAGCCGCTGGAGTCGCGGCACCGAGATGGCCCGCTCGCCGCGCTCGTAGGCCCCGAGCACCGAGGCCTTGAACTCCTGGTCCGACGCCGCCTCGACATCCTGGAGCGACAGGCGCTTCTGCTTCCGAATGGCGCGCAGGCGGCTGCCGACCCGAACCGCATAGCTGTGGTCGGTCACGTCGAGTGCGTTTTCGTCGAGGCTCATGTGTCCGTTTCCTTCCGGAATGGGTCCACTGGGAACGATCTGCCACCACGCTACGTGGCAGGAGGGCCGTTGGCAACGACCTCGCCGGGCGTGCTGGTCAGCGCAGGAGACCCGCCCGCAGGAATCCCAGGGCGGCGGCGGCGGCGATGGCCGCGGTCTCCGCCCGCAGGACGTGGGGACCGAGCCCGACCGTCGGGAGGCCGGCCGCCCGCTCGTCGTCCGACCACCCACCCTCCGGCCCCACCAGCACCGTCGGCCTGGCCAGGCTCGGCGCCGCGCCACCGGCGTCGGCCATCGCCGCACCCGGGATGGCAACGACCTCGGCGAAGCCGCGGACGTCGTCGACCGTCGGGAGCCAGGACCGCCGGCTCTGCATGGCCGCCTCCCGCGCGACGGCCCGCAGCCGGACGACGTGACGGGCCGCTCGGTCGCCCTCCCAGCGGGCCACGGACCGGGCGGCCAGGAACGGCACCATCCGGTCGACACCGAGCTCGGTGAGCTTCTGCACCACCAGCTCGGGCCGTTCGCCCTTGGTGACGGCGAAGCCGACGGTGACTGCGGGAGTCGGCGACGGGTCGGTGACGATCTCGCCGTCGGCGATCAGGCGACCGGCGGAGCCGAGGCGGAACGACGCCCATCGACCACGGCCGTCGGAGGCAGTGAGGGCGTCACCGACGCGCGTCCGCAGCACCCGCTCGAGATGGTGGCGATCGGCGTCGCCGAGCATCGGCGCGTCGAGGTCCTCGACGAACACGTGCGCCATGTCAACGGAAGGCGCTGCGGATGCGGGAGAGGATGCTCGTGTCCTTGGGTGCGACTTCCTCGCCCCGGCTGGCAGCGAGGCGGCGCAGGAGCTCGTCCTGCTCGTCGTCGAGGTCGGTCGGCGTGTCAACCATCACCATCACCACCAGGTCGCCACGGGACCGGCCGTCGACATGCGGCACACCCCGCCCTCGGAGCCGGAAGCGCCGCCCGGTCTGGGTGCCGGCCGGCACGACGAGGTCCTCGGTGCCGTCGAGGGTCTCGTACCGCAGGTGGGCACCGAGGGCGGCGACGGTGACGGGTACGTGGAGCTCGTCGATGAGGTCGTACCCGTCGCGCACGAACCGGGGGTGGCGCTGCACGCGAAGGTGCACGTAGAGATCACCGGGCATCCCGCCGCGAGGACCAGCGGCACCTCGCCCGGTCAGCCGGAGCGTCGTGCCGTCGCCGACGCCGGCAGGCACGTCGACGGTGTAGGAGCGCTGGTCGGTGACCCGTCCCTCGCCCCGGCACTGCGGGCACGGATCGGCGATCACCTGGCCGAGACCGCCGCAACGGCCGCACGGGCCAGCCGAGACCATCTGCCCGAGGATCGACTGACGGACTCGACGAACCTGGCCGCTGCCGCCGCAGTCGCTACAGGTCGACGGCAAGGTGCCGGGCGCGGTGCCGGCGCCGGCGCAGGCCGTGCACTCGACCGGCAACCGGATGCTCACCTCCTTGGCCGCCCCGAAGACCGCCTCCTCGAACTCGAGGTCGAGGCCCAGCTCCATGTCGCCGCCGCGCGGCGGTCCGGCCGGTCCCGGCTGGCGCCCCCCGAACGCCCCACCGCCGAAGAACGCCTCGAAGATGTCGCCGATGCCACCGCCACTGAACGGATCGAAACCGCCCCCTGGCCCGCCATCGGGGCCGAACGTGTCGTACCGCTGGCGCCGCTCGGGGTCGGAGAGGATCTCGTACGCCAGCGCGATCTCCTTGAACCGCTCGGTGGCGACCGGGTCGGGGTTCGTGTCGGGATGCAGTTCGCGGGCCAGCCGCCGATAGGCACGCTTGATCTCGTCCTGGCTGGCGTTGGGCGCGACACCGAGGTCGGCGTAGTAGTCAGCCGCCACTGCTCAGCCCTCGGACAGCCGGCGGCCGAGGCGTTGGCTCACGACGGCGACCGCGGCGAGCGCCTGGGGGTAGTGCATCCGCGTGGGGCCAAGGACCCCGATGGTGCCGGCCAGCTCGCCCTCGACCTCGTAGGGAGCAACGACGATCGAGCAGTCGGCCAGCGCCTCGAGGCCATGCTCGGCGCCGATGGCCACCGACAAGCCGCGGTCGATCACATCACGAAGCAGGCCGACCACGACGTACTGCTGCTCGAGCGTGGTCAGCACCCGGCGCACGCTGTCGACAGCATCGAAGGCGGTGGCCATTCGTGAGGCCCCACCGACGTAGACGTGATCGATCTCGGTGCCCCGGTTCGGCCTGAGCGCGGCGACCGCGGCGGCGCACAGGTCGTCGGTCTGCTGGTCACCGCTCGTCGGGCAGGCGGCCAGGTCGGTGAGCGTGCCACCGACGAGCGAACGCGACAGGTGGGTGGTGGCCGCGCCGATGCGCTCGTCGCCGATCTCGTCGGGCACGTCCACGGTGGCCTTCTCGATCGAACCGTTCGAGAGCACTGCCACCAACAGGGCGGTGTTGCCGCCCAGGGCGACGAGCTGCACCGACCGGATCGTGGCTTGCTCGGACTGCGGTGCCACGACGACCGCTGCGTAGTCGGTGAGGTTCGAGAGCAGCTGGCTGGTGGCATGGAGCATGTCTTCGATGGCCCCATGGGCGGTCGCGAAGAACGAGCTCACCTGCTGGCGGCGGGCGGTGTCGAGCTTGCCGTGGCCGGCCATCGTGTCGACGAAGAACCGGTAGCCCTTGTCGGTCGGCACCCGCCCCGCGCTGGTGTGGGGTTGGACGAGGTAGCCCTCCTGCTCGAGGGCCACCATCTCGTTGCGAATCGTCGCCGAGGAGACCGGGATGCCGCCAGTGCGCGCGACCAGGCTCGAGCCGACCGGTTGCGCCGTCTCGATGTAGCCCTCCACCACGGCCCGGAGGATGGCGGCACGTCGTTCGTCAAGCATGGGCGTCCTGGCACTCAAGAGTAACGAGTGCCAGCCGGAAATCCAGGAGGTGGCTAGTCGTCCAGGCGGAGGGCGGAGATGAAGGCCTCCTGGGGCACCTCGACCCGGCCGATGTTCTTCATCTTCTTCTTGCCCTCCTTCTGCTTCTCGAGGAGCTTGCGCTTCCGGCTGATGTCACCGCCGTAGCACTTGGCCAGGACGTCCTTGCGCTTGGCCTTCACCGTCTCCCGGGCGATGATCCGCCCGCCGATGGCGGCCTGGATCGGCACGTCGAACATCTGGCGGGGGATCAGCGTCCGCAGCTTCTCGGCCATGCGCCGGCCGTAGTCGTAGGCCTTGTCTCGATGAACGATGGTGGAGAAGGCATCGACGGCCACGTTGTTGAGGAGCACGTCGACCTTCACGAGGTTCGACCGGTCGTAGCCAGCCTGGTCGTAGTCGAGGCTGGCGTAGCCCTTGGTCCGGCTCTTCAGCTGGTCGAAGAAGTCGACGACGACCTCAGCCAGGGGAATCCGGTAGATCAGCTCCAGCCGCTCTGGGCTGAGGTACTCCATCTTCTCCATCTCGCCCCGGCGCTCCTGGCAGAGCTCCATCAGGGCGCCGGTGTACTCAGTCGGGCTCAGGATGGTGATGCGGAGGTAGGGCTCCTCGACGAAGTCGACCTCGGTCGGTGCCGGCATGTCGGCCGGATTGTCGACCGGGACGACGGTGCCGTTGGTGGTGTGGACCAGGTACTCAACCGAGGGTGCAGTGGCGATCAGGCTGAGGTTGAACTCGCGCTCCAGCCGCTCCCTGACGATCTCCATGTGGAGCAGGCCAAGGAAGCCGCAGCGAAAGCCGAAGCCGAGAGCCCCCGACGTCTCCGGCGCGTAGGTGAAGCTCGAGTCGTTGAGCCGCAACTTCTCCAGGGCTTCCCGCAAACCCTCGAACTCGTCGCCGTCGACGGGGAACAGGCCGCAGAAGACCATGGGCTTCGGGTCGTAGTACCCCTCGAGCGGCTCGGCGGCAGGACGGGATGCCTCAGTGACGGTCTCGCCCGATCGGGCTTCGCCGACATCCTTGATGCCAGCGATCAGGTAGCCGACCTCGCCCGGGCCGAGGCTCGCGACCGGCACGGGCACAGGCGTGCGGACACCGATCTCATCGGCGAGGTGGATCGCGCCCGCCTGCATGAACCGGACGCGGGCATCCGTCGACAAGGTGCCGTGCATCACCCGCAACGACGAGATCACGCCGCGGTACTGGTCGAAGTACGAGTCGAAGATCAGCGCCTGGAGCGGCGCGTCGGGATCACCAGTGGGCGCCGGGATGTGCTCGACGATGGCGTCCAGCAGCTCGGGGACCCCTTCCCCGGTCTTGGCACTGATCCGGAGGATCGAATCGGCAGGAATGCCGAGCACCCGCTCGATCTCGGCGGCGTATCGATCGGGCTCCGCGGCAGGAAGGTCGATCTTGTTGAGGGCAGCGACGATCTCGAGGTCGTTCTCGATGGCCAGGTAGCAGTTGGCCAGGGTCTGCGCCTCGATGCCCTGCGAAGCGTCCACCACCAGCACCACGCCCTCACACGCAGCGAGGGAACGAGAGACCTCGTAACCGAAGTCCACATGGCCAGGGGTGTCGACCAGGTGCAGGATGTGGTCCTTCCACGGCACCCGGACGTTCTGGGCCTTGATCGTGATGCCGCGCTCTCGTTCGATGTCCATCGAGTCGAGGTACTGGGCCTTCATGTCCCGTGAGCTGACGGCGCCCGTCAGCTCCAGGATGCGGTCGGCCAGCGTCGACTTGCCGTGGTCGATGTGAGCGATGATCGACAGGTTGCGAAAGCGGGAGAGGTCGGCCACGGCGGAGGTCGAGCGTACCGACGCCCCTGCCGGGCCCTGCGGTCGTCGATCGGCTACCGCCCGACGGCTCGGGCCAGCTGAGCCTTGTTCATCTTCGACCGGCCCGGGATGTTCTTGCGCCGGGCCTCCTCGTAGAGCTGGTCGCGCGTACGGCCGCCGGGTCCGGTGTGCGACCGGAGGCCGCCTCGCCGGGAGGCGGGCATGTCCTTCTTCGACAGCCGGCTCGACTCCCTGGCCTCGCCGTGCTGGGCCCGCTCCTTGTTGACGGTGCGGGCGGCGATCTCCTCGGCCGTGTCCTCCGACTCGCCCCGCCGCTCCAGGCCCGCCTTGATGTGCTCGTACTGCCTCTCTCGTTTGGGACTCCATGCTCGCTGTGGCATGGGCGCGGCCTACCCCGAACGGGTCGATTCTCATCGGCCCTGCTATCGTTTCCGGGTCCCTATGGCGAACATCAAGAGCCAGATCAAGCGCAACCTCCAGAACGAGAAAGCCCGCCTTCGCAACAAGGCGGTGCGCTCGGAGCTGAAGACCCGCGTCAAGAGCGCCATCGGCGCCGCCGGCACCGACAACGCGGTCGAGGCCCAGCGCCTGGCCGTGAAGCGGCTCGACAAAGCGGCTGCCAAGGGCGTCATCCACAAGAATGCCGCCGCTCGCCGCAAGTCCCGCCTGGCCAAGCGCCTGGCGGCTGCCGCCAGCTCCTGACGCCTTCCGCGGCCTAGCGCCGGGCTCGGGGCCCGAGCCGGCTCAGCCGGGCGACCAGCACCTCCATCACCAGGCTGTCGGGCCAGTCGCGCTCGAAGCCGCGCAGGTCGAGATCGGCCTCGGCCAGCAGACGGATGGCCTCGGCCACGCCGTCGCCGCCCAGCCGCCGGGACTGGGTCAGGGCCTTCTTGGCCGGGAAGGTCGAGCCCTTCATCCCGAGGGCCTGGGCGGCAGTGGCCTCATCGGCGATGCCGGCGCCGTCGAGCCGCAGCATGCGGCCGTAGTGCCCGTGGAGGGCGGCGAGGAGCTGGAGGGGGTGGCGCTCGCCGGCGCCCATCATCCGCTGGAGGGCCGAGAGGGCATCGGCGGTGCGCCCGGCGTCGATGGCATCGGTGAGGTCCCACGGCGGGACGTTCCCCGCCTCGCCGAGGAAGGGCTCGAGGTCGGCGACGGAGATCTTGGCACCGCTCCCGTAGGCAGCTGCCAGTGCCTGGAGGAGGTTGGTCAGCCGGCCCAGGTCCTCACCGAGGTGCCCGTCGAGGAGGGCGGCAGCACTCGGCTCGAGCCGCACCGGTGACGCCCGCAGCTGCTCGGCCAGCCACGCGCCCCGGCCAGCTCGCTGCGCCGGCGGCCCGGCCTCCACCACGTGGCCGGCCTTCTTGACCGCGTTGACCAGCTTGGTCCCCGGCTTCTTCTCCCCGGCGACCAGCACCAGGGTGGTCGTGTCCAGTGGGTCTTCCAGATAGGTCAGCAACGGACCGAGTGCCTCTGACGAGTACGCGCCGATGTCGCGGGCGACCACGACCCGGCGCTCCGACAGGAACGGCGGCGTCTGGGCAGCGTCGGCGATGGCCGCTGTGTCGGCGTCGTCGCCGGCCGGCTCGTGCTCCTCGACCGTCAGCGTGGCATCGGCGTCGCCCACCAGCTGGTGGATGAGCGACCGGGCCGCCTCCGACCGCAAGGTGGGGTCGTCGCCCCGAACCAGGTACACCGACAGGGCGGCCGTCGTGCTCATGAGGCCGACAGCACGGCAGTCACGACATCGGCCACCCGGCGGGCCGTGCGGGTGTCGTCGGTGATGACGACCCGGCAGCCCCTGCTGATGGCCAGCGTCAGCAAGCCGATCCGGGCGCCCGCATCCGAGAACATGGGCCCCAGGGCCGCCACGGCAACCGTGTGGTGGCCATCGGCGATCGCCGCCGTGCCCCGCAGGAGCGCGACGGCCTGGGCCATGGGCTTGGTGTCGACCCCGGGGTCGAGCACCAGCCGGTCGGCCGCGATGCCGTGGCCGAGGGCCACGCCGGCCTGGTCGTGCAGGCTGGCCCGCACCTCCTCGACGGGATCGCCGCGACATGCCCCAACATGGGCCAGGACCACGAGGCGGGACGCGTCAGCGTCCTGGGGCGAGGCCTGGGCGACCCGGACGGCAGTTGGCAGGCCGTCGGCGGATCCGCATCCCTCGAGGACGGCGTCGGCGCCCAGCCCGGCAGCCCGCCCGGTTCCGATCACGACGACGCCGGTCGTGAGATCGATGCGGCGCGCACCCACCGCCAGCTCCATCGGGCGGATACTACGAACGCCCCCGCCACCACGAGCACGACGACGTGCACGGCCCGCACCTGCCCGAGCGGCAACTGCGCTCCCCAACGGGCCACGCCGGCCAGCCAGCGGGTGAGCACGATCGTCGGGAGCTGCAGCCACCGCTCGGCCACCGGGCCGGCCGACGGCGCCACCAGGGCACCCGTCAGCCCCCACGCGGTCAGCGGCGCGGCGGCCGGCACCGCCAGGAGGTTGGCGGGCAGGCTGGCGAGCGGCAGGCCCCCGAAGGCAGGGAGCGCCACCGGCAGGACGCCGAGCTGGGCGGCGACGGTGACGGCCAGGAGCGTGCGCACCGGCTGCGGTCCCCACAGCCGGCGGGCAATGGGCTCGGCCAGCACGGCGATGCCGGCGGTGGCGCCCACCGAGAGCCGGAAGCCGAGCGCGTGCACGAGCAGCGGGTCGAGGAGCACGGCGGCACCGACGGCCAGGCTCAGCAGCCGCACCGCCGTGGCCGGACGCCCCAGCAACGCCCCCGTCGCCGCGATGGCGGCCATGGCCGAGGCCCGCAGCACCGACGGCTCGCAGCGGGTCAGCAGCGCGAACCAGACCACGAGCGCGACGGTGACCGCCCATCGCCAGCGGAGGGGCAACCGCCGGAGCAGGGGCGCCGCCAACGCGAGCACGAAGGCCAGGTTCTCGCCAGAGACCGCGGTCAGATGTGAGAGACCGGACGCGCGGAAGTCGTCGACGAGCTCCTGGGACTGCTCCCGGCGGTCACCGAGCACGACCCCCAAGAGGAGGCTCCGCGAGGTCGGCTCGAGATGACGGGCTCCCGCCTCGAGTCGGCGACGAAGCACGTTTGCGCCCCGAGTCGCCGCCGAGCCCGGCGACCACGCCGCGACCGCCTCCACCGACAGGCGTCCCGCGATGTGCCGGAAGCCGAGCCGGCGCCGGGTCGCCGCCGGTAGCGGCTCGATGGAGCCCGACACCCACACCTGCTCCCCCGCCAGGCGGGGCCGGAGAGCGCTGGCGGCGGCGCCCCGGGCCCAGCCGTCGAGGTGGCGACCATCGAGCCGCGCCTCGACCCGCAACGCCCCGTGCACCAGCTCGGGATCGCCGACGAGGGTCACCCATCCGTCGACCCGGCTTGGACGTGGCGGTTGCAGACCCGCCCATGCCGAGGCAGCAAGCGACGACGCCAGCGCGGCGGCGGCCACGACGACCAGCCACTGGGCACGGGCGGCGATGGCGACGACCACGGCGGCGACCACCAGGGGCATCGGGATCGGTAGGGCGACTCGAGCACCGGCACACACGAGTACCGCCATGAGCACGACGGTCCGGTCGGACACGCTTCCCTCCAGGACGGATCAACTGGGGGAAGGGATGCGACGGTAGCGCGGACCCAGCGATCGTTTCGCGACGAGACCGGACGGGCACGAGCAC
>JAEKLB010000125.1 GCA_019510095.1 Acidobacteriota bacterium | reverse complement strand
ACCGCTGCGGCGATGCACCAAGGCGCCGCCGCGCACCCCGCTGGCCGCCCCGTGCGCGCCCGCCCAGCTGGGCGTCAGCAGCTGCCCCTGCGCCGGTGCCGTCGGCGATGACGACTACCGCGCCATCGTCGGGCAGGTCGTCCTGGGGGTCACGGGCGACCCGGCCGCGCTGCTCCGCCCGCTCGAGCGACGCATGCACGAGCTGGCGGCCGACGACCGCTTCGAAGAGGCCGCCGACGCACGCGATCGGGCATCGGCGCTGGCGGAGGCCTTGCGCCGTCAGCGCCGGCTCGACCGCCTACGCAGTGCCGGCCGCATCTCCCTCATGACCTCCAGCGGCGTCAGGATCGATCTCGACGCCGGGCGCCTCGCCGCGCCCGGTCGGCTGTCGTTCATCGATGACGACGCCCGCCTCCCGTTGGCCCGCGACGCGGCCGACGAGGTGGCGTGCGTGGCAGCCTGGATCGACAAGGAGGCGGGCCAGCTCGACCTGCTCAGCTGTGACGGCGAGCTGGCGTCGCCGATCGCCTCGGTGCCTCGGTTCGAGCCGGGGCGCTACCTGCCCGCTGTCTCGCCGGCGGCCGCGTCCTGCGACACCGCGACCAGGCGCTCCAGCACGCCGGCGGCGCTGCCACCGTCGATCGATGCGGCGGACGCCTCGATGCCGTCGGTCAACTCGTCGACGACACCGGCCACGACCAGGGCGGCGGCGGCGTTCAGCACGACGATGTCGCGATGGGCCCCGGGCTTGCCGGCCAGCACCTCACCGGCCAGCGCCACGTTGGCCGCCGCGTCACCGCCCCGTAGATCCGAGAGCGACGCTCGCGGCAGGCCGAGCGACAGCGGGTCGAGCTCGTAGGAGCGGATCGTCCCGTCGCGAACCTCCACCACCGTCGAGGTCGTGGTCGTGGTCAGCTCGTCGAGGCCGTCGTGCCCGGAGACGACCATCGCCCGAACCGCTCCCCGGGCCAGCAACACCTCAGCGAGGCGCTGGGCCCGCGCCGGGTCGCCGACCCCGAGCACTTGGCGGCGGAGGCCACTCGGGTTGGAAAGCGGGCCGAGAAGGTTGAACACCGTGGGCACACCCAGCTCCCGGCGCACCGGCGCGGCGTGTCGCATCGCCGGGTGGTACCTCGGTGCGAAGCAGAAGGCCATGCCGACCTCGGCGATGCACCGCTCGACCCCGGCCGGCCCCAGCTCGGTCGCGACGCCGAGCCCGGCGAGGCAGTCGGCGGAGCTGCTCGTCGCCGTCGCGGCCCGACCGCCGTGCTTGCAGACGACGGCGCCGGCGCCCGCGGCGATGACTGCGGTGAGCGTGCCGACGTTGAAGCAGGCCTCCTGGCGGGGGGCCGAGCCGCCGGTCCCGCAGGTGTCGATGGCGTGGATGCCCGCGGGGAGGCTGACCCGCTCGGCCGCCGCCAGCATGGCCCCGACCATGGCGGTCAGCTCCTCGACGGTCTCGCCCTTGGCCCGCAGACCGATCACGAACCCGGCGATCTGGGCCGGCGTGGCCTCGCCCGCGAGCACGTCGGCCAGCGCCGCAGCGGCGTGGTCGCCCGGCAGGTCCTCCCCCGCCACCAGGCGGCGGAGGATGGCTGGCCAACCCCCGAGATCGGCGAGGTCGGTCATCCCGTCAGTATGGGGCCCCGATGGCAAGCCCGGGGGCGAGTTACCGCTAGGCCGTCCGGCGGCGCTGGCGAATCATCCGCCGGCGCTCCCGTTCGGTCGCCCCACCCCACACGCCTTCCTTCTCGCGGCTGGTGAGGGCGTGCTCGAGGCAGGCCTGGCGCACGACGCAGAGGCCGCAGATCTCCTTGGCCTCCTCGGCGCTGTCGTCCTCGGCCGGATAGAAGACCTGGGGGTCGATGCCGCGGCAGGCGCCCTTGTCCCGCCAGTTCTGGATCATGTGGGGAGTTCTTCCTCTGTCAACCACGGGAGGGAGCAGTATGGCCGAGGGTCGTAGCCAGAGCAAAGGTGGTTCCGACCAGGGAGAACGCGGTTAGGACTGGTCCTCACCAGCTCGAACGAGGAGCGATCGGACGGCCTCGGCGGGGTAGCGACGATGGCCCCCGGGCGTCCGGACCGACGGAATCCTGCCCTTCCGGGCCCAGTCGGTCACCGCTCGCTCCGACACCTGGAACAGGCTGGCGACCTCGCGCGTGCGGAGCAGGCGTCCATCCACTGCCGCCGGTGCCCCGCCCCCGCCGAACAGGGCGTCGAGCAGGGCCTGGCGGCTGCTGTCGCTCAACTCTGCCCCTGCTTGCCCCACTGAGTGGCAGTGTTGCCACTCGGAGCGGTGGCGGACAAGACCCGCAGGGATCATCTTGTCCGGACGGCTCTGTCAATGGTCAGCTCGTGCGCAGGTCAGGCGCGGAGATCGCCCAGCAACTCGGCATGGGTCTCGGGTGACAGCGCGGTGGCGAACTGGTAGGCGGGATGGGCCACCGCCAGGCGCACTGGCCCAGCCGCGAATGCCGCGATCTGGGCCTCGGTGAGGTCGAAGCCCACGTAGTGGACCGAGGCGGTGACCTGCTCGCGGGTGAGCTGGGCGGCATGCGCGGGGTCGACCGAGCACGGCACGACCGAGCCATCGGCCAGGCGCAGCTCCACCGTCGCCTCCACGCCGACCAGCGCCGGCAGCCACCGTTCGAGCTCCTCCTGGTTGGTGAGCTCGAGGAACATGGTGGCCATGAGCTGGCCGGGGCCAGGGATGAGCGGGTTGTAGGCGTCGAGCTCGACGAGGATCTTGTCGTCGGTGAGCATCCGCTCGGCCCTCGCCATCTCCTGGATCTGGAACCGGACGGTGGTGCGGTTCTCGAACACCAGGGTGACGACCGGTCCGACCGGCACGCGGCGCCGCTTCTTCAGGGCGATGACCTCGTGGCGAAAGTGGTCCCGCTCGCGCTCGTAGGCGCGCAGGTCGGCGATGTCGTCGAGGGTGAGCTTCTCCGCCATGGGAGTGGTCGCGGCGCTGATCGGTCCGTGATGGCCAGCGCCCGGGATCGCGCGCCAGCGCCGCTGAGCGGCGGGCACACGACCCCGGGCCAGGTCGATCAGGAGGCCAGCGACTCCAGACCCTGGGTGAACCGGCCGGCGTGGGACTTCTCGGCCCGGGCCAGCGTCTCGAACCACTCGGCGGTCTGGTCGAAACCCTCGTCACGGGCGGTCTTGGCGAAGCCCGGATACATCTCGGTGTACTCGTAGGTCTCGCCCTCGATGGCCGACTTGAGGTTCTCGGCGGTGGCGCCGACGGGGACGTCGGTGACGGGGTCGCCCACCTCGGCGAGGAAGTCGAAGTGGCCGAAGGCATGGCCGGTCTCGCCCTCCGCGACCGAGCGGAACAGGGCGGCCACGTCGGGGTAGCCCTCGACGTCGGCCTTCTGGGCGAAGTAGAGGTAGCGGCGGTTGGCCTGCGACTCGCCGGCGAACGCCTCCTTCAGGTTGTCGTGGGTCTTGCTTCCCTTGAGGTTGGCCATGGGTCTCCTTGTGGTTGCGGTCGGTGATGAAGATCGGGAGGGTTGGGGTGGGACCGGGATCAGGCCGGCCCGCAGCCGGCGCACCGGCCCCGGAAGACGATGTCGGCCCGCTCGACGGCGAAGCCCTGCTCGGCCCCGTCTGGCACCCGCACCCCGTCGAGGTCGTGGTCGTACAGGTCGCGGACCTTGCCACAGACGGTGCACACCAGGTGGTGGTGGGCGTCGACGTTGGGATCGAACCGCGCCGCGCCGGTCCCGAGGTCGAGCACCTGCAGCTCGCCGAGTCCGGCCAGGTCGTTGAGCACCTGGTACACCGTCCGAAGCGACACCATCGGCAGCTCCGCCACCACGGCGGCGTGGATCGCCTCGGCCGTGGGATGGCCTTCGTTGCCGGCGAGGGCCCGGAACACGGCCTCCCGCTGCGGCGTGATCTTGCGGCCATCGGCACGGAACCGTTCGCTGAGCTCGGCCGGGCTGCGCATCGGAGCGCCACCCTAGCGACACCATTTGGTGTCCGACAACGGTTGTTGCCACCGGCGGTCGCTAGGTTTCGCTAGTGCCGCTCGCCGACGTACCCGCCCTGGTGAAGGGGGCCGCGGTGGCCATAGCCGTCTGCCTGCCGGTCGCGTTGGTGGCCGAGATCGTGGTCGACCGGGATGACCCGTCCGGCTGGGCCATCCCCCTGTACCTCGGGGTGCTCCTCGGCTTCGTCCTCGCCGGGGCGGTGGCCAGCCGGGCGGCGACCACGGCTCCCCTCGTGACCGGCGCCTTCGCCGCCCTCGCCGGCTTCGCCGTGATCCAGGGCGTCGGGGTCGTCGTGCGACTGGTCGGTCACGACGACGTCGTGGTCGCCACCATCGTGTTCAGCGGCCTGCTGGCCTACGGCTGCGGGCTGACGGGCGCGGTCATCGGCGAGCGACGGCGAGGCCGACGGTGATCCTGGTCGTCGACGTCGGCACCTCGAGTGTCCGGGCTTCGGTGGTCCGCCCCGACGGTTCGGTGGCCGCCATGCATCGCCGCCCGTTCCCGCCCGACATCCCGTTTCCCGGTCTCGTCGAGTTCGACGCCTCCAAC
>JAEKLB010000073.1 GCA_019510095.1 Acidobacteriota bacterium | reverse complement strand
CGCCTCGTCCTCGTAGCCGTAGCGGCGGAACAGGTTGTTGTAGAAGTTCTGCTCGCGCGAGCCCATGCCGCCCACGTAGAGGGCGACCAGGTTGCGGGCCCGTTCCCGGTGCGACACGCCGTCGGGCCCGATGGCGACCTCGGCGCCGGCCACGATGTCGAGCGGGCCGAGCCCGGCCGCCCGCTTGGCCAGACCGCGGTCGAGGGGCTCACCCCACACGTTCCGCCAACGTTCGGGATGGAAGAACCCGAACATCGGGAGCCAGCCCTCGGCGATCTCGGCCGTGAGCTCGACGTTCTTGGGGCCGATCGACGCGATCGTGATCGGTACCCGGGGTCGTAGGGGAGGGCTGATCATCTTGAGCGGCTTGCCACCTGGCGCGGGGAGCTGGATCGTCTCGCCCTGGTACTCGAGGGGCTCCCGTTCCCACACCAGGCGGCAGATGTCGATCGTCTCCCTGGTCCGGACGATCGGGCGGTCGAAGGTGACGCCGTGGAAGCCCTCGATCACCTGGGGCCCCGACGTGCCGAGGCCGAGCGTGAACCGGCCCTTCGACACCGAGTCGATGCCTGCCGCGCTCATGGCCAACAGGGCCGGCGTGCGGCTCCCCAGCGGCAGGATGCCGGAGGCCAGCTCGATGCGCTCGGTCTTGGCGGCCAGATAGCCGAGCATGCTGACGGCATCGAACCCGTAGGCCTCGGCCACCCACACCATGTCGATGCCGGTGGCCTCGGCGGCGATCGCCACTTCGGCGGTCGCGAGGGGATCGACGTCGTAGTCGAGGAAAACGCTGATTCGCACGGCGTCTTCCTAGCAATTGGCACGCTGGCGTGAGGAATGATGAGAAGTACATGAGCGATCTCGAAGTCGGTTCCCTGGTCGAGGTCCTCGACCTCGAGGAGCTCGACGACAACCTCTACCGCGGGCTTCACCGGCCCGGCAGCCTGGAGAAGGGCCGCCTGTTCGGTGGGCAGGTCGCAGCCCAGGCCCTGGCCGCGGCAGCAAGGACCGTCGAGCCGGCTCGGCGGCCCCATTCCCTCCATGGCTACTTCCTCCGGTCTGGCCGCCCCGACCGCCCGGTTGTTCTCCGGGTCGAGCGGGACCGTGACGGTGGCTCGTTCTCGGCGCGCCGGGTCGTCGCCCTCCAGGGTGGCGACGAGATCTTCATGATGTTGTCGTCGTTCCATGTCGAGGAACCGAGCCCCGACATGGACTTCCAAGTGGCGATGCCGCCGGGTGTGCCGATCCCCGATTCGCCCGGCGACACCGCCGTCGAGGCCCTTGGCAACCACGCCCAGCTCTTCGATACCCGCTCCTGGGGCGAGGCGAGTGTGGCCAGGGACGGCCAGCGGGTGTCATCCCGACTCTGGACTCGAGCTCGAGAGACGCTGCCCGACGATCCGATCATCCATGCCTGTGCACTGACCTACGCGTCGGATTTCGGAGGCGGCTTCGCAGAGGTCGGCCTACCCCCGTTGGCGGCCGCGGCCAGCCTCGACCACGCCGTCTGGTTCCATCAGCACGTGCGGGTCGACGACTGGATCCTCATGGACCTGTGGCCGCTGAAGGTGGGCGGCTCCCGAGGCGTGTACTCCGGCTCGATGTTCGGGGCAGACGGGTCGCTGGGCGCCATGCTGACCCAGGAGATGCTGTTGCGCCCCGCACCACGGCAGCGCGAGTGAGCGAGCTGCTGGCGGCGCTGGCCACGGAGCTGCCGGCCGACTCGTTGGTCGTCGATCCCGACATCGTCGAGCCCTACCGGTACGACCGGGCCATGACCGTGCGGCCCGGGCGCCCGGTCGCGGTCGTGCGGGCGGGCTCGACCGCGGAGGTCCAGGCCGTGCTGCGCATCGCCACCCGGTTCGGGGCGCCGGTGGTGACCAGAGGCGCCGGCACCGGGTTGTCAGGTGGTTCGGCCGCGGTCGACGGCTGCATCACCGTGTCGACCGAGCGCATGCGGTCGCTCACGATCGATCCGGCGGGCATGACGGCCACCGTCCAGCCCGGACTGCTCAACGCCGAGGTCAAGGCGGCCGCCCGGGAGCACGGCCTCTGGTACCCGCCTGATCCGTCGTCGTTCGAGATCTGCTCGATCGGGGGCAACCTGGCCACCAACGCCGGCGGTCTCTGCTGCGTGAAGTACGGCGTGACCACCGACTACGTGCTGGGCATGGAGGTCGTGTTGGCTGACGGCAGGGCCGTGCGGCTCGGCGGCCGGACCGTGAAGGACGTCGCCGGGTACGACCTCAAGCGGCTCTTCGTCGGCTCCGAGGGCACGCTCGGCGTGATCACCGAGGCGACCCTGCGCCTGCGGCCGTTGCCGCCCCCACCCACCACGGTGGTGGCGACCTTCGCGAAGGTGGTCGACGCCGCTCGGGCGGTGGCCGCTGTCATGGCGCAGATCCGCCCGGCGGCGCTCGAGCTGATGGATCGGGCGGCAGTTGCGGCGGTCGAGCAGGTCAAGCCGATGGGTCTCGACCCCTCGATCGGGGTGCTCCTCCTCGGTCAGAGCGATACCGGGATGGCAGAGGCCGAGGTGATCGCCGCCGCCTGCCGCGACGCGGGCGCGACCTATGTCGCCCTCACCGGCGACCCCGTCGAGGGCGAGATGTTCATGGCCGCACGACGGATGGCGATCCCCTGCGTCGAGCGGCTCGGCACCGTGCTGATCGAAGACGTCGGTGTGCCGATTCCCCGCATCCCCGACCTGATGGCCGCGGTGGAAGCGATCGCGCTGCGGCGGGACACGGCCATCCCGGTCATCGGCCACGCCGGGGACGGCAACTTCCATCCGCTGGTGACCTTCGACCGGGCCGATCCCGATGCCACGGCCCGAGCGGGCGTGGCCTTCGACGAGGTGATGGACGCCGCGCTCGCCTTGGGCGGCACCATCACCGGCGAGCACGGCATCGGAACGTTGAAGGTGCATCGCCTCGGCGTCCAGCTCGGTGACGACGTGCTCGACCTGACCCGGCGGGTGAAGCACGCCCTCGACCCGCTCGGGATCCTGAACCCGGGCAAGTGGGCCTGACTGCGACGTACTGTCCGGGCCATGACCGCTGCCCCCTCCCGCGAGCTCGTCGATCCCGAATCGGTCGGCATTCATCCCGGCCGCCTGGCCGTTCTCATCGAGCGGGTGCGCCAAGACGTCGACCACGGCCCCCTGCCCTCGGCGCAGATCGCGGTGGCCAAGGACGGGCACCTGGTCGCCTTCGAGTCCTTCGGCGACACCACGCCGGCCACCCGCTACATCACCCAGTCGGCGGGCCGGCCGATCCTCGCCGCCTGCGCGTGGAAGCTGATGAGCGACGGCTTGCTCGACATCGACGAGCACGTTGCCGATGTCATCCCCGAGTTCGGCACCAACGGCAAGGACGTGGTCACCTACCGCAACGTGCTGACCCACTCGGGCGGCTTCCCGATGGCGCCCATCCGGTATCCCGACATGACCGATCGGGCCAAGCGGCTCGACTGGATGTCGCGGTGGCGGCTCACGTTCGATCCGGGGACCGAGCTCCACTACCACCTGACCTCGGCGGGCTGGGTGATCGCCGACACGATCGAGGCCCGTACCGGCATGACCCTGCGCGACTACCTCACGAAGGTGATCTCCGAGCCGCTCGGGCTCGACATCGAGGTCGGCGTCCCGGTCGAGAAGCAGGCCGCGACGGTTGCGCCGATCCTGCCGCTGGTCGGGACGCCCGACGGCTTCGAGGTCGACCCGTGGGGCCCGTGGTTCTTCCGGGAGCCCGAGGTGCTGGCCGCCGGCGAGCCGAGCCACACCATCTGCGCGACGGCCGCCGACGTCGTGCTCCTGTTCCAGTCGCTCTACCACTCCGGCATGTGGGACCCAGCGGTGGTGGAGCTGGCCACCAGCGCGGTCGTCGAGATGCCGATGGGCGGGGACTACGGGGTCAAGGGCACCATGACCAAGATGGGGCTGTTCGTCGGCAGGGACGGGCCGCCCACGGCATCCGATCGGACCTGGGGCCACGGTGGCGCACCGAGCTCGCTCTCCTGGCACGATCCCGAGGTCGACCTGTCGGTCGCCTTCTACAACAACGGCTACCCGGCGGCCGGCTACGACACGGCGCGCGCCGGCCGCAACCGCAGCAAGATCGTCAGTGCCCTCGCCGGCGACATCCTGCTCGGCTGACCAACGCACATGACCCAGCACATCACCTACTGCCGGATGTGCTCACCGCTCTGCGGGCTCGTCGTCGACGTCGAGGACGGCGAGGTCACCAAGGTCGTGGGCGACAACGACCATCCGCTCACGCACGGGTTCACCTGCGCGAAGGGACGCCGCATCGGCGACTTCCACCGTGACCCGGAGCGGCTGCGCGAGTCACAACGCCGCCGACCTGACGGCTCCTTCGAGTCGATACCCGCCGCCACTGCCGTCACCGAGGTGGCTGCCCGGCTCCAGGCGATCATCGACGCCCACGGCCCGGAAGCGGTTGGCCTGTTCGTCGGCACACAGACGCTCACCGCCTCGCTGACCTACAGCTTCATGTCGGCCTGGTTCCGGGCGGTCGGCTCCCACAAGCGGTTCGGGACCATGACCATCGACCAGTCGGCGAAGACGGTGGCGACCGGTCGGCTCGGTGGCTGGGCCGGCGGCCGGCAGCGCTTCGCTGACGCCGATGTGTGGTTGCTGGCGGGGACCAACCCGCTCGTGTCGATGCAGGGCGGCGAGCTCACCGGCTTCCCGATCCACGACGGGCTGCGGCAGCTGGAGGCGGCCCGGGCCCGGGGCCTGAAGCTGATCGTCGTCGATCCCCGGCGCACCGAGGTCGCCAACCACGCCGACATCCATCTGCAGCTGCGACCGGGTACCGACGCCGCCCTCTTCGCCGGTCTGCACCACGTCGTGCTGCGCGACGGCCTCGAGGACCGTCCTTTCTGCGAGCAGTGGGTCGAGGGCCTCGACGAGCTGCGGGCCGCGGTCGAGTGGGCGACGCCAGAGGTGGTTGCCGGGATCACGGGCGTGGCGGCGGAGCAGATCGTCGAAACGGCGAGCGTCTTCGGCCGCGCCCACGCCGGCCTGGCGACCTCGGGGACCGGTCCCGACATGGGGCCCTGGTCGAACCTCGCCGAGCACCTAATCCAGTCGTTGAACGCGGTGTGCGGGCGCTACCCCCGGGTGGGCGACCGTCCTGGCGGGGGCGGTGTGCTGTCAGGCCAGCGCGTCTTCCGCGCCCAGGCGATGTCGCCTCGCCGGCCCTGGGACGCCAGCCCCAAGAACCGGCTGGGCGTGTCGTGGATGGGTGATGAGCTGATGTCGCCCATCCTTCCGGCGGAGATCCTCGAGGAGGGGCCGGGCCGCATCCGGGCACTGGTGGTCTCCGGTGGCAATCCGGCCGCTGCCTTTCCCGACCAGGAGCGGATCCTCGAGGCGTTGGCCCACCTCGATCTGCTCGTCGTGGTCGACCCGTACCTGACCGAGACGTCGCGCCTGGCCGACTACGTGGTCGCGCCGGCATTGGCGCTCGAGCGGGCCGACGACACCCGGGGCTACGAGCACCTCTTCGACGAGCCGTTCGCCCAGTACACCCCGGCGGTGCTGCCCAAGCCGGCGGGCGTGATCGACGACTGGGAGTTCTTCTTCCGGCTGGCGTCGGCCATGGGACTCACCCTGTCGATGGGGCGGCGGGTCTACGAGCCCGGCAGCCCGGTGCCGACGGCCGAGGAGCTCCTCGACGGTCGGGCCGAAGGCTCCCGAATCGCCCACGAGGAGGTCCGTCGCCACCCCCACGGAAGGGTCTTCACCGGGGTCCTCCCCGCCCTCGTGCAGCCACCGGCGGACGGCGCCGACGGTCGCCTGGCCGTGATGCCGCCCGACGTGGCCGCCGAGATGGCGGCCGCAGTGGCGATGGGTGTCTCGCCGGAGCGCGCCGATCGGCCGTTCCGGCTCGTCGTCAGGCGGACCAAGGAGACCATGAACTCGTTCGGGCGCCGCCTCCCGGGCCTGCCCCGGCAGACCTACAACCCGTGCTTCATGCATCCGGCTGACGTCGAGCGGCTCGGTCTGTCGGCGGCTGCTCTGATATCGCTGACCTCGGACCACGGGACGATCGCCGCCTTCGTGCAGTCGGATCCGACGACGCGTGAAGGTGTGGTCTCGATGACCCACTGCTTCGGCGGCAGCCCCGGCATCGACGACGATCCCCGCCTGTTCGGCTCGAACCCGTCGCGGTTGTTGAGCATCGACGAGGACCTGCAGGCGATCAGCTTGATGCCGCTGATGAGCGCGGTGCCCGTCGCCATCGCGCCGCTCGCCGACTGAGCCGCTCGAGGGGCAGCATCGACGCGTAGGCGACGCCGCTCAACTGATACGGGAAGGTGATGGCCATCACGGCCAGCACGCCGAGGTGGAACAGCCACGCCGCCAGTGCCCAGTGGCCGGCCCACCGGGCGCTCCGCAGGGCCACCGGCGCACCAAGCTCGACCAGCAGGGCCACCAGCGCAGCAACGGCGAGCAGTTGGCCGTGGCCCACGACGTGCCGGGCCAACGGCGAAGAGGGAGCGCCCAGCACCGCCTTGCGGACGTTGTCGTAGGCGATCTGGTCACGGAGCACGTTGCCGGTGACCCAGGCGATGCCTGTCTCCCGGAGCTTGGCGATGCCGGAGACCACGTACGTCGTCACCGTCACCAGCGACAGCAAGCGCAGCACGTCGGCCGGGCGGCGGCGGGGGAGCGCGCTGGCGACTGCAAGCACGCCGACGTGCAGCGTGAACAGGTTGTCGGCGTGGGAGAGGTGACCCCACGAGGAGCGGTAGGTCGCGATGACGAGGAGGGCGGCGGCGAAGGCGGGCCCGGTCAGCCGCGCCGCCCGACCCGCGGCGAAGGCGACACCCACCGGGAGAGCGCCGAGCACGACGGCCCGCCACAGCGCCGGGTCGAGCGGCTGACCCAACGGAGCGAGGACGCCGACCGGCTCGAAGCGATCGGCGCCATAGGTCGCCAGGTTGAGCAGGTGGGGGAGGCGCACGACGAGGAAGCCGACGGCGAAGCCGACGGTCAGCACCCGGACCAGCCGCAGTCGCTCGCCGGGCACGTCGGTCACCGGGGCACCCGGCAGTCTGCCCAGGCGCGGACGTGGCTCGGTCGCCGATGCCCACGGAGCCAGGCGATGGTGTCGTACTGCTCGGTGCGCACCTCGACCCTCACGATCCTCGGTCGGCGGACGCGCATGGCGACGTCCTCGCACAGACGCGAGGCGCGGCCCTCGACGATGGCGCCGGTGACCGTCTCGGCGGCGACCATGACCTCGTCGGTGTCGGCGATCAGCCTCGGGTCGAGGCGGACGAGACGGTCGTTCCCGTCGCGGCCGACCACCACGTCGAAGGAAGCGACTCGTCCCCGGCTCGCGGTGAACATCGGGTAGGTCGACAGCGGGAAGTCGTCGCGCGGACGAACGTGCAGCGTCGGCCAGGCAACGATGCCGACGACGGCGATGCTCACCAGGTGGCGCGCCATGGGCCGCATCGAGATCGCAGCGTACGGATGCCTGCGGCGGCGCTGCTCCCGGTCCTAGCGTTGGCGATCGTGCTCGCGACCCTTGCCCGTACGTGCTACCGCCATCGCCGCCTGGTCATCGTCGGCTGGATCGGTCTCGTCATCGTGCTCCAGTCGATCGCCGGTGTGTTCGGCGGCGACGCGGCCACTGACTTCAACCTTCCTGGCTCCGAGTCGGTCGATGCCCAGAAGCTCCTCGAGCGAGGTGGCTTCCCGGCCCGTGCGGGGATCGGTGGTCAGGTCGTCGTGCGGGCTCCCCAGGGCGTCGACGACCCGGCGGTGAAGACGTTCTTCGAGAAGTACCTGGGCGACATCGCGGCCGGCCGGCCCGGCCTCGAGGTGCGGAGCCCCTACGTGCCCACCGGCCGCCGCCAGGTGTCAGCCGACGGCAAGGTCGCCTTTGCCGAGATCGGCTTCGGTGACGTGACGCCGGAGAAGGCGCTGCCACCGGCTCACGACGTGAAGGAGCTGCTCAACGACGAACGCGTCCCGACCGGCGTCGATGTGGCATTCGGTGGCGACATCTTCGCCGACGAGATCAAGTTCTCATCAGAGGCATTCGGCTTCCTGGCGGCAGCGATCATCCTGTTTCTCGCCTTCGGGTCGGTGCTTGCCATGGGACTTCCCCTGGCGATCGCCGCGTTCGGCATCGCGTGCGGGCTCGCCCTGGTGACCCTCTGGGCCAACGTGTTCAGCGTCCCCGGCTTCACCAGCTCGTCCGTTGCCATCGTGTCGATTGGCGTGGGCATCGACTACGCGTTGTTCATCGTCACCCGGTACCGCGAAGAGTTGGCCGCTGGTAGCGAGCCGGAGGAGGCGGTCGTGACTGCCTTGAGCACCGCCGGCCGAGCCGTGGTGTTCGCCGGGTCGACCGTGGTCATCTCACTCCTCGGGCTCATGACGATCAGGGTCGCGTCGATGGCGTCGCTCGCGGTCACCATGGCCTCGGGCGTGCTGATGGTGCTGCTCGCCGCCATCACCTTGCTTCCGGCCTTGCTGGGCTTCGCCGGCCGCAACATCGACCGGCTCGGCCTGCGCCACCGGGCCGCGGCCGCCGAGGGCAGCGGCGGGCGGTCGATCTGGTACCGCTGGAGCCGGTACGTGCAGCGCCGTCCCTGGCACGTGCTCCTCGTCGGCGGGGTGTTGGTGCTGGCCTTAGCCGCTCCGGTGCTGTCGATCAGGCTCGGCTTCGGTGACGCCGGCAACCGGCCCCGCAGCGACACCTCCCGCCGGGCCTACGACCTTCTCGCCGACGGCTTCGGTCCCGGTTTCAACGGCCCGCTGTTCCTCGCCGTCGATCTGGGTGGAACCGACGCCGGTGCCCGGCAGGCCTTCCTCGCCAAGCTGGAGTCGGCGGTCCGTGCCGACCCCGGGGTCCAGGCCGTCGTGCCGCCGCTCGTCAACAAGGACGGGTCGGTCGCCCTGATCCAGGCCTTCCCGGCGACCTCGCCGCAGGACAAGGCGACGGTCGCGACGGTGCATCGACTGCGCCGCCAGGTGATCAGGGACGCGACCACCGGAACCGGCGCGGAGGTGCTCGTCGGTGGTGTGACGCCAGCCTCGATCGATTTCTCCAACTACATCAAGCACGCCCTGCCGGTGTTCATCGGCGCGGTGCTGGTGCTGTCGTTCCTGCTCCTGATGGCCGTGTTCCGCAGCATCCTGGTCCCGCTCAAGGCGGTGATCATGAACCTGCTGTCGATCGGCGCGGCGGCCGGCCTGGTGGTGGCGTTCTTCCAGTGGAGCTGGTTCGGCGAGCTGCTCGGTCACCCCGGACCGGTGGAGCCGTGGGCACCGGTGATCATGTTCGCCGTCGTCTTCGGCCTGTCGATGGACTACGAGGTCTTCCTGCTCTCCCGCATCCGTGAGGAATACCTACGGACCGGCGACAACGCCAGCGCCGTGGCCGACGGCCTGGCCAAGACGGCCCGCCTCATCACGGCGGCCGCCGCCATCATGGTGTTCGTCTTCGGCGGCTTCCTGCTGTCGCCCGACCGCGGGCTGCGGATGCTGGGCATGGGGCTCACCAGCGCGGTGTTCGTCGATGCCACCCTGGTGCGCATGCTGCTCGTGCCGGCCACCATGGAGTTGCTGGGCGACCGCAACTGGTGGCTCCCTCGTCGCCTCGAGCGGGTCGTGCCGCACCTCGGGGTCGAGGGCTGACCGGCTCAGCGAGCCGTTTCAGCTACAGGAGATGGCGCCTTCGGGGCAGTTGGCTTGGCCGATCAGGGCCTGCTGCTCGAGGTTGGCCGGCACGTCGTCGAACTTGGCCATGCTGTGGCCCTGGTCGTCGGGCTCGAAGACGTCGGGTGCCAGCACGTAGCAGCGGCCGTGACCAGTGCACACGTCGTGGTTGACCGTGACCTTCATTCGAGCCTCCCTGTGGCGGTTGTCCGGCGAGCGACTGTAGCCGCAGGCGCGGGAACATCGTTCGTCGGGTCGGAGCCGTCGAATAGGGTCGCCCGCCGTGAACGGAGTCGATGTCGGCAGCCTCGTGCTGCGAGTGTGCGTGGGCTTCGTGATGCTCGCCCACGGTTGGAATCACGCCTTCCGGGGCGGGAAGCTCGAGGGCACGGGCCGCTGGTTCGAGTCGATCGGGATCCGCCCGGGATGGCTCAACGCCCGGCTGGCGACCTATACCGAGCTCCTCGTCGGGCCGATGCTGCTGCTCGGCATCCTGACCCCGCTGGCGGCGGCGGGCGTGGTTGGCACCATGGCGGTGGCGTTCATCGCCAACCACCGCAAGAACGGCTTCTTCATCTTCCGGCCCGGTGAGGGCTACGAGTACGTGGTCACCCTCATCGCCGCCGCGGTGTGCATCGGCGCGATCGGCGGCGGGCGCATCAGCCTCGACCACGCGCTCGACATCGCCGACGACCTCCAGGGCACCGGAGGTGCAGCGATCGCCTTCTTCGCCGGCGCCGGCGGCGCCCTGCTGACCCTGCTCCTCTTCTGGCGGCCGAACCGCCAGCCGATCTCCTGACCAACGTCGTTCTGTGTCGTCCGCGAGCCCGTAGCGGGCCCGCCGACGACACAGAACGGTGAGGATCAGTTGCTGGTCAGGTCACCTTTGACCCAGGGGTTGCCGAGCTCGAACTTCACGTCTTGCAGGCGGCCGGCTTCCTTCTGGAGCTCCTCGACGGTCCACCTGCCGTCCTTCTTGACCGCATCGACGATGGCGAACGGCTGGAAGAGGTGGACGTCGCCGCCGACCACGAGGAACACCCGCCCGTGGATGGGGCAGTCCTCGGTGGCGAGGTAGGCGACGAACGGCGACACGTTGCCGGGATGCATGGGCGTCCAGACGTCCTCGGGCGGCGTCTCGGCGCCGACCTGGGCGGTGAGGCGGGTGGCGGCGGCGGGGGCGATGGCGTTCACCCGCACGCCGTAGCGAGCGAGCTCCTGGTCCGCGATGATCGAGAACGTGGCGATGCCGGTCTTGGCGGCGCCGTAGTTGCTCTGGCCCACGTTGCCGAACAGGCCTGACGTCGACGACGTGTTGATGATCGACCGCTTGGCGTCCTTGCCCTGCTTCGACTGCTCACGCCAGTAGGCGGCGGCATGGCGAGACGGGCAGAAGTGGCCCCGCAGGTGGACCTGCATGATCGAGTCCCACTCGGCCTCGGACATGTTGGTCAGCATGCGGTCGCGGAGGATGCCGGCGTTGTTGACCAGCACGTGGAGGTCGCCGTAGGTCTCGATCGCCTGGTTGACCATGCGCTCGGCGCCGTCCCACGACGACACGTCGTCGTAGTTGGCGACCGCCTCGCCGCCGGCCGCCTTGATCTCGTCGACGACCTGCTGGGCCGGTGTCGCATCGGCGCCCGAGCCGTCGGTTCCGCCGCCGAGGTCGTTGACCACGACCTTGGCGCCCTCGGCGGCGAACAGGAGGGCGTGCTCCCGCCCGAGTCCCCGCCCGGCGCCGGTGATGATGGCGACCCGGTCCTTGAGTGTGTTCGGCATGTCTCTCCTGAGGCGTCTGTATCGGTCCGTGCGGGGAGCGATCGTAGCCTTGACCGATCAGTCAAGATCGAGCTGGACATCGCCGGGCGACGACTGGGGTACGGGCCAGGGACAGGACGTCCCCAACCCACCAGGAAGGAGCCCAGCCATGGCTCGCAGGGTCCGCGAAGTGATCTACGACGATGACGACGACCCCATGACCTCCCGCCCGGCCCCCGTCCGGCGAGTGATCACCGAGCGGCACGTCGGTGGTGGCGGCTACGGGTGGGGGATGAACCCGGCGACCACCGTGGTCGCCATCGTGCTCGCCCTGTTCATCCTGCTCCTGATCCTGGGTGTGGCCCGCTGACGCCGCGCCATCCCGGTAGGGGCGGTCACATCTGCCGGTAGAGTGCCCGACTCTCCGGCGGCGTGGCCGAGTGGTTTAGGCAAGGGCCTGCAAAGCCCTGTACACCGGTTCGATTCCGGTCGCCGCCTCCAGTGCCCTTGACCCCGAGGGAAGCTCAGTTGGTGCCGTGGGCGAAGGGATGGCTTCGAACCTGACCCGCACCTTCGGCGGCGGCAATGACCTCGGTAATCTCGAGGCCGACGAGCTCGTCCCGGGCGAGGAGCGCGTCCCGCAGCGCCACCAGCACGCCAGCATGCTCGTCGAGCAGGCGGGCAGCGGCGAGCTTGGCCTCGGCGAGCAGGCGCTCGACCTGCTCACGGCCGCGCTCGTCGGCGAGGACCTTGGCGACGAGGTTGGGCGTGCCCGGCATCACGGCGGCGTCGAAGCTCACGAGCGAGCCGGCCATGCCCAGGGAACCGACCATCTGGGCGGCGGCGGTCGTGGCCGCGGTGAGATCGCCTGCCGGGCCGGTGCCGGCCTCACCGAAGGCCCGTTCCTCGGCCGCCATGCCGCCCAGCGCGATCTGCATGAGGGCGACGATCTCCGACCGGGTGCGGGTGAACCGCTCCTCGCGGTCGGAGTGGGCGAGCAGACCGAGCGCGTCGCGCCGCTTCATGATCGAGAGGACGTCGAGGACGCGGTCGGTGCCGACGGCATGGGCGACGGTGGCGTGGCCCGCTTCGTGGGTGGCAATGCGTAGGCGCTCTTCGGGCGTGTACTCGACGGGATGCTTCAGGCCGATCTCCTCGGTCATCTTCGCCTGCTGGATGTCATGCCAGTCGAGCCCGTCCGCGCCGCGTCGGAGCGCCCAGACGAGCGCCTCGTCGAAGAGGTGCTCGAGCATCACGGGGGTGTAGCCGGCGGTCATGGCCGCCAGGTGATCGCGACGGGCCGGATCATCGAGGTCGGCAACATGTGCCTTCTTGCCCAGGTAGTAGTCGATGATCTCGCGGCGATCGGCGCGGGCCGGCAGATCGAAGTGCACCGTCCGATCGAAGCGCCCAGGCCGGAGCAAGGCCGGATCGAGATCGGCAGCCCGATTGGTGGCCCCGACGACCAAGACGTTGGCGGACACGGCCCTGGGGGAGCGCAACCGGCGGTTGGGAGCCAGGAACCGGTTGACCACGTTGATGGCGAACCCTCGAAGCTCTTGGGTGCGCGTGGGATGGTCGAAGCTCTGCAGTTGGATCAACAGCTCGTTGACGACGCCGCTGATGCCCTCCCTCCCACTCGAGGAGCCCATGCCGGCCCGGGTGCCGCCGATGGCGTCGATCTCCTCGATGAATCCGATGGCGCCACCCTCCTTGCGGGCGGCATCGCGCAGGGCCCTGAAGTACGACCGGATCCTTCGGTTGGTCTGGCCGTAGTACATCGACTGGAAGGCCGAGGACGAGACGAACAGGAAGGGCACCCCGGCTTCGCGGGCCATGGCCTTGGCCATGTAGGTCTTGCCCGTGCCGGGCGGCCCCTCGAACAGGATCGCCCGCCGGGGCGTGCCACCCATCCGCTCCTTGAAGGTGCGGTAGGCGAGGAAGAGATCGAGCGTGCGCTGCACCTCCTCCTTGACGATCACCGCGCCCCGGACATCGTCCAGCCCGATGTCGATGCTGCTCGACCGGTACAGCACGTGCGGCGACCGGCCGGCGAGGGCGAGGGGCACCACGAGGACCACGGCGAAGAGAGCCACCAGGATCGCCCCGGGCAGCCAGAGGGACGCATTGGGGCCGAGGTGGGGGAGGCCGAAGCTGATCGGGCGCCCGCTGAGCAGCCGGTACCAGCACCACAGCCCGAGCGGCAGCAGCGTCAGGAAGAGCCGCCGCAGCCGGCGACGGCGGGCCCGTTCACTGGCGCTGGCGACGTCAGCGAGGGCCATGCCGAGGAAGGCTCCGTCAGCTGCCAATGACTACTCCTGTCGAGCGGGTTCGGGCGTGGCTCCATGAAACCATCTCGGGTCCTCCGGTGTCCGGCTGAGGCAGTCCCGCCGTCACTGCCGGTAGCGTCCGCGTTGTGGCGGTTCGCGTGGTGATCGTCGACGACATGCCTGACTTCCGGCTGCTGGTGCGCACGGCCCTGCAGCTGCGCGGCGGCTTCGAGGTGGTCGGCGAGGCCGCCGACGGCAACGCCGCCGTCACGGCCGCCGGGCACCATCGGCCTGACGTGGTGGTGCTCGACCTGGGCCTGCCCGACCTGGCGGGCGAGGACGTGATCACCCGCCTCCGCCTGGTGGCCCCCGACGCCAAGGTGGTGGTCTTCACCGGCCTCGACCTCACCGACGTCGACAGCGTGCGATCGACGGTTGCCGGGGTCGTGCGCAAAGGAGACATCGGCTACCTCGTCGACGTGGTCGAGGAAGTCATCGGGCGGGCGGCGCGCACCGCTGTCCGGGTCTTTCCCGCCTTGCTCGACAGCGCCCACCGGGCCAGGGAGTTCGTGGAGGACCGATGCCGGCAGTGGGCGATCCAGGACGTGGTCGACGACGTCCTGCTCGTGGTGAGCGAGCTGGTGACCAATGCCATCACGCATGCCCGCTCGGCGTGTGAGCTCCGCCTGGTGCTGACCACCTCCGCCCTCCGCGTGGAGGTCGGTGATGGCGGGGACGGCTCTCCCGATCCCTTGCTCGCGCACGACGACGACGAGCACGGTCGCGGCCTCTACCTCGTCGCCGCCCTGAGCCAGGCGTGGGGCGTCGATTCCGACGCCAGCGGCGGCAAGGTGGTCTGGGCCGAGGTGCCGATCACCGCGCCGGCGTAGCTGCGGGCAGCCGCAGCAGGAAACACGTTCCCGGGCTCTCGGTCGTCTCGAGGGAGGCGTCGCCCCCCTGCGCCCGGGCCAGCTCCCGGACGAGGAAGAGCCCGAGTCCGGACCCGTTGGCGTGTGGGCCCTTGCCGAACTTGGTGAACAGTCGCTCGGCGAACGCTGCTTCCAGGCCAGGACCCTGGTCGCGCACGGTGATCAACACCTCGCCGTCGCTCTCCGTGGCGGCAACGACGATCGGGGGCTCGCCGTACCGCTCGGCATTGTCGAGGTAGTTGCCGAGCATCTGCTGGAACCGGATCGGATCGACCATCATCGTCAGTCCGGGGGGGCAGTCGATGACCATGGTGCTTCCATCCTCACCGAACCGGCGCTGGTCAACGGCGTCGTGCAACGCCACCTCGACCGCCACCGCCACCGGGTTGATCTCGAGCACGCCACGCTCCAGGCGGGCCGCGGTGAACAGATCATCGACCAGCCGGCCCATGCGCTCGCCGCCCCGGGCGATTGCGTCGAGCATCTCGAGGCGATCCGATTCCTCCAGCCGTGACCATGTCGCGCGCAGGGTCGACGCGAAGCCCTTCACGATGGCGGCCGGGCTGCGCAGCTCGTGGGCGGCGACGGCCAGGAACTCAGAGCGGTCGTTGGCCGCCTTCTCCAGCTCGTCCTGCAGGCGCCGTCGCTCGGTGATGTCGCGCGTCACCTTCGCGTAGCCGATCAGGGTGCCGTTGCCATCACGCAGGGCGGTGATGACGACGTTGGCCCAGAACTGGCTGCCGTCCTTGCGAACCCGCCAGCCCTCCTCCTCGAAGCGGCCCTCGCGTTGCGCGACCTCCAGCTCGTGCTGCGGATGGTCGATGGCGATCGCCTCGGGGGGATAGAAGGTGCTGAAGTGGCGGCCGATGATCTCCTCGGCGGCGTAGCCCTTGATGCGCTCGGCGCCGAGGTTCCAGCTGCTCACCATTCCGTTGGGGTCGAGCATGAAGATGGCGTAGTCGCCGACTCCGGCGACGAGCAGCCGGAATCGCTCCTCGCTCTGCCGAAGGGCCTCCTCGGCGGCGCGTCGCTCGGTGATGTCCTCCACCTGGAGGAACAGGTAGAGAGGATTGCGATCGGGATCCTTGACCACGGTCAGGGTTGACCGCACCCACGTCGTGCCCCGTGCGCCGATGCGGTGCTCGAGCTCACGCGAGCGCTCGGGATCGATGTCGATGCTGCGCAGCACCGCCTCGGCGACCTCGCGGTCGGCGGGTGACACGAGATCGAGGAAGGTCGTGCCGATCAGCGTCTGCGGGGTGTGGTCGGTCATGGCTGCGAGCGATTGGTTGGCCCGCACCAGGCGGCCGGCCAGGGTCAGGGTGGCCATGCCGGCAGTGGCCTCGTCGAAGACGGCCCGGAACCGCTCGAGGTGCCGGGCGAGCACCTCGGTCTCGGCCTCCGATGGCCCGGTGATGATGCCCGCCGGCGCCGGAGGCTCGGCACCCACCCGGAGCCGCTCGGGTAGCTCCTCGATCGGGAAGGCCTTCTCGATGAAGTCCGCCGCGCCGAGGGCTTTGGCGTGCTCGGCGAGACCTTGGCCCTCGAATCCCGACAGCATGATCACCCTGGTCTCCGGCGATGCCGCGATGACCTCGGGGAGGGCGGCGAGCCCGTCCATCTGGGGCATCGAGACATCGAGCAGGAGGATGTCGGGGTGGTGCTCGGCCACCAACCGAACGGAGTCGAAGCCGTTCTCACGAGGACCACCGTCACGTCCCCAGACACGCGTGGCAACGTACCCCGCGCTCGCCGAGTCACACTCGGGATCGGCGGACCGAGCTACGGCGAGACCGCGCCCCGCTCGATCAGGTCGGCGACGTCGGCGGGGGTGAGGCCCCAGTCGCCCAAGGTCTGTTCGAGCGGGACCGTGCAGTCGTCCCAGGCCCGGATGGTCGAGACACCCCCGCCGAAGCGCGGCGCCGGTACCGGCTGGGTCAACCCGCCGTAGTCGGTGAACACGCCCCGCTCGACGTTGTGGGGATGGAGGCGGGCCTCGGCCAGGCTCAGCACTGGCGCGAAGCAGGCGTCGGCGCCGTCCATGACGTCGCACCACTCGTCTCGGCTCTTGGTGAGGAACACCTTGGTGAACGCAGCCTGCAGCTCGGGCCAGCCCGACGCGTCGTTCTGGTCGGGGAGCCCGGCGTCGGCCAGGCCGAGCCGGGCGACGAGCTCGGCGTAGAACTGTGGCTCCAGCGCGCCGACCGAGACGTAGCGGTCGTCCGCGGTGCGATAGATGGCGTAGAAGGGCCGGCCGCCGTCGGTCATGTTCGACGCCCGCTCGTCGATCCAGCCGCCGCTGCTGAATGCGGCGTGGGGCACGGCGGCGAGGAGGGCGGCGGCGTCGACCATGGCGGTGTCGACGACGTGGCCGGCGCCGGTGCGCCCGGCCTCGTGCAGGGCGCTGACGATGCCGAAGGCCATCAGCAGGCCGCCTGCCCAGTCGCCCGCCAGGTTGATCGGCATGATCGGCGGGCCGTCCTTCTCGCCGATGGCGTGGAGGACCCCGGAGATGGCGACGTAGTTGAGATCGTGGCCGCCCTGCATCGCCCACGGGCCGGTCTGGCCCCAGCCGGTCATGCGGCCGTAGACGAGGCGGGGATTGCGGGCCAGGCAGGGCGCCGGACCGACGCCCAGTCGCTCCATGACACCCGGCCGATACCCCTCGATCAGCGCGTCGGCCTCGGCAACCAACCGAAGGAAGGTCTCGGCGCCGTGCTCGTGCCGCAGGTCGATCCCGACCGAGCGCCGCCCCCGTCCGAGCGGGGTGGTCGAGGCACCGGCGCCTGCTCCCGTCGAGCCCCCGCCACCGGGCCGGCTGATCTTGAGCACGTCGGCACCGTGGTCGGCGAGCATCATGGCGGCGAAGCCACCGGGTGGGCCGCCGATCTCGACGACGCGGAAACCTTCGAGGGGCCCTGTCATGACGCGTTCCTCCTCAAGCGGGCGGTGCGAGCATGGCCTGGGTCAGCATGCTCACCAGATCGGCCACGAAGACGTCGATCGGCATCCGGGCACTTGGGGTGTCGTGCTGGCGGCTGGCGAGTGCCTGCGCCATCCACGCCGTCACGCTGGCGAGACGGCTGACAAACAGCTCCTCGGGGAGATCCGGCAGGCACTCGCGCAGGACGTCACCAAGGGCGATGTAGCCGCCGTAGTCATCACCGGTGCCCCCCAGGAACGCGCCTCGCTCGGCGTAGGCGTGGGCCAGGAAGCCGACGTAGTGGTTGCCCGCCCGCATGTCAGCGAGCATGGGTTCGACCAGCGCCTCGATCAACGTCCGGGTGTCGTCCCGCGTGGCCGGCCGCTTGATCTTCTGCAGCACCTCGAGTCGCCGGGCGCGGTGCTCCGACGCGCGGTACCGGAAGATCGCCAGCACGAGGCCTTCGCGGTCGCCGAAGTGGTACTGGGTGGCCCCGTTGTTGCGCTGGCCGGCTGCCTGGCCGACCTCACGGAGGGAGACCGCGGCGATGCCGCGCTCGGCGAACAGGCGCTCAGCGGTGAGGACCAGCCGCTCCCTGGTGGCGCGACCGCTGGCGTTGCCGCCGCCGATGGCGTCGACGCCGGACGTGGTGGACGCGCTCACGTACCCATCTTCGCGGCCGACGGGCACCTCTCGTTGCATCGGGTGCAAAAGACGCGGACGGCTCCCTCCTGGTGCGAGGGAGCCGTCCGCGGTGATCACGTGCCGAGCCCTTAGGGCTTCTTGATCGTGTAGGTGTGGCCGGTGCCGCAGATCCAGGTCAGCTTGCTGGACGCGCCACCCGACTTGTCCATGACGTAGAACTTGTCGTCCTTCACGATGTACTCGACCCAGCAGTCGTTCGGGGCGTGCAGCCCGGTCCCCGGCTTCTGCACTGAGTAGTCGATCGGGAAGGTCAGGCCACCGAGCGTCTCGCCCTTGATGGTGTACATGGCGTTGAGGAAGTCGGCCCGCGTCGGGTTGGACACGGTGAGCCTCTTCATGATGGCTTCGACCATCATCAGCGACATGTAGCCCTGCATCGAGGTCTGCGTGGGCGCCGTGCTCGTCGAGTTGAAGGAGAGATCGGTCTTGGCCAGCAGGCTGCGCAGGCGTGCGACCTCCGGGCCGTTGTACCAGATGCCCGGCTCGAAGAGGTTGCCGGCGATGACCTCGCCCTTGGCTGACTCGATCACCGACTGGTCCGCCCGGCCGCCCTGGGCGTAGGCCGGGTGGTAGCCCTGTCGGGCGCAGTCGCGCACGACGTTGGCAAAGGTCAAGCCGTTCGACTGGAAGAAGTCGACACCCTGGTTGCGGGCCGAGATGCACACCGACGTGTAGTCGACCGCCACCGCCGAAGCGGCCTGAGCCACGTGCTGGAGGCCCTCGCGCCGCGCCGCCTCCGCGGTGACCGGTACCGAGCCGGCGCATGCCGCCACCTCGGAGCAGTACGCGTTCATGAACTTCTTGGCCCCGATGTCACGGGCCGCCGCGACTTGGCCGTACCGGCCGGCGTACTCCGAGGCGCCCGTGGGGAACACCATCGGGTCGAAGTCGGTCTCGTCGGCGTAGGGCGTCCCCTCGATGTAGGGGATCTGCTTGTCGTTGAGGTAGCTGACCATGGCCGGCAGGCCGTTGGGCGAGTCCGACGCCACGAACGCCAGCGCCCCCGCCTTCTCGACCTCCTTCATGCCGTTGACCATCCGCGCCGTGTCGTTCGCCGGCGCCTCCTTGCTGATGATCTGGACCTTGTAGCCGTTGATGCCGCCGGAGGAGTTGACGTCGTCCTGCCAGGCCTGCGCCAGCTTGAACGACTCGTTCAAGGTCGCCCCACCGCTCGAGGTGACCTTCGAGTAGAGCTGGCCGAGCTTGAGGACGCCCTTGGTGGCGGTCGCCGGCTTGGCGGTCGTGGCGACAGGCTTGGCGGTGGTCGCCTTCTTGGTGGTGGCCGCGCTCTTGCGGACGCACTTCTTGGCCTTGTTGCGGACGAAGCCCTTCTTGCAGGCCTTCCTGGTCGCGGCCGACGCGGTCGAGGTGCCCGCCACGGTCGTCAGCAGCCCGATCGTCAGCAGGATGGCCAGTCCACGGCGTGTGCGGCCGCGGGCGTTGTTGGTCATGGTGTGCTCCCCCCAGAGGTGTCTACGGGCGTGACTGATGTCACGCCTTCCGAGAAGTAGTACACCAGAATGAATTGAGACACCACCCTTATTTTCCGGGTGTTGTCGCACGGGGCGGTGCTGCAGCGGTCAGCGGGCGGCGGGCTCCCGGGGTTCGCTGGTGGGCTCGCCGACCGGCGTGGCCCGGAGCCCCTCCATCACGCTGGTGAGGACCTCCCGGCAGGCAGCCCGCTCGGCTCGCGGGTTGGCCGAGGTGTTGACCCGGATGGCGGCGTCGGTGACCAGGCTGGCCAGGAGGTGAGCGAGGGTCTCGACCGGAACCTGGACGATGACGCCACTGTCGACCGAGCGTCGCAGGACTCGCTCCCACGCTTCGCCGCCGTAGGCCTCCGACAGGTCGGAGACGGCCTGGAAGCCCAGGATCGCAGGCCCATCCACCAGCAGGATTCGGGAGTACTGGGGCTGGAGGCAGAGGTCGAGGTAGTCGTGGCACCCGGCGATCACCGCGTCCCAGGCGTCCCGACCCTGGTCGAGCGGTCGTTCCGCCGGCCCGGTGAGGCTGTCGACGGCATCGGCGACGACCTCGGTGACCACCGTCCGGAAGAGCTCCTCCTTGCCTCGGAAGTGGTGGTACAGCGCTCCTCGGGTGACCCGCGCCGCCCGTACGACGTCCTCGGTGGCGGTCTCGGCGTAGCCCTTGGTGGCGAAGAGGGCCCGGGCGGCGGTGAGGAGGGCCTGGCGGGTGTCGTTGGCGTGGTCGTCGCGCCGGCCCATGCCGGCCAACGGTACTCGCCCGGCCCCTCGTTGACAGACCGGTTGTCTTTGACATACTGTCGGTATGCCATACCGCCGGTATGCGAAATGCCGGTGTCCGAATCGACAGCCACCCTTGGGCTGATCGAACCATCCCCGACCGAGAGGTGCCAGTGGCCAGCGAACTCCCGTACATGATCAACGACGCGGACAATCACTTCACCGAGCCGCCCGACTGCTTCGAGCGCTACATCGACCCGAAGCATGCCGACCTCGCCGTCCGCTACGTGACCGCGCCCGACGGCCGCCAGATGCAGCTGTTCGCCGGCAAGCCGTCCAAGTTCGGGAGCTCCGAGGCCAACCAGGTCACGTTCTCCAAGGACGAGCTGGCCGCGATGCTCGGCGACACCACCAACATCGGCACCGGTCGTGGCACCGTGCCGAAGGAGGAGGGTGAGCGGGAGCTGAGCACGATCCCGGGCATGCTCCTCAATCGCCTCAACCCCCTGAAGGGTCTGTCGGAGGACGAGCGCAAGGCGTTCATCCAGAGCTTCCGGAACCAGTCCGAGGCGTTCGGCAACCGCGACCTGCGGCTGGCGCTGATGGACGACCAGGGCATCGACAAGGCCCTCATGTTCCCGGCCGCCGCCCACGACATCGAGTACGAGTTCGCCGACAACATCGACGCCCTCTACGCCAACATCCGCGCCTTCAACCGGTGGATGCACGAGGAGGTCGGCTACACCGCCGACGGTCGCATGTTCCTGCCGCCCTACATCGCCTTCGCCGATCCGGATCTGGCGGTCAAGGAGCTCAAGCAGGTCATCAAGGACGGCGCCACGATCGTCCAGACCAAGTCGGGTCACGCCCACGGCGGGCGCGACAACCCCTGGGGCGGTCGGTCACTGGCCGATCCGGTCTTCGACGAGTTCTGGAACATCTGCAACAGCGAGGGCATCAACCTCACCTGTCACCTGGGCGGCACCGACTACCAGAAGTACGGCGCCGACTGGTCGGAGGATCCCAACGCCGTCTTCGGCGACTTCGATGCCTTCCAGTGGATGCACTACTGGGGCGATCGCACCGCCATGGAGCTCACGTCGGCGTTGATCCTGCACAACTTCTTCGGCCGGTTCCCGAACATCAAGGTGTGCCTGTCCGAGCTCGGCACCGTGTGG
>JAEKLB010000204.1 GCA_019510095.1 Acidobacteriota bacterium | reverse complement strand
CTGTTGACGAACTTGGTGCTGCCGTTGTCGTTGCTGACGTTGGCGCACGGCACCAGCACGATGTCGACCGTCGCCGACGTGATCCCGTTGGCCACGAACGAGCGGGTGCCCGAGTTGGCGAGGCTGTCAGCCGACTGGGGCGAGACCTGGATGCCCTCGTTCTGGCGGTCGTTCGACGGCGTCTCTGCCGCCTTCTCGGCCTGGGTCAGGGCGTTGGCCGAGACCGCTGCGGTACCACCGACGGCGGTGACCTTCTGGATGGCCGAGCTGTTGTCCTCGAGGAACGCCGCGCTCTGCGGCGGCAAGGAGGCCGGCTCGGTGAGGATCAGGGGCGCCGTCCGCTTGAAGCCGAACGGACCGGCGGCCAGGGCGTCGGCGAAGTCAGCGCCGCTGGCCAGCAGGACCTCGGAGGCGATGAGGCCGTAGCTGTTGAGCCCGGCCTGGGCGACCTTGGCGGCGGTGTCGTAGCGGTTGGTCCCGGCGTAGCGGATGACCGGGTTGCCGGTCTTGGCCGCCAGCTTGTCGGCGACCGCCTCCGAGACGGCGGTCGTGCCGCCGAGCACCACGACCTGCTGGATGGCCAGGCGGGTCAGGGCCGAGTCGGTGGCAGCAGGCACGTCGCTGTTGACCAGCAGCACCGGGTGCACGCCGGCGGCGCCGGCACCGGCAGCGGCGAGCGGGCCGCCAGCCAGGGCGTCGGCGAAGTTGAGGCCGGTGGCGATGAAGGCGGTGCGCTTGCCGTTGAGGTTGGCCACGTTGACCAGGCCGATCTGGTCGGCGATGGCGCCGGCAGTGGCGTAGCGGTCAGCGCCGGCCACCCGGGTCACCGTGTAGGTCTTGGCCAGCTCGTCCTGCTGGGCTTGGGAGATGGCGTTGGTGCCACCGAGCAGGTAGATGGTTGTGGGCTTGAGCGATTGCAGGGCCGTCATCGTCTCCGTCGGCGTGGTGGCCGTCTCGGTGAGGAGCAGCGGTGCGTTCTTGGCCCCACCCAGCGCCGAGCCGGCGAGGGCGTCGGGGAACGTGCGGCCGTTGGCCAGCAGCACCGAGGCGGCGCCGCCCGGGTAGGCGGCCGCCGCGATCTTGGCGGCGGTGTCGAACCGGTTGACGCCGGCGACCCGGCCCGGCGTCACGTCAGCTTGGGCGATGGCGACGGGCGCAGCGGCGACGGTGGCGCCGATGCCGACGAGCCCGAGCATGCCGGCGATCAGCACGCCAGCCCGCCGTCGAGTGGTCATCTGCTTGTGGTTCAACGTTGGCCTCCGTGTGCATGCGTCGACGGCGCCTGCTGCGCCTCTCCGTGCAAGTTCGTGGTTTCTCGCTCGGGGTCCTGCCCCGAACGCCGCCGCTTTACGCAACGGTCGATTCCCGTACTTTCGGACTTTTCGGTCACAACCATCCTTGGCCGGACTTGGCCC
>JAEKLB010000072.1 GCA_019510095.1 Acidobacteriota bacterium | reverse complement strand
TGCACCGCATCGGTGGCATCGAGAAGGAGGACGGCAGCGGGAACATCTCCTACGAGCCGGGGAACCACGAGCGGATGATCAGGCTGCGGGCGGCCAAGATCGCCGGCATCGCCAAGACCATTGCGCCGCTCGAGGTCGAAGGTGATGCCGATGCCGACCTGCTGGTGCTCGGTTGGGGCTCGACGTGGGGTGCCATCGGCGCCGCCGTGGACACCGTCCGCTCCGAGGGGCATCGAGTTGCGCGCGCCCACCTCGTGCATCTCAACCCCATGCCGGCCAACCTCGGCGAGATCCTCAAGGGCCGGAAGAAGATCCTCGTCCCCGAGATGAACCTGGGTCAGCTCACCAAGCTGGTGCGGGCCGAGTTCCTCGTCGACGCGACGTGCATCTCGAAGGTGCAGGGCCAGCCGTTCACCGGCGGCGAGCTGAGCGCCCACATCCTCGACGCTCTCAAGGAGATCAGCTGATGACCGACACCGCGACGACACCGAAGGACTGGGCCAGCGACCAGGAGGTCCGCTGGTGTCCCGGGTGCGGCGACTACTCGGTGCTCACGGCCGTGCGCATGCTGATGCCCGAGCTCGGGGTGCGCCCGGAGTCGACGGTCTTCGTCTCCGGCATCGGCTGCTCGAGCCGGTTCCCGTACTACATGAACACCTACGGGATGCACAGCATCCACGGCCGGGCACCGGCGATCGCCACCGGCCTGGCCATGGCCCGTCCCGATCTCGACGTGTGGGTCGTGACCGGTGACGGCGACGGTCTCTCCATCGGCGGCAACCACCTCATCCATGCCCTGCGCCGCAACGTCAACCTCACGATCCTGCTGTTCAACAACCAGATCTACGGGCTCACCAAGGGCCAGTACTCGCCGACCAGCGAGATCGGCAAGATCAGCCCGTCGACCCCGTTCGGTTCGGTCGACCAACCGTTCAACCCCATCAGCCTGGCGCTCGGGGCCGAGGCCACCTTCGTGGCCCGCACCCACGACCTCGATCGCCAGCACATGATCGAGACGTTCCGCCGGGCGCACGACCACAAGGGCGCCGCCTTCGTCGAGATCTACCAGAACTGCAACGTCTACAACGACGGCGCCTTCGACGCGATAACGACCAAGGCCAACCGCCCCAACATGCTGATCCCACTCGAGCACGGCAAGCCCATCCGCTTCGGCGACAACCTCGAGCGGGGCGTTGCCCTCGACACCCAGGGCTACGCCAAGATCGTCGAGGTCGCCGACGTCGGGGAGGACGCCCTGCTCGTCCACGACGAGACCCGTACCGATCCGACCTTGGCCTTCACCCTCTCCCGGCTGTCCCAGCGCCCGACCACACCGACGCCCGTCGGGGTGTTCCGGGCCATCGAGCGTCCCGAGTACGGCGGCGAGGTGTCGCGGCAGCTGGCGGCGGCCCAGGAGCAGAAGGGCCCAGGCGACCTTGCCGCCCTGCTCCGCTCCGGGGCCACCTGGGAGGTCTGAAACCGGGCCCCCCCGGGGGGAGTTCCATGAACGTGTGACGAATTTCATCGTTCGTGGAACACATGGGGGGAGTCATGTCCACCCGCCCGCTCCTCGTGCTCGTCGCCGCAGCGATGGCGGCCGTCGCCGCCTTCCCTGTGGTCGGCGCCTCGGCGAGCCCGCCGGCCCTCCGGGCCGACCAGATCGGCTGGTGGAGCCAGGCCCAGCCCGCCACCAGCGGCCTCGGCCTGCCCACCCGGGTGACGGCGCCCGCGCCACCGACGACGCCCAGCGGCTCGGCGCCGGTGAGTGCGGTCGCCGGCCAGTCCTCGTCGGTCGTCGCCATCGGCTTTGCCGGCGCCGGAACCGGCGATGCGACGGCCGAGACGGTCACCGTCACCGTGCCGCTTGCCGCGGGGGCGACCGACACCAACGGCGCGTCGGCGACGATCGCCGCCTGCCCGATCTCGGCGCCCTGGGGCCCGGCTGACAACGGCCCGATGAGCGAGGCCCCGCCGGCGGACTGCGATCACTCGTCGCCGGGTCAGCGCCAGCCCGAGGGTGCGTGGCGGTTCGAGCTGGTCCCGGCAGACCTGGTGCACGGGGTGTTCCTGGTCGAGCAGGTCGACCCGCCGACGACCTTCCAGGTTCCCTTCACCCGCGACACGAGCGCGGTCGGCGTAGAGGTCGCGGGCATCACGACGGGCGCGGCACCATCGAGCCCGCCGCCGCCGGGTCCGGCCGCCGCGCCGTCGTACCGCGCCGCGCCTTCTTCAGTGAGTCCGGGACCGGCGGTGGTGCCGGCTGGCCTCCCCGACGGACTGAGCAGCGCGGCACCGCCGCCCCGGACACCGGCGGCCATGCCGGCGCTGCTGGGCTCGGCCGGGTCGTCGCGTCATCTTCCGAGCCTGCCCTCGACCTCGATCATCCTCGGGCTGGTGGCGGTCGTTTCCTATGCCCTTGCTGGGCTCTCTGTCGGACGGCGGTTGCTCAACCAGGAGGTCGCTCCATGAGACGCCCGCTGCTCGTCCTCTTCGCGTTGTTGTTCGTCCTGGCGGCGTGCGGGCAGAAGGCGGGCGTCCGCGACACCCAACAGGTCGGCGCCAGCGACGGGATTGGCTCGTCGTCGGAGACAACCGCGCCTGCGGTCGACGGCGAGGCGACGGTGCCGACGACGGCCGCGCTCCCCGGGGGCACCGTCGCACCGTCACCGACCGGCGGCGGCAGCAGCAGCGGCGGTACCTCGGCAGGCGGCTCCAGCGCGGGTGGCGCCGCCCCGACGACCTCGACGGCCGCACCGGTCGCCGGTGACCGGACGGGCATCAGCGACCAGGTGATCAAGCTCGGCTTCCACGCACCGGTCACGGGTGCGGCGCCGGTACCGCAGGAGTCCTTCCGCCGGGCGGTGATGATCTACTGGAACTGGATCAACGCCAACGGCGGTGTGTTCGGTCGCAAGGTCGAGGTCACGTTCAAGGACGACCAGTTCAACCCGTCGTCTGCGGTGCAGGCGTGCCGAGCGCTGGTCGAGCAGGACAAGGTGTTCATCCTGCTGGGCTCGGCCGGCGCCGATCAGATCACTGCGTGTGCGAAGTACGCCAACAGCGTCGGCGTGCCGTACCTCTCGCCCGGCGTCAACGAGTCGGATCTGTCGTCGCTCCCGGGCTACTTCGCGATCTCCGAGACCTACCGGCAACAGTCGCCGATGCTGGGGCAGCTGGCGAAGAAGCTCTCCAAGGCGGGCAAGGTGGCGATCGTCATCGAGGACACCCCGACCTTCCAGGACTCCCACGCCAGCATCGTCGCTGCCTTCCGGTCCCAGGGCCTCTCGATCGTCTACGACAAGCCGATCAGCAAGGACGCCAGCCAAGCGGAGATCCTGACGACGTCCAGCGCGCTCCGCGGCTCGGGTGCCGACGTCGTCTACTTCCTCGGCCCACCGGTGACCTTCATCCCGCTCGCCCAGCAGGGCCAGGGCCAGGCCTACACGCCGGCCTACATCGGGCCGGGCTTGTCGAACGGGCTCAACCTGGTCGCGCAAGCCGGCTGCCCTGGCATCGGCAACAGCCGGTTCCTCTCGCCGTTCCCCGAGATGGATGCCATCGACCGACTCGACCCCAACTACACGAAGCAGTACCGCGCCCAAACCGGGCAGGAGCCCGACGATCTCGGCATCGCCATCTGGGGCGTCAGCAAGACGATCCACCAGATGCTGCTGGCGGCCGGGCCGAACCTCACCCGGCAGAGCTTCGAGAAGACCCTCGTGTCGGGCAAGGCCTTCGCGTCCAACGTCTATCCGGCGCTGCGCTACACGGCGGCGAACCACTTCGGTGCAGCATCCGCTCACCTGTTGCAGGCCGACTGCGGCCATCAGCGCTTCATCACCGCCGCCACCTTCGCCTCGAGCCTGTGACCTGAGGTGACCGCCCAGGCATTGGTCATCGGCATCATCACGGGTGCGGCCTACGGCCTCGTCGCGCTTGGCTTGGTGCTCGTCTACAAGTCGAGCGGCGTGTTGAACTTCGCCCAGGGTGAGTTCGGCACGGTGGCCGTGTACGCCCTCTGGCTGGGTACCACCCACGGCATTCCCTACGTGCTGGCCGTCCTGATCGCGCTCGGCGTCGCTGCCGTCTTCGGCTTCGTCACCGAACGGGTCGTCGTGCGCCCCCTGGCCGACGCGCCCCGCGTCACGGTGCTCGTCGCGACGGCAGGGGTGGCGCTGTTGGCCGTGGGCCTCGAGCTCTGGATCGGCCAGGCCCAGATCCGTCCCATCGCACCGGCGCTGCGCCGCCAAGACCGGCTGCGGATCCTCAACGTGTACATCTCCGACCAGCGACTGCTGATCATCCTCACCGTCGTCGTGGTGGCGCTCGTCCTCCGCTGGGTCTTCACCCGGACGTTCCTGGGCCTGGCCGTCCTGGCGGCCAGCGAGGAGCCCACCGGCACTCGCCTCATGGGCGTCCGAGTCGAGCGCCTCTCGAGCGCGGTCTGGGTGCTGGCGGCCCTGCTCGGGGGCGTGGCCGGTGTCCTGACCGGGCCGCTGTCGGGCTTCGGGCCGGGCTTCCTCACCAGCAGCGCGCTCGTCGCCGGCTTCACCGCGGCGGTCATCGGGGGGTTCACGTCGCTGCCGGGAGCCTTCCTCGGCGGGGTCGTCGTCGGCGTCATCCAGAGCCTGGCGACGTCGGCGAGCTGGCTGGCCGACGTCCCCGGCCCGCAGACGGCGGCGCTGTTCGTCCTGCTGGTAGTGATCCTCCTGGCGAGGCCCCAGGGCATCCTCGGGCGGGCGTCATGACCCCGCGTGTGGCTCCGCTGCTCGCGCTGGCCGCCGTGGTGCTCGTGCTGCCGCGGCTGGTCTTCGACAGCGCCGACTTCGCCCTTCTCTCGCTCGCCGTCGTGTACGCCATCGTCGGCCTCTCGCTCAACGTCCTCATCGGCTACGCGGGGACCATCTCGCTCGGTCACCAGGCGTTCGTGGGGATCGGTGCGTTCACGTCGGCGTACGTCGTGACCGAGCTCCGCCAGCCGTTCATCGTCGGCGTGCTGGCCGCTGCCGCGCTCGGGGGCGCCCAAGCCATGATCCTCGGCGGCCTGGCGTTGCGGGTCACCGGCCTCTACTTCGCGCTGGTCACCTTGTCGTATGGCGTGTTCGCCCAGGACACCCTGTTCGGGATCAAGGCGATCACCGGGGGCGGTGCCGGCCGGGCCGCGCCGACGCCGACCGGTGACGGCAACTTCGTCCCCTATTACTACATCTGCCTCGCCTTCCTGGGGCTGGTCCTCTGGCTCGACTGGCGGATGATGCGATCGAAGACGGGGCGAGCGCTCACCGCCCTGCGGCAGGATCCCCGCGTGGCGGCCTCACTCGGCATCCCGGTGAAGGCCTACCTGTTGCTCGGCTTCGCGGTCTCGGGCGTGTTCGCCGGCATCGCCGGCGCGCTGTTCGCCCATGGGAACGGGTTCGTCGTCAGCAACGACTTCAGCCTCCAGCTCGGGATCCTCTTCGTGCTCATGACCGTGGTCGGCGGGCTGCGCAGCCGTACCGGCATCGTGGTCAGCGCCGCGCTCACTGCGGTGGTGCCGCTGATCATCCGCGAGATACCGGGACTGGAGAGTGCCCTCGCCCGTCCCGAGCGCACGGTGCCGGTGGTGGTGCTCGTTGCCGGGCTGGTGGCGGTGGGCGTGGGCGTGCTGCGTGGCGGGCGGGCCGCCCAGGTCGTCGGTGTGGCCATGGTCGCGCTCTCGGCCGCGGTGCTGTCGCCGCTCCACGTGCCCGGCGTGGAGCCGCAGCTCGAGCAGCTGCCGGCACTCGATCCGTCGATGCTCCGCCTGATCGTGCTCCCCGCCCTGGTGGTCATGACGTTGCGCACGGCTCCCGGAGGGCTCGGCCAGCAGCTGCGCCCGGTCGTCCGTTGGGTCTGCGGCGGGCGGTTCAGCCTCGACGCCGGCCCCGGCGACCTGAGGGAGGTCGTCGATGCCCGTGCTTGAGGCCGATGGCATCTCGGTGCGGTTCGGCGGCGTGCAGGCCGTGCGTGACGTGAGCGTGCACGTGGGTGAGTGGGAGGTCGTGGGCATCATCGGCCCCAACGGGGCGGGCAAGACGACCCTCTTCAACGTGCTGACGGGGTTCCAGCGGCCCAACACGGGGCGGGTCCGCTTCGAGGGCGACGACATCACCGGTGAGCCGGTGCACCGGCGGGCCGCACTGGGCATGGGCCGCACCTTCCAGAACGTGGGCCTGGTGAAGGCGGCGACGGTGCTCGACAACCTCCTGACGGCGCAGCACATGGCGGTGGGCTACGGCGCGGTTGCCGGCATCGTGGGATCGTCGCTGGCCTTCGAGCGCGAGCGGGCCGTCCGCGACGAGGCCGCGCGATTGCTCGAGCTGCTGGGCCTGTTGCCCGTCGCCGACCTGGTGGCCGGCCGCCTGCCGTACGGGCTGCGCAAGCAGGTCGAGCTGGCCACGGTGCTGGCCACGCACCCGAAGGTGTTGCTGCTCGACGAGCCGACCTCGGGCATGGGTCCGGAGGAGGCCGAGGCGTTCGGCGAGCGACTGCTCGCGCTGCGACGGGAGCTGGGCCTGTCGGTGCTCATGATCGAGCACCACGTGCCACTGGTGGCGGCGGTGTGCGACTACGTCTACTGCATGAACTTCGGCGAGCTCCTCGTGGAGGGCAAGCCCGACGACGTCCGCAGCCACCCGGAGGTCGTTCGGGCCTACCTCGGGGATGAGGCCGCATGAGCCTGCTGAAGGTTCGTGGTCTGGAGGCCGGCTACGGCTTCCCCGTGGTGCGGGGGGTCGACTTCGACGTCGAGGCGGGGGAGACGGCCGTGCTGTTCGGCCTCAACGGGGCGGGGAAGACGACCACCGTGTCGGTCATCGCCGGACTGCTCCGGCCGGAGTCGGGGTCGATCCTGTTCGACGGCGAGGAGGTCGCCGGGCGGTCGGCGGCCGAGCTGGTCGAGCGCGGCGTCGTGCTGGTGCCGGAAGGCCGCCGAGTCTTTCCCGGGCTGCCAGTGCTCGCCAACCTTCGACTCGGCGCCTGGACCCATCGGCGCTCCCGCTCGTTGCTCGACGAGCGCCTCGATCGCGTCTTCGACTACTTCCCGATCCTGCGGGACCGGGCCTCGCAGGCGGCCGGCACCTTGTCGGGCGGCGAGCAGCAGATGCTCGCCATCGGTCGCGCGTTGATGAGCGGGCCCCGGCTCCTCCTGCTCGACGAGGCGTCGCTCGGGCTGAGCCCGGCCATGACGAAGACGGTGTTCCGGGTCGTCGACCGGATCAACGACGACGGGGTCACCGTGCTGATGGTGGAGCAGAACGTCGGCGTGCTTCCGTTCGCCGACCGGGTGCTGGTGATGGAGAAGGGTTCGATGGTCTTCGAAGGGGTTGGAGAGGACGCCCAGCAGGCCCACCTGCGGGAGCGATACATGGGAGGTGCAGCATGACGAAGCTTCGAGCGCTGTGGGAGAAGATGGGCGGCCGGGTGGGGTTGGCCATCTGCCTCGGGGGCTTCGTCGCCATCTTCCTGGGGTGGAACGGCGCCGCTGGCTACGACCGGGTGCCGTCGCAGCTGCCCTACCTCTTCGGTGCGATCGGCGGCCTCGGTCTGGTGTTCATCGGCTCGGCGATGGTCGTCGTCGAGGCCAACCGGCAGCAGCGGGGCGAGCTGAAGGAGAGCATCGAGGCCGTGCGGGCCGCACTGGCCGACCCGCAAGCGGTGACCTCGCCCGGCGGCACGAGGGCGCGGACCACCGCAACCCGTGCGCCGGCCACCGTGCCGGCCACCGTGCAGGCCAGGAGCGTGCGGAACGGCGCGGTCGTCGCCGGGCGGTCGGCGTTCCACCGGCCCGACTGCCGCCTCCTCGACGGTCGCGACCACGACACCGAGCTGGTGACGGTGGCGGCGGCCACGGCCGAGGGCCTGACCGCTTGCCGAATCTGCCAGCCGGCGTAGCTCCACTCACTGACGTCCCTGTCGCGGGGTTCGCCCTGCGGGCTCAATGGCGCAGGTACGTCTGGCTCGCTAGCGCACCGAGCGGAACACGAAGCCGGTGCGCGGCTTGGGCCAGAAGAACGTGGTCTTCGGGGGCATGCGCTCGCCCCCATGGGCGGTGGCCGCGATCTGCGGCACGCCGGCCGGTCGCAGCAGCACGCCGGCCGACGCCTCGCCGGCCCGCACCCGGGCGAGCACGGTGTCGGCGCCGTGCTGGTACTCGACGTCGTGGGCAGGGAGATCAGGCAGGGCGGCGGCCAGCCGGGCCGAGTCGAGGTCGGGAAGCTCGGCGGGGAACGCGCCGGCTCGGGGCGCCAGGAGCCAGGCACGGCCATCGGGCACGACCAGGCCCAGCGCGCCGGCAGCCGCCATCGTGGCGGGCAGGTTGTCGGAGGGGTCGACCAACGCGCACTCGAAGTGAGCGCTGAGCGCGGCGGCGACGTCGAGATCAGCAGGCAGGCCGTGCAGCAAGCGGTGGATGGGCCGGACTGCGAGCTCGTCCTCGCGCAGCTCCACCACCAGGGCGAGCGTCGCGTCCCACGGCCCGCCCTCGCCGTCGACCGCCCGTCGCTCCTCGCGATAGGCGAGAGACGTCTCGTACCGGTGGTGGCCATCGGCGACCACGATCGGCGTGCTGGCCACCAGCGCGCTGATGGTCGCGACACGGTCGGGCTCGGTCAGGCACCACAGCTCATGGCGGACACCGTCGGCGTCGGTGCACGCGGCATCGGGCGCACCCGCGGTGGTGATGGCTTCGGCGAGCCCGGTGGCGAGCGACAGGCCCCAGATGGGGGAGAGGTTGAAGCCGGTGGCTTGCAGCAGGTCGAGGCGATCGCTCTTGGCCTTGGGCGTGGTGTGCTCGTGGGGAAGGATGTCGCCCTCGCCCGGGCGGCTCAGCGCGAGCGCACCCAGCACGCCAGTGGTGTGGCGGGTGGTCCCCGCCTCGTCGGTGTAGGTCATCCGGTATCCGTAGAACGACGGCGCCGGATCGGTGACCAGCACGCCTTCGGCCTGGAGGCCGTCGAGCATCGCTGCCGCCGCGTCGTAGCGACCCGGCCCGTCGGCCTCATCGGGCAGGTCGAACCGCACCGCGTTGGCGGGGTGGCGGGCGACGAGGGCGGCCCGCTCGGCCCGGTCGATGACGTCGTACGGCGGCGAGGTGGCGGCGTCGAGGTCAACACCGGGCGCGTACCGGACGCCGCGGAACGGCTCGAAGCGGGGCATCGGCTTGTTCTAGTGCGCCGGATGCGGGCGGCCGGGATCGGAGCCGTAGGGTCCGGCCATGGCCTGGCTGCTCGACCTCGACGGCGTCGTGTGGCTCGGGGGCCATGCCATCGCCGGTGCACCGGAGGCGGTGGCGCGGCTCCGTGCCGCCGGGGAGCGGGTCGTCTTCGTCACCAACTTCTCGATGACGAGGGTCGCCGAGCACGAGGAGCGGCTGGCGGCCATCGGCATACCGGCCACCGGTGATGTGGTGAGCTCGGCCACGGCCGCCGCTGACCTGGTCGAACCGGGGGAGTCGGTGCTGGTGGTGGGCGGTCCCGGCGTGGTCGAGGAGGTCGGCAAGCGAGGCGCCCGGGTCGTCACCGACACCGACGCGGGCGCCGATGTGGTGGTGGTGGGCCTCACGTTCGACTTCGACTACGCCGTCCTGCGGAAGGCATCGGCTGCCGTCCGGGCCGGGGCCCGCCTGGTCGGCACCAACGACGACGCCACCTACCCGACGGGCGAGGGGCTGCTCCCGGGCGCGGGCGCGCTGTTGGCGGCAGTGGCGGTTGCGTCCGGTACGGCTGCCACCGTCGCGGGCAAGCCCAACCAGCCGATGGCCGACGCGGTCCTCGCCCTGGTGGGGCCCGGTCCTCACACGATGGTCGGCGACCGCCCCGACACCGACGGGCTCTTCGCACAGCGGCTGGGGGCCCGCTTCGCGCTGGTGCTGTCGGGTGTCACCACTGCTGCCCAGCTCCCGGTGCTCCCCACCCCCGACCTGATGGCGGCCGATCTCGGCGCCCTGGTCGCCGCCGAACTGGCCTGAGCGCGAGGGCGGCCAGCACACCGAAGACGAAGCCACCGACGTGGGCGACCCACGCCACCCCTACGTTGGGGTTCACGAAGAACTGCTCGACGAACCACACCCCGAGCCACCACTTCGCTCGGATCTCGACGACGAGGAAGAAGAAGAGGCTGACGATCCGGGCGTTGGGGAACCAGACGAGGTAGGCGCCCATCACACCGGCGATGGCGCCCGACGCGCCGAGCACCGGCACCGTGCTGTGGGGCTGCACCGCGATGTGGGCGGCCGCCGCCACGAGCCCGGCAACCAGGTAGAGGACCAGATAGCGCAGGCTCCCGAGCCGGTCCTCGATGTTGTTGCCGAAGATCCAGAGGAAGAGCATGTTGCCGGCGAGGTGCAGCACGCTCCCGTGGAAGAACATCGACAGGAGCACCGCGAGATAGACCGACTTCTTCGGGAAGGCCTCCGGGCTGCGGGAGCCGGCGTGGCAGTGGTCGCCGGGGGCGCTGTGGACGGTTTCGATGATCTCGGCGGGTGTGAGCGAACGGCCGGTGGTGACCTCGCAGGGGATGGCGGCGTGCTCGAAGTTGAAGAGCACGGTTGCACTGGTCTCGGTCTGGCCCGGCTGCACGAGGAAGTAGACAGCCACGTTCAGGCCGACGAGGAGGACCGTGACCCAGGTCAGCCGGCGCGTCGGGTTCAGGTCGCGGAGCGGCAGCACGCGCCGTAGACGGTACCGAGGTCGCTACCGTCCTCCGGCGTGGCGAGTCCTCGGCGCCGTCTCGATGCCGAGCTCGTCCGGCGAGGCCTGGCCGACTCCCGCGAGCGAGCCCAGGCCGACATTGCCGCTGGGCGGGTGCTCGTCGGGGGTGCGGTTGCCGACAAGGCCGCTCGGCTGGTCGCCGCCGGCGAGCCGATCCGGGTGCTGGGCCCGCCGGCTCGCTACGTCGGGCGCGGCGGCGAGAAGCTCGAGGGCGCCCTCGACCGGTTCGGGACCGTGGTCGCCGGGCGCAGGTGGCTCGACGCCGGGGCGTCGACCGGCGGGTTCACCGACTGCCTCCTCCAGCGAGGTGCGGCGGCTGTCGTCGCCGTCGACGTCGGCCACGGCCAGCTCCACGAGCGGCTGCGCACCGATGCTCGCGTCGACGTCCGGGAACGCACGAATGTCCGGTTCGTCGACGCGACCGCCCTCGGCGGGGCAGTCGACGGGGTCGTCGCCGATCTCTCCTTCATCTCGCTGGGGACGGTGCTGCCCTCCCTGGTGGCCTGCTGCCGCGATGGCGGTGACCTGGTCCTTCTCGTCAAGCCCCAGTTCGAGGCCGGTCGGGTGGAGGCGGCCAGGGGGCGGGGCGTGATCCGTGACGCAGACGTGTGGCGCCGTGTCCTCGCCGAGACGTCCTCCGCGGCGGCCGCGGCGGGAGCGGCAATGATGAGCGTGATGGTTTCCCCCCTGACCGGGGCCGAAGGCAACGTGGAGTTCTTCCTGCACTGCCAGGTCGGCGGACCAGGCGCGCGTGACGGCAGCGCCCTCATCGACGCGGCCGTCGCCGAGGCGAGCATCGCCCACGGGGCCAGCTGATGGCCACCGTCGCGCTCGTGCTGCACCACGGCCACAAGGAGGCTGCCGGACTGGCCCGGGAGGCGGTCGACTGGCTGGTCGCGCGGGGCCACCAGGTGCGCCTGCCACCAGCCGACGCGGCGATTGCCGAGCTCGACGAGCTGGCCGTTGCCGAGACCAGCCTGGTCGACGGCCTCGACGTCGCCATCAGTCTCGGCGGCGACGGCACCATGCTGCGCACCGTCGACGTGGTCGCTGATGCCGGCGTCCCCGTGATCGGAGTGAACCTCGGCCACCTGGGCTATCTCTCCGAGGTCGAGCCCGGCGCGCTGGAGGAGGCCCTGGCCCGCTGGGAGTCCGGCGACTTCGAGGTCGAGGAGCGGATGCGGATGGCGGTCGACGTCCTCGCCGGCTCGCCCGACGCGCCGGAACCGGGCCAGCACCGCGCCCTCAACGAGGCGGTGCTGGGCAAGACACCGACCGGGCAGATCGCCCGGGTGCTGGTGACCATCGACGGCGAGCCGTTCACGACCTACTCCGCCGACGGCCTGATCGTGGCCACTGCGACCGGCTCGACTGCCTACGCCTGGTCGGCCGGCGGGCCGATCCTCGAGCCCTCGCTGCAAGCCCTCGTGCTGACGCCGGTGGCGCCGCACATGCTCTTCGACCGGGCCCTGGTGCTGCCCCCGACCACGTGCGTACGGCTCGAGGTGGTTGACGATCGACCAGCCGACCTCTCCGTCGACGGCCGTAGCCTCGGGCTGCTGGCCACCGGCGACGCCATCGTCTGCACTGCCGCGCCGCAACCGGCCCGGCTGGTCACCTTCGGCCCCCGCAGCTTCCTCTCCATCCTCAAGGCCAAGTTCGGGCTGGCGGACCGGTGATCACGGAGCTAGCGGTTCGAGACGTTGGTGTGCTGGCCGAGCTCACGCTCACGCTGGGGCCAGGGATGACGGCGCTCACCGGTGAGACCGGCGCCGGCAAGACCCTCGTGGTCACGGCCATCGAGCTGCTCGTCGGTGGTCGTGCCGATCCCGGCGTGGTGCGACCGGGCGCAACCGAGGCCCGGGTCGACGGCCGGTTCGTGGACGCGGCCGGGAACGAGGTCGTCCTGTCGCGCGTGATCCCCGCCGACGGGCGGTCCCGCGCCTACATCGACGGCCGGCCGGCATCGGCGGGGGAGGTGGCCGAGCTCGGGCGGACCCTCGTCGACCTGCACGGCCAGCACGCCCACCAGTCACTGCTGGCACCGGCGGTGCAACGCGGCGCCCTCGACCAGTTCGGTGACGTCGATCTGGTGGCGTTCACCGCGGCCAGGGAGCGGCTGGTGGCGATCGAGGCGTCCTTGGCGGCGCTGGGAGGGGACGAACGTGCCCGGGCCCGCGAGCTCGATCTGGTCCGCTTCCAGGTGTCCGAGCTCGACGGGGCGGCCATTGCCGGCGACGACGAGGACGCCGCCCTCGCTGACGAGGAGGCGCTGCTCGGCGACGCGAGGGCGGTGCGGGAGGCGGTCGCCGCCGCCCACGCGGCGCTGTCCGACGACGATGGCGGCCTCGACCGCCTGGGCACCGCCATCGGCGTCGTCGCCGGGCGCCCGCCGCTCGGCGCCGTCGAGAGTCGCCTCCGGGGAATTGCCGCCGACCTGGCCGATGTCGTTGCCGACCTGCGTGGTCTCGGGGAGTCGCTCGAGGAAGACCCCGCTCGCCTGGAAGAGCTCCGCGTTCGCCGGGCACTGCTGCGGGAGCTCCGGCGGAAGTACGGCGAGACGCTCGCCGAGGTCCGGTCGTTTCACCGCGACGCAGTTGCCCGCCTGGCCGAGCTCGAGTCGCACGACGCCCGCGCCACTGCCCTCGATGCCGAGCGCCAGGGGGTGATGGCCGCCCGTGACGCGGCGGCCACTGCCGTGCGAGCGGCCCGCGTGGCCGCCGCGCCGGCGCTGGCCGACTCGGTGGAATCGCGACTGCAGCAGCTGGCCATGCCCGGCGCCGAGATGTCAGTCGTCGTCGGGGACGAGCCGCCCGGCGACGACGTCCGGATCCTCATCGCCGCCAACCGCGGCGAAGGAGCGCAGCCGCTGGCCAAGGTGGCCTCCGGTGGTGAGCTGGCGCGGGTGATGCTCGCCCTCCGGCTGGCGCTGCTCGACGCTGGTGGGGGCCGCGACGGCCGCACCCTCGTCTTCGACGAGGTCGACGCGGGCATCGGTGGCGAGGCGGCGCTTGCCGTCGGGCGGGCGCTCGCCGACCTCGGTCGGGAGGCCCAGGTCGTGGTCGTCACTCATCTGCCGCAGGTCGCCGCCTTCGCCGACCGCCAGGTCGCCGTCTCCAAGGGTGAGCAGGGTGGTCGCACGGTGGCGCAAGCCCATCTGCTCGACGACGCCGAGCGGGTGGTCGAGCTGTCGCGCATGCTCTCCGGCCAGCCCGAGAGCGCGGCGGCGCGCGGACATGCCGAAGAGCTCCTCGCCGTCGCCCGCCGGAGCGCCTCGTGAGCACGATGGACGTCGAGGTCGTGGCCGGCACGGCGCGGGTGGGCCGGCGCACCAAGGACCTCATCCGGCGCATCCGGCCGGGCGACGTCGCGGTCATCGACCACCTCGACCTCGACCGGGTGGCTGCCGAGGGGTTGGTGCTGGCGTCGCCGGCTGCGGTCGTCAACGCCGCGCCGTCGATCTCCGGTCGGTATCCGAACGTCGGCCCCTTGCTGATCGCGGCGGCCGGCATCCCGCTGATCGACTCCGTCGGGCCCGACGTGATGGACGCCGTGCGCGACGGGGCTCGCCTCACCATCGACGGTGAGATGGTGCGGGCGGGTGCGTGGTCGGCAACCGGCACGCGCCAGTCGCTGGTCTCCCTGGAGGAGGCGGTGGCGGCAGCGCGCGCATCGATGGGGGAGGAGCTCGAGCGGTTCGCCGAGAACACGCTCGAATACCTCCGTCGCGAGCGCCATCTCGCCACCGACCAACCCGACCTGCCCGAGGTCGGCGTCGACATGCGGGGCCGGCAGGTCCTGGTCGCAGTGCGGGGGCCTGACTACCGCGAGGACCTCAACGCCCTCCGCCAGACCGGCTACATGCGCGAGCTCCGGCCGGTCACGATCGCGGTCGACGGCGCGGCTGACGCCCTGATGGCGATCGGTCGCAAGCCCGACATCATCATCGGCGACTTCGACTCGGTCTCCGAGGCCGCGCTGCGGTGCGGCGCCGTGCTCGTCGTCCACGCCTACCCCGGCGGGAAGGCGCCCGGCGCCGACCGCCTGCTCGAGCTCGGGCTCGACCACATCGTGTTCGAGGCGCCCGGCACGAGCGAGGACATCGCCATGCTGCTCGCCTACGAGAAGGGCGCCGAGCTGATCGTGGCCGTGGGGTCGCACAGCTCCATGACGGAGTTCCTCGACAAGGGGAGGGCCGGAATGGCTTCCACCTTCCTCGTTCGCATGAAGGTCGGCGGCATCCTGGTCGATGCCAAGGGCGTGAGCCGCCTCTACCAGCAGCGGGTGCGAAAGGGAGACATCGCCTTGTTGGTGGGCGCCGCGCTGTTCGCGCTGATCGTCGTGACCGCGGTGAGCCAACCCGCTCGACTGTTCATCGACAACCTCTGGAGCGCGCTGGAGCTCATTCGGAAGTGATGACCGCTTGATCAACTTCCGTTTCCATCTCGTATCGCTCGTGGCCGTCTTCCTGGCGCTCGGCATCGGTGTCATCGTCGGCAGCGCGGTGATCGACAGTGCCGTGGTCGACCAGCTGCGCAGCCAGCAGTCCACGCTGAGCCATCGCATCGACCAGGTCGATGGCGAGAACAGTCAGCTGCGCGGCGAGCTGAAGGATCTCCGCGACACCGAGCGGCAGCTCTCCAAGGAGGGCGGCGAGCGACTGCTGCGCAACGACCTGGCCGGTGCACCCGTGCTGGTGCTCGCGGTCCGGGGGATCGACCCGGAGCCGCTCAAGGAGCTGGTGGCCCAGCTGGCGACTGCCGGGGCCACGTACCGCGGCACCGTGTGGCTCACCGACCGGTTCCAGCTCGACGACAGCAGCGAGGTCAAGGATCTGTCAGCGTCGCTCGGCCTCCCCGAGCAGACCGACGTTGCCGCGCTGCGATCCTCGGCGCTGCTCGAGCTGGCCGCTGCCTGGCGACCCCGCACCCCCGAGGCCACCGACGACGCCAGTCGGGGGCCAGCGCTGCTGGCGAGCCTCCGGGAGCGGGGATTCCTCGATGTCGAGGCGGCGCCCGACTCCGACGGGAAGATCGTGCCGGGCGCGTCGATCGGAACCCGCCTGCTCCTCGTGTCGGGGCCGGCGCCGGCGGTCGCCGACGAGGACCTGGCACTGCCGTTGGCCGAGGAGCTCGTCAACGACCGACCGGGCCGCCTGGGGGCATCGCTGGTGGCCGCGACCACGGAGATGCCCGAGGACCCGCCCGGCGCCACGCTGATCGGCGGGCTGCGCGGAGACGCCGTTGCGTCACGCCGCCTGTCGACCGTCGACGATCTCGGCGTGCTCGCCGGCCGGTTGGCTGCGGTGTTGGCTCTCGTCGACCTGGGCCAGGGGCGGGTCGGTCACTTCGGCCGGGCGCCTGGTGCCCAGCGCCTCATCCCGGCGCCGGCGAGTCCGACCGGACCATGACCGACGAGGTGCTGTCCCCGGCGCCGGCGTGGGCGGCGCCCGACCTGGCGCGCTCGACCGCGACGATCACGGTCCTGACGCTGGCGTCCCGGCTCACCGGGTTCGTCCGCATCGCCGTCGTCACCGCGGTGCTCGGCGACACCTTCCTCGGCAACACCTACGAATCGGCCAACACGGTTCCCAACCTGCTGTTCGAGCTGATCGCGGCGGGCGTGCTGCAGGCGACGCTCATCCCGACCCTGGTCGAGCTGCTGTCCCGGGGCGACGACCGGGAAGCCGACCATGTCGCCCGTTCCGTGCTGGGCCTGGCCGGCGCGGCCCTGGCCGCGCTGGCCGCCGTCGGGATGCTGGCGGCCCCGCTCATCATGCGGCTGTTGCTCATCGGCGTGCACAACAACGCCGTACTCCAGGCCGAGACCCGCCTCGGCACCGTCCTCCTGTGGTGCTTCCTGCCCCAAGTGGTTCTCTACGCGTCGCACATGGTGGCGACGGCCCGGCTC
>JAEKLB010000071.1 GCA_019510095.1 Acidobacteriota bacterium | reverse complement strand
GAGTCCTCGACCGAATCTTGCGCGCCGGCGAGGGCCGGAAGCTGAAGGCGCTGGCCAGCCTGGTGCCCGACATCAATGCCCTCGAGCGGGAGATCTCGGCCCTCTCCGATGAGGCACTCGCGCACAAGACCGTGGAGTTCCGGGAGCAGCTCGACCGGGGCGCCGACGTGGACGACCTGTTGATCCAGGCGTTTGCCGTGGTCCGGGAGACCGCGTCCCGGACGATCGGCCAGCGCCACTACGACGTCCAGCTCATGGGTGGTGCCGCCCTGCACTTCGGGTGGATCGCCGAGATGAAGACCGGCGAAGGCAAGACGCTGGTCTCGACGCTGCCGGTCTACCTCAACGCCCTCCCCGGCAAGGGCGTCCACGTGGTCACGGTCAACGACTACCTGGCCAAGCGCGACGCCGAATGGATGGGCCTGATCCACCGGAGGCTGGGCCTGTCGGTCGGCCTGGTCCTCCCCGAGATCGACGAGCCCGAGGACAAGCGGGTCCAGTACGCGTGCGACATCCAGTACGGCGTCAACAACGAGTTCGGCTTCGACTACCTGCGCGACAACATGGCGATGACCCTGGACGAGAAGGTCCAGCGCGGCCACAGCTTCGCCATCGTCGACGAGGTCGACTCGATCCTCATCGACGAGGCCCGCACGCCGCTCATCATCAGCGGCCGGGTCGCTGACGCCGCCAGCCTCTACTACCGGTTCGCCACGATCGTGCGGGGCCTCGATGTCGGCGTCGACTACGACCTCGAGGAGGAGAAGCGCCACGTCGCCATCCTCGAGCCCGGCATCGAGAAGGTCGAGCAGTTGCTCGGCGTCGACAACCTGTACGACGAGATCTCCCAGAACCTCGTGCACCAGCTGCAGGTGGCGCTCCGGGCCAAGGAGCTCTACAAGCGGGACAAGGACTACATCGTCGTCGACGGCGAGGTGATGATCGTCGACGAGTTCACCGGTCGCATCCTCGAGGGCCGGCGCTGGTCGGAGGGCATCCACCAGGCGGTCGAGGCCAAGGAGGGTGTGCGGATCAAGGAGGAGAACCAGACCCTCGCCACGATCACGCTCCAGAACTACTTCCGCCTCTACGAGAAGCTCGCCGGCATGACCGGTACCGCCATCACCGAGGCGGCCGAGTTCGGCAGCACCTACGAGCTCTCGGTGGTGCCGATCCCGACCCATCGCCCGCTGGCCCGCATCGACCAGGGCGACCTCATCTACAAGACCGAGGCGGCCAAGTTCGACGCGGTCGTCGAGGATCTGGCGGGCCGCTACGAGGCGGGCCAGCCGGTGCTCGTCGGCACCGCGTCGGTCGAGAAGTCGGAGCTCCTGGCCCGGCTGCTGCGGGGGGCGGGCCTCCCGCACGAGGTGCTCAACGCCAAGGAGCACTCCCGGGAAGGCGAGATCGTCGCCCAGGCCGGGCGCCTCAACGCCATCACCGTCGCCACCAACATGGCCGGTCGTGGCGTCGACATCATCCTCGGGGGCAACGCCGAGGGCTTGGCCCAGCGCCAGACCAAGGCCGAGGGTCTCGACCCGGACTCGCCGGAGGGTGCGGTCCGCATGCGCCAGCTGCTCGACCGGTTCGAGCCGGAGTGCGCGCAGGAGGGCGAGAAGGTCCGTGCCCTCGGTGGGTTGTACGTGCTCGGAACGGAGCGCCACGAGAGCCGGCGCATCGACAACCAGCTCCGTGGCCGATCGGGTCGTCAGGGCGACCCGGGCGAGAGCCGGTTCTACCTGTCGCTCGAGGACGACCTCATGCGGCTGTTCGCCACCGGCGCCATGTCGTGGGTGATGGGCAAGGCCCTGCCCGACGACGTGCCGATCGAGGCCAAGATGGTCAGCAAGGCCATCGAGCGGGCGCAGAACACGGTCGAAGCCCGCAACGCCGAGATCCGCAAGAACGTCCTCAAGTACGACGAGGTCATGAACGAGCAGCGCAAGGTGATCTACCGGCGCCGCAACCAGATCCTCGAGGGCCACGACCTCCGCACCGAGGCGGTCGAGTCGCTGGAGGACGCCATCGAGGGCGTCATCCGCAACACGTGCGTCTCGGACGTGCCCGAGGAATGGGACCTCGAGGGGCTGGCCGCCCAGCTCCAGGAGTTCTATCCCAGCCGCTTCACCGCCGGGGAGCTCGCTCGCCTCGACATGGTCGACGACATGGTCGACGCCGTCACGGCCGAGGCGCTCGAGCACTACGAGGCCCGGGAGGCCGAGTTCGGCGCCGAGGAGATGCGCCAGATCGAGCGCCAGGTCATGCTCCAGGTGATCGACAACCACTGGCGCGAGCACCTCTTGGAGATGGACTACCTGCAGGAGGGCATCCACCTGCGGGCCATGGGCCAGAAGGACCCGCTCGTCGAGTGGCAGCAGGACGGCTACGCGATGTTCGGCGCCATGGTCGAGTCGATCGCCGAGGACTTCGTCAAGTACATGATGCACCTGCAGGTCGTGCACGAGGACGCCGCCGCGCTCGAGGCCACCAACGTGCAGACGAGTGGGCCCGACCAGGTTCAGGGCTCAGCGGCGATGCGCCAGGCCTTCGAGTCGAGGGTGCTCCTCGACGATCTGAGCGACGACGCCCCCGAGCCCGAGTTCCCGCAGTCGCACGCGCCCGTGGTCAAGGAGGAGCGTGAGCGGGTCGGCCGCAACGACCCCTGCTGGTGCGGCAGCGGAAAGAAGTACAAGCACTGCCACGGTCGCTGAGTGCGCGACTTCTCTGACGAGATCGCGTCCCTGCGCGCCCGGTTGGCCGAGGCCGATCAGTACCTCCGCATCGGAGCGGGTCGCCACCGTGTCCGTGAGCTGGAGGCGATCGCATCCGCCCCAGACCTCTGGGACGACCCCGAACGGGCTCGCACGGTGACAACCGAGCTCGCCAACATCCAAGCCGACCTCGACCTGTGGGACGAGCTGGCGTCCCGGCTCGACGACGCTGCCGTCCTCGACGAGCTGGCCCACGAGGAGGGTGACGAGTCGCAGGAGGCGGAGATCGCCGATGCGCTGTCGTCATTGAGTCGCCGCTTCAGCGAGCTCGAGCTGCGAGCCCTGTTCGCGGGCGAGTGGGACGACAACGACGCCCTGTGTGAGGTCCACTCGGGCGAGGGCGGCACCGACGCCCAGGACTGGGGCGAGATGCTCGTCCGCATGTACCGCCGGTGGGCCGAGCGGCGCGGCTTCGACGTCGAGATCGACGAGGTCTCACCGGGGTCGGAGGCAGGCATCCAGTCGGCGACGTTCATCGTCAAGGGGCGCTACGCCTACGGCTGGATGCGGGGTGAGCAGGGCGTGCACCGGTTGGTGCGCATGTCGCCGTTCGACTCGGCCCACCGGCGGCAGACGTCGTTCGCTTCGATCGACGTGACGCCCATGATCGAGCAGTCGTCCGACGTGGTCATCGACGACAAGGACCTGCGCATCGACACCTACCGGTCATCCGGCGCGGGCGGCCAGCACGTCAACGTGACCGACTCGGCCGTGCGGATCACGCACCTTCCCACCGGCATCGTCGTGTCGTGCCAGAACGAGCGGTCCCAGACGCAGAACAAGGCTCGGGCCATGCAGGTGCTGGTCGCGAAGCTGGCCGAGCACCAACGGTTGCAGCAGAAGGCCGAGCTCGACGCCATCGCCGGCTCGGCCGGCCAGGCCGCCATGGGCAACCAGATCCGCTCCTACGTGCAGGCCCCGTACCAGCTGGTGAAGGACCTGCGCACCGAGCACGAGACGGGCAACGTCGAAGCCGTCCTCGACGGCGACCTCGACGCCTTCATGGAGGCCTTCCTCCGCTGGGAGCGCGCCGCGACCTGACCGTTCTTTGGCGACTTGCCGGCACATCGTCTGGGCGAGTCGCCAAAGAACGGTGGTCAGCGGGGGTGCCACAGGGGGGTCGGGGGCCGCCGGTACCCTTCCTCAGGCCGTGATCAAGCTCGAGAACGTCTCCAAGATCTACAAGGGCGATGTCGTCGCGCTCCGAGAGGCTTCCGCCGACATCCAGAAGGGCGAGTTCGTCTTCCTGGTCGGCGAGTCCGGCTCGGGCAAGTCGACGTTCCTGCGCCTGCTCAACCGGGAGGAGACGCCCGACACCGGGCGCATCTGGGTGGCCGGTCGCGACTGGCACCAGGTCTCGAAGTGGAAGGTGCCCTATCTGCGCCGCAACATCGGCTGCATCTTCCAGGACTACAAGCTGCTGCCCAACAAGAGCGTCTACGAGAACGTCGCCTTCGCCATGGAGGTCACCGGGCGGCCCCGGCACGTCATCGACTCGCAGGTGCCGGTCATCCTCGAGCTCGTCGGTCTCGTGAAGAAGATGGACAACCTTCCGAACGAGCTGTCGGGTGGCGAGCAGCAGCGAGTGTCGATCGCCCGCGCCTTCGTCAACCGCCCGCTGATCCTGCTGGCCGACGAGCCGACCGGAAACCTCGATCCGAACACCGCGGTCGGCATCATGCGCCTCCTCGACCGCATCAATCGCACCGGGACGACCGTGGTCATGGCCACGCACGACAAGACCATCGTCGACTCCATGCGCCGCCGGGTGATCGAGCTCGAGCGCGGCACCATCGTGCGCGACCAGACGCGAGGGGTCTACGCCTGATGGCACTCCGAGTCGATTACGTGGCGCGGGAGACGCTCTCCAACCTCCGCCGCAACCTGTTGCTCTCGACGGCGTCGATGCTGACGGTCGCGGTCTCGCTGTCGATGGTGGGCGTGGCCTTCCTCCTCCGCGACGGCGTCGACAACGCCACCGCCCGGTGGAAGAACGGCGTCGAGTTCGAGGTGTTCCTCAACCTCGACGCCTCGCCCGAGCAGAAGGGCCTCATCGAGCAGCGCCTCAAGGACAGCCCCGAGGTCAGCCGGGTCACCTTCGTCGACCGCGAGAAGCAGTACCGGCTCTTCCGCACCTACTTCGCCGACCAGCCGGAGTACCTGCAGAACGTCCAGGCCAAGGACCTCCCCGAGTCGTACCGGGTGCGACCATCGATCGAGAACGCAGCCGAGATCAAGGCAGTCGGCGCCCGTTTCGAGCAGCAACCAGGAGTGAAGCAGGTCGAGTTCGCCGCCGATCAGGTGAACCGCGCCTTCCGGACCTCGCGCGCGCTCCAGATCGGCATGTTCGTCATCGCGCTCGTGCTGTCGTTCGCGTCGTCGCTGCTGATCTTCAACACCATCCGCACGGCCATCTTCTCCCGTCGCCGGGAGATCGAGGTCATGAAGCTGGTCGGCGCCACGAACTGGTTCATCCGGGTGCCCTTCATGGTCGAGGGGCTCGCCCAAGGCATCGTCGGCGCCGTCGCGTCGTTCTCGGTCATCTACGCCCTGAAGCACCCGCTGAAGGTGTGGATCGTCAGCAACTTCGACCAGTTCGTGGGCTTCGTCGTGCTCAGCCACCAGGTCCTCGTCATCGGCCTGCTGATGATGGTCGTGGGCGCCTTCATCGGCGCCATCTCTGCTGGGGTTGCTGTGACGCGCTTCTTGGACGTGTAGTCCGCTTCACTGTTCGCGCGTGAGGGGCCGGCGGGTTGCTCGATCGGCCCTCCTGCTTGCGCTCAAGTCGGGGCCAATCGACAACCCGCCGGCCTCCGGCCGGAAAAGCTCAGCTCGCTGATTACGAGCTGCGGGTGATCACGACGGGGTTGCTGGTGGGGTGGGTGTTGGCCTTGCCGAGGACGATCTTGCGGACCGAGACCTTGTCGCCGCCGTTGTCGAGGCCGACGGCCGCGCGGGTGGCGCAGTCAGTGCGGAAGTTCACGCCGTCGAGGTGGCCGTAGTTGGTGAAGCGGAACGTGAAGCCCATGTGGTCGTCGTCCATCCTCACGACGTCGCGCTTCTCGTCGAGCACCTCGCGGAAGGCGAGTGTGGTGTTCGCCTGTACATGGCCGGTGAAGACGAACTTGCGGCTGCTCGGGTGGGTGACCCGGATGTGCCAGCCGGAGCGGTCGTGCCAGTAGAAGGCGTAGGTCCGCGACCCGGCCTTCAAGGTGGTGGGTTGACCCTGAACGGTTGCCGGCCACGCCTTGGCCCCGCAGCCCTCGTCGCTGGCCGTGCGGTTGGGGGCGGTTGTCGTGGTCGGGATTGTCGTGGTGGTCGGCTCGGTGGCGGACGTCGTCTCCTGGGCTGTCGCGGGCACCGCGGTCAGGACCAGTCCGAGGCCGAGTCCTGCGATTCCCAAGGTGAACTTCTGCCGAAGGCTCATGGCTGGCTCCTTCTGTCACCGGGCCGGCCCCGGTGTCTCAGTGCGTCCAACGGAGCCAGCCCCCGGCCATTGCAGCGTTCGGCCAAGTCACAGGGAGTTCTCAGGCCCGGACGGTGCAACGACGCCGATCGGGACATTGGCGTCGACGCAGGCATGACCGGACTCTTGTTGCTGGTGTGGCTACCGTTGTTTGTGTGACTTGGGTACGGCGCTGGCTCCCGGTCGCTGCCGCCTTCGTCGCCCTGTTGCTAGTGGCGCCGTTCGTGGTCGCGGTCGTGCCCGCGATGGCCTCGGGAACGTCCGGTACGACCGACCGGCAGTCGGAGATCGACAACGAGCTGCGGCGGCTCAAGGACCAGGTCGGCGAGGCCACCAGCAACGAAGCGGAGCTGGTCGCCGAGCTCCGCGTGACCCAGCGCCGCCGTCACGAGCTCGACGCCAAGGTCGCCGCCCTCGACAGCTCGATCGCTGGCGCTGAGCAGGACCTCGCCGACATCAACGCCGCCCTCACCCGCGCCGTCGCCGATGAGGCCACCGCCAACGCTGCCCTCACTGCCGCCCGGGCGTTGCTCGACGAGGCGACCGCCACCCTCCAGGAGCAGGCCGTGCAGGCCTTCATCCACTTCGGCTCGGGCCAGCCCCGGCTGCTCGAGGCCATGGCCAGCGTCGAGGACGTGAACGAAGCGCCGCGCGTCGTGGCCCTGGCCGACGCCGTCGCGGAGCACCAGGCCCAGGTCGTCGAGGCCCACCGCCAGATGCAGGAGGACACCACCCGGCTCGAGGAGGCGGCCCAGGCCGCCAAGGCGGCGACCGCCATCGAGCGCGACCACGTGGCGGCGCGCAAGCGCCAGCTCGAGACCGACCGCGCCGACCTGGGTGCCGCCCAGGCTGATGCCCAGTCCGAGGCCGCCGAGGAGGAGCGTCTCCTTGCCAAGGTCCGGGCCAACCGCGACGAGGACGAGCGCCGGATCGCCCAGCTCCAGCGGGAGTCGGCCGAGATCGCCGCCCTCCTCCGGCGCCGCCAGTCGGGGCAGGGCATCACCCCGGGCGGGAAGGGCGTGCTGGCCGCACCGGTCGCCTATCCGGTGATCACCTCGACCTTCGGCTACCGGGTCCATCCCATCTACGGCGATGTCCGCCTCCACACCGGCGTCGACTTCCGGGGCAGCACGGGCACGCCGATCCTGGCGGCCGGCTCGGGGACCGTGGTCTTCGCCGGTGTCCGCTCGGGCTACGGCAACACCGTGGTCATCGACCACGGTGGCTCGCTAGCGACGCTGTATGCCCACCAGAGCGCCATCAGCGTGACGAACGGGGAGACGGTTCGCCGGGGCCAGGTGATCGGCGCGGTGGGCTCGACGGGCCTGTCCACCGGGCCGCATCTCCACTTCGAGGTTCGAGTCGACGGCACACCCGTCGATCCCCTCGGCTATCTCTAGGCGGCGAGGTCAGCCCCGGAAGAGCAGCACGGCGCCGAAGACCGCGAACAACGCTGCTGACAGGTAGCGCAGCGGCCGATCGGGGAGCCGGGCGCCGACGAGGACGCCCACCGCGACGGCGATCGCATCGGCTGCCAGCTCGCCGGTGCTGGCGCCGATCCAGGTGCCGACCACCCCGTTCGTCGACGCCAGCGCCAGGGTCGCCAGCTGGGTCTTGTCGCCGAACTCCGACAGGAAGAAGGCACTGCCAGCGGTGACTGCGGCCGAGCGCCGGCCGCGCCCGAGGGCCTCGTCTTCGGGCTCATCGTCCTCCGGCCGCAGCGTCCATGCGGCCATGGCCAGGAAGCCGAGGCCGGCGACCACGGTGATCAGCCGGTCGGGGAGGGCCTCCGACATGGCGGCGCCGACGCCCACCGCCAGGGCCTGGAGCACGGCGATGGCGACCGCGATGCCAGCGAGCACCGGCAGGGGGCGAAACTTGGTCGCCAGGGTGAGGGCCACGAGCTGGCTCTTGTCACCGAGCTCGGCCACGAAGACTGCCCCGAACGCCACGAGCACGGCCTGCACCGCAGGATGATGCCGCCTGGGCGGGGCTGGTGCCCCCTTCCGGCACCGGGCCGACCTGGGCATCTGTGATCAATCGGGTGATCGCTGGCACACTGGGCGGCGCACGCTCGTAGCAGCTGTGCCCGTTGTCCGTCAGCACAGGAGCCCCATGGCCTTCAAGGTCGGCGATCGCGTCGTCTATCCCCATCACGGCGCCGCGGTCATCAAGAAGAAGGAATCCCGAGAGGTCAACGGGGAGAAGATCGACTACTTCGTGCTCCACATGGCCCACGGCGACCTCACCCTCTCGGTGCCGATCAACAAGGCCGACGAGGTGGGGATGCGCCCCCCCATCAGCGAGGAAGACGTCGAGGACGTGCTCCGCCTGCTGGCCAAGCGCGACGTGCGGGAGCCCTCCAACTGGAGCCGGCGGTTCAAGAACCACCAGGAGAAGCTCAAGTCGGGCGACGTGTACCAGGTCGCCGAGGTGGTGCGGAACCTGGCCCTCCGCGAGCAGGCTCGTGGCCTCTCGGCGGGCGAGAAGTCGATGCTGGAGCGGGCCCGGGTGATCCTCGCCTCGGAGCTGTCGATCGCATGGGACGTGCCCGAGGACCAGGCTCTCGAACGCCTCGCCAAGGCGCTGGTCTGACGCCACTACCGGCCTGAGCCCCTGACGCGACGAAGGGCGGGCTCGACGGCCCGCCCCTCGCTCGGGGCCCGCGTGGGGGATCGCAGACCGGCGTTGCCGTGCCTTACTGGGTGAGCGTCCAGGTCAGCCCAAAGGCTGCCGTGCGACCCATGTACTGGTTCTCGTTCCCTGCCGAACCGTTGGGGAACGACAGCGTGATCTTCACGTAGCGGGAGGCGCCCGCCGCGACCGACGCCGAGTTGAAGCCCATGGGCGAACCCGACGTGATGGTGCTGGCGAACGACGTGAGCGTTCCGGCGTCGCGGGTGCCTTGTGACAGCGACGCACAGTTGCTCCCCGTATCCACCGGGAACATGCACTTGGAGACCGGTGTCGTGAAGGCGGCATCGCTGGTCTCCTGCACCTGGATGGTGACGTAGCCGCACGGGTTGCCGCTGCCGTGGTACACGGTGGCGGTGGCGCCACCCGTGTCGGGGGCGTCGGCGCCGGTGCAACTCGTCGGGTAGCCGGTGATCCCAGTCGCCCCGGTGACGTTGCCTTCGTTCTTGAGGGTCAGCCCGACCGTGGCGGTGTCGCCCGGCTTGTTGGCGGTCAGGGCGCTGAACAGGGCGTTGCAAGTGCCGTTGTTGGCCGAGGTCTCCCCGGCGTCGAGGTTGCCGATGGTGTTGTCGGCGCCGGTCGACAGGCAGGCGGTCGCGCTCTGCTTGGTGTTCGAAAGCACGAGCGAGCCAGTGGCGAAGGTGGAGGAGGCGTTGGTGGTCGACGCCGTGAAGGAGGCGAATGTGCCGGCTGCGACGCCGCCTCCGACCAGAAGGACGGCCAGGGCCACGAGCAGGAGACGGCGGGGTGATCGCATGTCATCAGCATCGGTGTGATGGGCCCGCGACTCAAGACATCGAACGAAGGATTCGCTGTGGGTTTCCCCCAACGGGCGATGACTAGTCAGTCATGCCCGTCTTGGTGCTTCTTGGGTGTTCCTGGCCGATTCGGTAACTCCTGGCCGGGGTCCGGGGATGAGGCCGCCAGTCACCAATCGAAACAGGAGTCGAATCATGGGACATCGCCCCGCAGCCCTTGCATCCCTTGGCGCCGTCGCGGTCGCCGCCCTCATCGGCACCGGCGTCGGTCCGGCCCTGGCCACGCCCGGCCACGGTCACGCGAGGGGCCACGCCAAGCAGGCGTCCCACAGCTCCTCCACGTCCTCGACGTCGTCGACTGTCCCCGGCTCGACGACCACCACGATCAGCAGGCGCCAGGCGGTCCACCTGCGCAACGCCAGCCGGTTCACCCTGGTCGGCACGGTCAAGGCGGTTGATGCCGCCGGCAGCAGCCTGATGCTGGCCGTCAAGGGCGGCAACCGCAAGGATCTCCGGGGCAAGTGGGTGCTGGTCCCGGTGGCTGCCGGCGCCAGCATCATGCGCAACGGCGCGATGGTGACCCTCGACAAGCTTGCGGTCGGCGACCACGTCATGGTCAAGGGCGCCCACCACAAGGCCAACAAGGTGAGGGCCGAGGGCCCGGCGGCCACGACGACCACGTCGACCACGGCGCCGACCACGACCACCAGCTCGACGAGCACCACCAGCACCACGGCGCCGCCGACCACGACGACCAGCACGACCAGCACGACCAGCACGACCAGCACCACGGCGCCGCCGACCACGACGACGAGCACCACCACGGTCTAAGTCCAGCGATGCGATCGAGCTGACGACCTGCCGCGACCACCTCCCGGCGGGCCGTCAGCTTGTCGCGTTGGTGGTGGCAGAAAGGGCGGCACGCAGGGCTCGACCTTCTTTGGTATCCCGACCACTCGAGGTGGGGTAGGGATACCAAAGAACGAGAGGCATCGGACAGCTCCAACAATGCTCGAGGTTGCCCCTGAGCGCTCGTGGAGCTGGAGGGAATCGAACCCTCGTCCGTCGGACGGTGACCGCCCGTGCTACGACCATTCCCGAGGCTGTGGCTTGCGGCAGCCACCCTGCCGGGTCAGTTGGACCTCGTTGCCGAGGTCCCGCCGCTCGGTCTTTCCCGAGGGTCAGCGGTCTTTCACGCCGTCAGCGGTCTCTCCCTGCTGTCCTCCACCGCTTCTGTTGCCGGGCTGCGGTGGACAGGCCCCGCGTGCCATTGCTGGTCGCTGGGTCTCTCTTCACCTAACTGGGTTAGGCGGCGAGAGCAAACGTGTTGTTCGCGTTTGTTTTTGTGCCCTGTTTTACGAGTCTGAGCAACTCGGGTCGCACGTACGGCTGCCGGCACCAACGTCGAAACCGATCAGCCCCTTGCTTGTTTCCTTGCGTCTTGCCCGGTCCAGGCTACCGGTGCTGAGTCATTCCCTTCGCCGGGCAGCCGCCATCGATCGGGCGGTCTCCCGCTCGGCGTCCCGCTTGGCCAGGTCTTGGCGCTTGTCGTGCTGGCGCTTGCCCCGGCCCAGGCCGAGCTCGAGCTTGGCTCGGCCCTCCTTGAAGTAAATGCTGAGGGGCACCAGGGCCAGGTGCTCCGTCTGGAGGCGGGCCCGCCACTTGTCGATCTCCCTGCGGTGCAGCAGCAGCTTGCGGTCGCGCACGAGGGCGTGGCCGTCGGCGGCGCCGGCATGGCTGTACTGGGCGATGTGGAGCCCGATGATCCAGGCCTCGTGGTCGATGATCCGGGCATGGGACTCGGCGATCTGGACCTTGCCCTCACGGAGGGACTTCACCTCGCTGCCGCGCAGGGCGATGCCGCACTCGACGGTGTCGAGGATCTCGAAGTCGCGCCGGGCCTGCCGATTGCTGGCGACGGTCTTGGTCCCGGGGGGCGGCACAGTCCCCACGGTACGTTCGGGACGATGCTGCACCTGACCACCGAGACCTGGCAGGCCATGGTCGCCCATGCCCTCGACGGCTTCCCCGACGAGGCCTGCGGGCTGCTGGCCGGCGCGACACCCGACCAGGGAGAGGTGTTCGTCCCCTGCACCAACGTCGACCGGTCGAGCCGCAGCTTCTCGCTCGGGCCCGACGCCTGGCAGGCGGTCGACGAGCTCGACGGCCGGGGCCTGGCCGTGCTCGCAGTGGTGCACAGCCACACCCACACCGAGGCCTACCCGTCGCCGACCGACGTGGCCCAGGCCGCCAACCCGTTCATCGGCGGTTGGCGGTGGGTGCTGGTGTCGCTCAAGCGTCCCGAACCGGTCGTCCGCTCCTACCGGATCGATGGTGAGGCGATCGACGAGGAGGAGGTCGTGCTGATCGATCGGTAGGATCCTGACCGAATCAGTCAACTTTTCTGGAGGGCTCCCTTGTCCGTCACCGTCCGCCTCCCAACCATCATGCGCAGCCACGCCGGTGGTCAGAGCGAGGTCAAGGCCGAGGGCGCCACCATCGGCGAGGTCGTCAACGACCTCGTCCGCCAGTTCCCCGGTACCGCCACCCATCTCAAGGCGCCCGACGGCGGCGTCCACAAGTTCGTCAACGTGTACCTCAACGACGAGGACGTCCGCTACCTCCAGAAGCTCGACACGCCGGTCAAGGAGGGCGACCAGGTGTCGATCCTCCCGGCCGTCGCCGGCGGCTGACCGCCGCGTTCGATGCCGATCTACGACTCCGTCCTCGACCTGATCGGCAACACGCCGATGGTCGACGCCTCGGCCCTCAGCCCCAACCCGCGGGTCCGGATCACGGCCAAGCTCGAGGGCCAGAACCCGGGCGGCTCGATCAAGGACCGCGCCGGCAAGTACATGATCGAGGAGGCCGAGAAGGACGGGTCGCTGAAGCCCGGCCAGGTGATCCTCGAGTCGTCATCGGGGAACACCGGCATCGCCTTGGCGATGATCGCCAGGATGCGGGGCTACCGGTTCAAGGTGGTGCTGCCCGAGAACGTGTCGATCGAGCGGCGCCAGCTCCTCGAGGTCTGGGGCGCCGAGATCATCGACTCGCCCGGTTCCGAAGGCTCCAACGGCGCCATGGAGCGGGCCAAGGTGCTGGCGGCCGACCACCCCGACTGGTGGTTCCCCTTCCAGTACGGCAACCCCGCCAACGTGAAGGCCCACTACGAGGGCACCGGGCCGGAGATCTGGCGCGACTGCCCTGAGGTCACCCACTTCATCGCCGGGCTGGGCACCGCCGGGACGCTGATGGGCGTGGGCCAGTTCCTCAAGGACCAGAACCGCGCCGTCAAGGTCATCGCCATCGAGCCACCGGTGGGGGAGATGGTCGACGGCCTCAAGAACATCGACGCCGGCTTCGTCCCCCCCAACTTCGTCGACAACGACGGCGAGCACCTGCTCGACGGGCGCATGATCGTGCGGCCGCGCGAGTCGATCGAGTGGACCCGCCGGCTCACCGAGGTGGGCATCTTTGCCGGCATCGCCTCCGGGGCGGTGATGGCCGGCGCCGTCAAGCTCATCGGTGAAGGCCGGGTGCCCGACGGCGGCGTGGTCGTCACCGTGATGTCCGACGGCGGCTGGAAGTACCTGTCGACCGGCGCCTGGACCGGGCCCATCGACGAAGTCGTGGCGCGGGCCGAGCGCATCATCTACTTCTAGCGACCGGCTCTAAGGTCCCAACATGCCCGAGCACCACGTCGTCGTCGTCGGCGCGTCCCTGGCCGGTCTGCGCGTGGTCCAGTCGTTGCGGAGCAAGGGCTACGACGGCCGCATCACGCTGGTGGGCGACGAACCACACCTGCCGTACGACCGCCCGCCGCTGTCGAAGCAGTTCCTCGCCGGCGACTGGGAGCGCGACCGGTTCGAGCTGGCTCCCGGCGAGATGCTCGGCGGCTTCGACGTCGAACTGAGGCTCGGTGGGCGCGCCACCGACCTGGACGTGGCCGGCCGGGTGGTCACCTTGCACGGTGGCGAGCGGCTGTCGTACGACGACGTCGTGGTCGCCACCGGCGCCTCACCGCGCCAGCTGCCCGACACGCCCGACCTCGAGGGCGTGTACACGTTGCGGACGATCGACGACAGCATCGCCATCCGCGACGAGCTCGGGAAGGCGCCACGGGTCGTTGTCGTCGGGGCGGGCTTCATCGGTGCCGAGGTGGCTGCCACCGCCCGCACCAAGGGCCTCGACGTCACCATCCTCGAGGCCCTGCCGGTGCCGCTGTCGCGGGGCCTCGGGCCGACACTTGGGCCCGCGGTCGCCGCGCTGCACGGCGACCATGGCGTCACCATGCGGCTCGGTGTAGGGGTTGACGGCATGGAGGGGTCGGGCCGGGTCGAGCGGGTCGTGCTCTCCGATGGCTCCACCGTCGACGCCGATCTGGTGGTCGTGGGGATCGGCGTTGTCGCCGAGACGTCATGGTTGGAGGCTTCGGGCCTCGAGCTGCGCGACGGCGTGGTGTGCGACGCCATGTGTCGCGCCGTCGGTGCGCCTGGGGTCTGGGCCGCCGGCGATGTCGCCCGCTGGCCCAATCAGCTGTTCGGCGAGGAGATGCGGCTCGAGCACTGGGACAACGCCGCCATGCAGGGCATGGCCGTGGGCGCGTCGATCGCGGCGTCGGTGGCCGGCGACGAGCCAGCGCCGTTCGCACCGGTGCCGTTCGTGTGGTCGGAGCAGTACGACGCCATGATCCAGATCCTGGGCCGGCCGCATGCGACCGACCGAGTCGAGGTGGCGATCGGCTCGTTCGAGGAGCGTTCGTTCGTTGCCCTGCTCGAGCGTGACGGCCTGCTGTCGGCGGCCGTCGGCATGAACGACGCCCGTCGCACGATGCGCTTCCGCAACCTCCTCCGCAGTCGTCCAACCTTCGAGGAGGCGACGGCACTCGCCGCCGAACTGGCGTGACCGCATGACCGACGAGCGGCCGATCGGCATGTTCGACAGCGGCTTCGGTGGCTTGACCGTCGCTCGAGCGGTGATCGACCTCCTTCCCTTCGAGCATCTCGTCTACGTCGGCGACACCGGTCGCTATCCGTACGGCCCGCGGCCGCTCGACGAGGTCCGTGGCTTCGCCCGCCAGATCGCCAGCCACTTGCTCGAGCGCTACGACGTCAAGGTGCTCATCGTGGCGTGCAACACCGCGTCTGCTGCTGCGCTCGACGAGCTGCAGGACGAGCTGCCCGTACCCGTGCTGGGCGTGATCGAGCCCGGGGTGCGGGCGATGGTCCAAGCCACCCGCAACAACCGGGTCGGTGTGATCGGCACGGTCGGCACCATCGGGTCGGGCGCCTACCAGAAGGCGGTCGAGTCGACGGCGGCGTCCGTCGAGCTCACCTGCGCCGCCTGCCCGGGCTTCGTCGAGTTCGTGGAGCGGGGTGAGACGGGCAGCGAGCAGGTACACGTGCTCGCCCAGCGCCTGCTGGCGCCGGTGATCGATGCTCAGGTCGACACGCTCCTGCTCGGCTGCACGCACTATCCGTTCCTCGCTCGTACGATCACCGACGTGGTCGGGCGGGACGTCGTGCTCGTGTCGTCGGCTGACGAGACCGCCTTCGAGCTGCTGTCGATGCTCCAGTGGAGTGACCTGGCGCGCGCCCACGGCCACGGGCTCGGCGAGCATCGCTTCCTCTCCTCCGGCGAGGTCGGTTGGTTCCGCGATCTGGGGAGGCGCCTGCTCGGCCCCGAGCTGGCCGACGTGGAGCCGGTCTCGTGGAGCTGACCGTGCTCGGCTGCACCGGGTCGTACCCCGGGCCGGGCGACGTGTGCAGTGGCTACCTCGTGCGGGGCGGGGGCGTGAACCTGTGGCTCGACGCCGGTCCCGGGACCCTCGCCCAGCTCCAGCGGTACATCGACCTCGACGAGCTCGACGGGGTCGTGCTCACCCACGCCCATCCTGATCACTGGGCCGACGCCCTCACCTGGCACATCGCCGTCCGGTACCTCCGCAAGCGAGTGGGTGTGCCGGTCTGGTCGCCGCGGCGTGTCCGCCAGCTCGTCGAGGAGGTCAACGGCGACATCGGCCGCTCGTGCGACTGGGATGCCGTCGCCTCTGGAGACGGTGCTCGCCTCGGCGGCCTGACCTTGTCGTTCTCCCGCACCGACCATGGCCCGGAGACCCTGGCCGTTCGCATCGACGAGGATGGCGGGGCCTCGCTCGGCTACTCCGCCGACACCGGTCCCGACTGGTCACTCGACCGGCTGGGCGCCGACCTCGACATGGCGCTGTGCGAGGCGTCCCTCACCACCAACCAGGAGCGTTCCGTGCAGCACCTCAGTGCCCGGCAGGCGGGCGATCTCGCCCGGCAGGCCGGCGTCAGCCAGCTCGTCGTCACCCACTTCCCTCCCGGTGTCGACCCGGCGCGGCAACAAGCCGACGCGGCCGAGGCGTTCGGCAGGCCCGTGCTCTGCGCGTCGCAGGGAGCCACCTTCGAGGTGCGGGCCGATGGGTAGCCGCGTCGATGGTCGCCACACCGACCAGCTCCGGCCGGTCACCTTCGAGCGCGACTTCACCGAGTTCGCCGCTGGCTCGGTGCTGGTGTCGTTCGGCAAGACGCGGGTCCTGTGCACCGCCTCGATCGACGAGGACATCCCGCGCTGGTTGAAGGGGAGCGGCCGGGGTTGGGTCACGGCCGAGTACTCGCTCCTGCCGGGCTCCACGGGCGAGCGTGTCGAGCGCGAGGCGGCCCGCGGGAGGCAGTCGGGGCGAACCCAGGAGATCCAGCGCCTCATCGGTCGCTCCCTGCGTTCGGTCACCGACCTGAAGGCCATGCCCGAGGTGCAGGTGATCGTCGACTGCGACGTGATCCAGGCCGATGGCGGCACCCGCACGGCATCGATCTGCGGGGGCTACATCGCCCTGCACGACGCGCTGACCCGTCGGGTGCAGACGGGCAAGCTCAAGGCCCTGCCGCTGCTCGACGAGTGCGCCGCCATCTCCGTCGGCGTCGTCGGCGGAACGCCGATGCTCGACCTCGCCTACGTCGAGGA
>JAEKLB010000070.1 GCA_019510095.1 Acidobacteriota bacterium | reverse complement strand
GCTCAGCAGGATCACCACCATCTGGTTGGCCTTCGGTGGGTCGGCAGTCAGCTCGTTCCTCCAAGCGGCGCTGGGCACGTGGGCGGTCTCCTTCTTCCGTCGCTACCACGGGATGTCGGCAGCAGGCGGCGGAGGCGTCGTCGCGCTCAGCGCCGTGTTCGGCATCGTCGGCGTGCTCATCTGCAACCGGCTGAGCGATCGAATGGTCAGCGCCGGACGCCCCCAGGCTCGTCTCCAGCTGCTCGCCGCGACCTATCTCGTCTCTGGGCTGCTGTTCTTCCTCACGTTCTCGTCCACCGCGACTGGCCCCGCAATCCTGTTCTGGTGCCTCGGCGCCCTGTTCGTCACCATGCCGACGGCCCTGCTCCGCGGCATCCTCGCCGACGTCGTGATCTCCCATCTCCGGGGCCGCGCCTATGCCGTGGGCTCAGTGCTGCGACTGGTGGCCGTCTCGATCGGTCCGCTGCTCTTCGGCATCGTCTCCGACGGCTATGGGCTTCGGTATGCCCTCAGTCTCAGCACACCCTTCATGCTCGGCGCCGCGGTCCTCTCGATGATGGCCGTCGCCAGCTACACCCGTGACGCCGCGCACGCCCAGGACGAGTCCTACCGGCAGAACCTGCTGGAGGACTCGACCGCCGCCACCTAGGAACCAGCGTGCAGCAGGCCGTAGACGATCGACTCGTACAGGGCCTGCCATGAGGCTTCGATGATGTTCTCGGAGACCCCGATGGTGGTCCACGCGTGCTCGCCATCGGTGGAGTCGATCAAGACTCGCGTGACGGCGCCGGTGCCCTTGTTGGTGTCGAGCACCCGGACCTTGTAGTCGGTGAGGTGGAGCGAGTGCAGCTGGGGGTAGTGCGGCTCGAGCGCCTCCCGCAGCGCGGAGTCGAGGGCGTTGACGGGGCCGTTGCCCTCAGCAACGGTCACGTAGCGCGCCCCGCCGACGTGCACCTTCACAGTCGCCTCGGTCTGGAAGCCACCATGGCCGTCGTCGTCGCTGATGACGCGGAACGACTCGACTGCGAACCAGTCCTGCTCCCAGCCGGTGGCCCGCCGCATCAGCAGCTCGAGTGAGCCGTCGGCCGCCTCGAAGTGATAGCCCGCGTGCTCGAGCTCCTTGAGCTGCTCGACCACGTCGCCGAGCGCCTTGCCATCGAGGTCGAGGCCGAGCTCGGTGGCCTTCATCTGCAGCGTCGAGCGGCCCGCCAGCTCCGAGACCACGAACCGGGTGCCGTTGCCGACCGACTCGGGATCGACGTGCTCGTAGGCGTCCTTGCGGCGGGCGATGGCGCTGGTGTGCAGTCCCGCCTTGTGGGCGAACGCCGAGTGGCCGACGTAGGCCTGCTGCGGGTTCATGGTGATGTTGACCAGCTCGGCGATGTGGTGCGACACGGGTGTGAGGAGGTGCATCCGGTCCTCGGGGATCGTCTTCACGCCCATCTTCAGCGAGAGGTTGGGGATGATCGAGGTGAGGTTGCAGTTGCCGGTTCGCTCGCCATAGCCGTTGATCGTGCCCTGGACCTGGGTCGCCCCGGCCCGCACGCCCGCCAGCGCGTTGGCGACGCCGCAGCCGGCGTCGTCGTGCAGGTGCACGCCGACCTTGGCGTCGCTCCCGAAGTGGGCGATGACCGAGCGGACCGCGTCTTCCACCTCGTTGGGCAAGGTGCCGCCGTTGGTGTCGCAGAGCACCAGGGTGGACGCGCCATTGAGGACGGCCGCCTCCAGCACGGCCAGGCTGAACTCGGGATTGCGCTTCCAGCCGTCGAAGAAGTGCTCGGCGTCGAAGAGCACATCGAGGCCGGAGCCTCGGAGGAACTGCACCGAGTCGCCGACCATGGCGATGCCCTCCGACAGCTCGACCTGGAGCGCTTCGGTGACGTGGTAGTCCCAGCACTTGCCCACGATGCAGACCGCCGAGGTCTTGGCCTTGACCAGGTTGAGCAACGTGGGATCGGAGTCGACCTTGCCCTTGGGGCGACGGGTGGAGCCGAACGCCACCAGGGTCGACGTGGCCAACGACAGCTCGCCGTGGACGCGCTGGAAGAACTCGTCGTCCTTCGGGTTGGCGCCCGGCCAGCCGCCCTCGATGAAGTGGACGCCGAGGATGTCCAGCTGCTCGGCAATGCGCAGCTTGTCGTCGACGGTGAGCGAGATGCCCTCGAGCTGCGACCCGTCGCGCAGGGTCGTGTCATAGATCTCGACCGATTCCGGCAAGCCCCCGGGTACGGCAGCGTCAGACGACATGTTCGTTCCAGTCCTTGTAGCGATCGACCTCGCCGCGGACCGCGGAGAAGAACACGCTCTGGATCTCCTTGGTGACCGGCCCCGGCTCGCCGATCTCGCGCTCGTCGACCGAGCGGATCGGCACGATCTCAGCGGCTGTTCCCGAAAGGAAGGCCTCGTCGGCGGTGTAGAGGTCGGACCGCACGATGTGGGCCTCGCGGTACTCGATGCCGAGGTCGGCGGCGATCGTCCGCACCGCGTCCTGGGTGATGCCCTCGAGTGCGCCTGCGCTCACCGGCGGCGTGATGATCACTCCGTTCTTGACGACGAAGATGTTCTCGCCGGTGCACTCGCTGACATAGCCCTGGGGCGAAAGCAGGATCGCCTCGTCGTAGCCCGACTTTATGGCCTCGATCTTGGCCATCTGCGAGTTGATGTACATCCCCGTGCCCTTGGCGGCCGGCGGCATGGAGTTGACGTCGTGGCGCTGCCACGATGAGATCATCATGCGCACGCCGTGCTCGATGCCGTCATCGCCGAGATAGGAGCCCCACGGCCATGCCGCGATGGACACGCTGACCTTCGACGTCAGGGGGTTGAGGCCCATCTCGCCATAGCCGAGGTAGGCGATGGGACGGATGTAGCACGACGGCAGGTCGTTGACCCTCACGACCTCCTTGGTGGCCTCGATCAGCTCGTCGGGCGTGTAGGGGATGTCGAGCATGAAGATCTTGGCGCTGTTGAAGAGGCGCTTGATGTGGGGCGTGAGCCGGAAGACGGCCGGGCCCGACGAGGTCTCGTAGGCACGAATGCCCTCGAACACCCCGTTGCCGTAGTGGAGCGTGTGGGTGAGGACGTGCACCTTGGCGTCGGCCCACGGGACGAGCTCGCCGTCCATCCAGATCAGCTTGGACTCGGTGATGGGCATCTCAGACCCTCTCTGCGACGGCGTCGCCAATGGTGACGGGAACGGGGTTGGTTGCGGTGACGTCGTCGACCGCCTTGCGGATCCGGGCACCGGCGTCGGCCTCGCCCAGGAACTCGAGCATCATCGCCGCCGCCAGGATGGCGGCAGTGGGGTTCACCCGATCGGTGCCCACGCTGTCGTGCGCCGAGCCGTGTACCGGCTCGAACATCGACGGCCCGGTGCGTGACGGGTTGAGGTTGCCGGTGCCGGCGAAACCAACGCCGCCGACCACCGCGCCGGCCAGGTCGGTGAGAATGTCGCCGAACAGGTTGTCGGTGACGATCACGTCGTAGCGAGCCGGGTCCTCGACCAGGTAGATGCACGACGCGTCGACATGGTTGTACGCGGTGCTGACATCGGGGTACTCGGCAGCCACCTCGTTGAACGTGCGCTGCCAGAGATCGCCCGCGAAGGTCAGCACGTTGGTCTTGTGCACCAGCGTGAGGTGACGGCGGGGCCGCGCCATGGCCAGGTCGAACGCGTACCGCACGCAACGCTCGACGCCCATGCGGGTGTTGACCGAGCCCTGGGTGGCGACCTCGTGGGGCGTGCCCTTGCGCAGGAACCCGCCCTCACCCGCGTAGCTGCCCTCGGTGTTCTCCCGGATCACGACGAAGTCGAGCACCTCGCCGGTGGCGACGCTCGTGCCGGAGAAGGGGCGGAGGTTGATGTACTGGTCGAGCTCGAACCGGAGCCGGAGGATGATGCCCCGCTCGACGGTGCCGCCCGGCACGCGGGCGTCGCCGATGGCCGGGCCGAGCGGCCCCTTGAGGATGGCGTCGCAGCCCCGGATGCGCTCGAGGTCGGCGTCATCCAGCACGTAGCCGTCACGCAGGTAGCGGTCGGCGCCCAGGTCGAAGCTGACCTCGTCGACCTCGACGCCCGTGGCCCGGACTGCCTTCATGGCAGCCGCGACGATCTGTGGCCCGATGCCGTCGCCGCCGATCACTCCGATCCGATGGGCCATGTTGGTCTGCTCTCCCTGTTGCTCGACGGTCCTGACAAACGAAAGACCGCCCACCAGGGTGGACGGTCTAGGCGCACGCCGGAGATCGGCGCGCGCTACACGATGATGATTACGGCGAAGGCGGTGATGAGAGTGGTGCCGGGCATCAGGCTGAAAGTGTAGGCGGCAGTACCCTCGGTGTCATGCCTGATCAGCAAGAGCTCTCCCAGGAGGCCCACGACCGGCTCAAGACCGAGCTCGACGAGTTGACCGGCGAGGGCCGGATCGAGATCGCCCGGAAGATCGAGGCTGCCCGCATGCTGGGTGACCTGTCGGAGAACGGCGACTATCACGCGGCCAAGGACCAGCAGGGGAAGATGGAGGCTCGCATCCGCCACCTCCAGGGCATCCTGCGGGACGCGACGATCGTCGAGGCCGGCGCCAGCGGTGGCACTGTCGGGGTCGGGTCGGTGGTCGAGGTCCGTTTCGGGGGCGACAGCGAGACCGAGCACTACCTGGTGGGCTCGATCGAGGAGCGCCACGCGACCCATCAGGTCGTCTCCCCCGGCTCCCCGCTCGGGTCGTCCTTGATGGGGGCGTCGGCCGGCGATGTCCGCTCCTACGAGGTCGGCGGCCGCTCGATGAAGGTCGAGGTCGTCGCGGTTCAGTGACCAGCCGACCGCCGCTGCCGCCGGGTCGAGTCGTCGAGCTCCCCGGGCGCGGTCGCACCTTCGTGCGGGAGCTGCCCGGTCCGCCGGGAGCGCCGACCGTCCTCCTGCTCCACGGCTGGACGGCAACGGCCGATCTCAACTGGTTTGCCGCCTACGAGCCGCTGGCCGAGCACTTCCGGGTCATCGCCCTCGACCACCGTGGGCACGGGCGGGGCCTGCGCACCTGGCGGCGCTTCCGGATCGCCGACTGCGCCGACGACGCCGCTGCCCTCCTGGACGAGCTGGGCATCACCCGAGTCATCCCGGTCGGCTATTCGATGGGGGGACCGATCGCCCTGCTGCTCTGGCGGCGGCACGCGCCGAAGGTCGCCGGCCTCGTCCTGTGCGCCACCGCCCTACGGCTCACCAGCTCGAGCACGGAACGAGCCCGGCTCAACCTGCTCGGACTGTTCGGTCTGGGAGCCCGGGCGCTGCCGCCGCCCGCCATGCGCGCCCTCGGCACCCGCGTCCTGAGCTCGATGAACACCCGGCGCCAGCTCGGCCCGTGGGTCGCCGAGGAGCTCCTGCTCGGTGACGGGCGGGCGCTCCTCGACGCCGCGGCCGAGATCGCCCGGTGGGACGGGCGGCTGTGGGCGGGCGACATCGGTGTCCCCACGTCGGTGGTGGTCACCACCCTCGATGAGCTGGTGCCGCCGGCCGACCAGCGGGCGATGGCCGACGCCATCCCCGGCGCCGACATCTACGAGGTGGCCGGCCGCCATCAGGTCTGCGTCACCGACCCCCCGGCCTTCGTGCCCCAGCTGGTCACCGCCTGCCGGGCCGTGGCCAAGCGCTCTGTGTCGCCCTGACCCAGGAGGTGGTCAGTCGAGACGGCGGCGGGCGGCGCGGAGGGCGCCGCCGAGGCCGAGGGCGGCCAGCGCGGGGACGGCAAGGATCGGGCCCCCGGTCAGCGGCAGTGAGCCCGGGGACCCCGTTGCCACGGGCGCCGATGCGCCGGCCTTGGCGGCGGCGGGGGTGGCGGCCGAGCACAGGTGGAGCGCCTGGGTGACCAAGCCGTTGACGGTGGCCAGCACCGGCTTGAGCAGGGCGACCTGGTCGGGCGGGTTGGCGGTGACGTCGAGCAGCGGTTGCACCTGGGCGATCGCCGGTTGGACGGCGTCGAGCACCGGTCCCAGCACGACGCACGCCGGCTTGGCCTGGCTGACGATGCCGTTCAGCTGGGTGATGAGGGGTTGGAGGGCGTTGACCGCCTGGGCCAGTGGCGGTGCCAGCTGATCGGTGACCGGCTTCAGGGCGTCGAACGCCGGTTGGGCCTGGTCGAGGGCATTGTCGAGCTGTTCGACGACGCCGGCCAAGGGCGGTGGCGTCTGGGCCGACGCCGGTGCCGCCAGGAGCGCCACCGCGATGAGGGTCACCAACATGGCCACCGGACCGAGACGCTTGAGCACGACTGCCTCCAGGGAGCGCGACGTTCAGCTGCTTGTGCGGCTCAACAGTTCGGCACCCTGGGCGCGGTTCCCTCCCGCTACGTCAGGCTTTCCTCGATCTGACGAGCGGCGGCGATGACCGAGCTCCCGTACTTGCGGCCCGGCGCCCGACCGGTGCGAGGGATCGGTCCCGACACCGACACGGCCGCCACCAACCGGTGGGCGCCGTCGAGCACCGGGGCGCTCACCGAGGCAACCCCGGGCTCCCGCTCCCCCACGCTCTGGGCCCACCCGGCGGGCACCGTCTTGCCCTGGAGCACCTTGCCCGCCGAGCCCCGATCGAGCGGCAACCGGGCGCCCAGGGCCACGATCGTCCACAGGCCATGGGGCGATTCGAGCGACAGCAGGCAGACCCGCTCGTCCCCCTGGCGGACATAGAGCTGCACGCTCTCGCCGGTCTGGTCCCGGAGCCGCTCGAGGGCGGGCCGGGCCACCTCGGCCAGATCGACCCCGCCGGCCGCCGCCCGGCCGAGCGTGGTCAGGCGGGGCCCGAGGATGAAGCGGCCCTCGCCGTCCCGGCGCACCAGGCCGTGGGCTTCGAGGGCACAGGCCAGTCGGTGGGCCGTCGGTCGGGGCAGGCCGGTGGCCTCGACCAGGCCGGCCAGGCCCAGGGGACCGTCCTCCAGCGCGCCGAGAAGGTGAACCGCCTTGTCGAGGACGCCCACGCCGCTTATCGTTGTGTCCACTTCATAAGACGCTATCTCACCATTTGAGATACGAGGCATTGAGATGGGACGACCATGGCCAAGACGTTGAGCCAGAAGATCTGGGACCGACACGTCGTGCGGGCGACCGAGGGCGAGCCCGATCTCCTCTTCATCGACCTCCACCTCGTGCACGAGGTGACCTCGCCGCAAGCATTCGACGGGCTGCGACTCGCGGGGCGCGGCGTGCGCCATCCGGAGCTGACCCTGGCGACCGAGGACCACAACGTCCCGACCCACTCGCTGGAGCAGCCGGTGGCCGACCCCGTCTCCCGCCGCCAGCTCGAGGTGCTGCGGGAGAACTGTGCCGAGTTCGGCATCCGGCTCCACCCGATGGGCGACCCGGGTCAGGGCATCGTCCACGTGATCGGGCCCGAGCAGGGCATCACCCAGCCGGGCATGACGATCGTGTGCGGCGACAGCCACACCTCGACCCACGGCGCGTTCGGCGCGCTGGCGTTCGGCATCGGCACGTCGGAGGTCGAGCACGTGCTCGCCACCCAGACGCTGCCCCAGACCCGTCCAGGGACCATGGCGGTGACCGTCGACGGCGACCTGCCGCCGGGCGTGACCGCCAAGGACGTCGTTCTCGCCATCATCGGGCGCATCGGCACGGGCGGCGGCATCGGCTCGGTCATCGAGTATCGGGGCTCGGTGTTCCGGGCGCTGTCGATGGAAGGGCGCATGACCGTGTGCAACATGTCCATCGAAGCGGGCGCACGCGCCGGCCTGGTCGCACCGGACGACACCACCTTCGCCTATCTCGAGGGCCGCCAGTACGCGCCGAAGGGCGCGGCATGGGAGCAGGCGCTCGACGACTGGCGCTCGTTGGTCACCGACGCCGACGCCATCTTCGACAAGGAGGTGGTGATCGACGGCTCCGGGCTCTCGCCTCACGTGACCTGGGGCACCAACCCCGGCCAGGTCGTGCCGCTCGACGGTGTCATCCCCGATCCCGACTCGTTCGCCGAGCCGGGCGACCGCAACGCCGCGGCCCGGGCGCTCGAGTACATGGGACTGGTCGCCGGCACGCCGATGCGCGACGTCAAGGTCGACACCGTGTTCATCGGGTCGTGCACCAACAGCCGCATCGAGGACCTCCGGGCCGCCGCCGCGGTGGCCGACGGTCACACCGTCAGCGACGGCATGCGGGCTCTGGTGGTGCCCGGCTCGTTCAAGGTGAAGCTCCAGGCCGAGGCGGAAGGCCTCGACAAGGTCTTCACCGCCGCCGGGTTCGAATGGCGGGAGCCGGGCTGCTCGATGTGCCTGGCCATGAACCCCGACAAGCTGGCGCCGGGCGAGCGGGCGGCATCGACGTCGAACCGCAACTTCGAAGGCCGCCAGGGCACGGGCGGCCGCACCCACCTCGTGTCCCCCGCCGTGGCTGCCGCCACGGCCATCGCCGGAACGTTCTCGACCCCGAAGGACCTCGACTGATGGAAGCCGTCCGCATCATCACCGGAACCGCCCTGCCGCTCGACCGAAGCGATGTCGACACCGACCAGATCATCCCGGCCGAGTGGCTCAAGCGGGTCGAGCGCACCGGCTTCGGCCCGGGCCTGTTCTCGACCTGGAAGGAGAAGGAGCGCGACTTCGTGCTCAACCGGGCTGAGCATGCCGGCGCCTCGATCCTCGTCGCCGGGCCCAACTTCGGGACCGGCTCGTCGCGGGAGCACGCCGTCTGGGCGCTGGAGGACTACGGCTTCCGGGCGGTGATCTCGCCCCGGTTCGCCGACATCTTCCGCAACAACTGCACCAAGGTCGGCCTGGTGCCCGTGACCGTCGAGGCCGAGCTCGGTGCCGCGCTGATGAAGGCCGTCCAGGACGACCCGACGCTCGAGATCACCATCGACGTCGAGCGCCGCACCGTCGAGGCGCCCAAGGCCGGCCTGTCCGGCACCTTCCCGCTCGACGACTTCACCCAGATGCGCCTGCTCGAAGGCCTCGACGACGTCGGCCTGACCCTCCGCAACGAGCCGATGATCACCACCTACGAGGCCACCCGCCCCGCCTGGCTCCCCTCCACCGCCTGAGGCCGCCTGAACCCACATGTTCTTTGGCGACTGAGAGGTCTCCCAGACCCCTCAGTCGCCAAAGAATGGTCAGGAGCGGAGGCGGTTGACGGCACTGATGACGGCCTTGAGGGAGGCCGAGTTGATCGACTCGTCCATGCCGACGCCCCACGTCACAGCCTCCTCGCCGCGGGCCTCGACGTAGGCAACCGCGGTGGCATCGCTGCCGGCCGACACCGCGTGCTCGGCGTAGTCGACCACCTCGAGCTCGATGCCCAGGTCCGACTGGATGGCGTGCACGAAGGCGGCGATGGGCCCGTTCCCCTTGCCCGACACCGTACGGTGCTCACCGTCGACGAGGAGCTGGGCGGTGATGCGTGAGCCCTCCTCGCTGGAGGTCGTCTCCTCGTGCGACAGCAGCACCACGCCCGGGTCGGTGGGCAGGTACTGCGCCTGGAACGTGGCCCACAGCTCGGCCGGGCTGATCTCCGTGCCGGTGTCCTCGGTGATCGTCTGCACGGTCTTCGACAGCTCGATCTGGAGGCGGCGGGGCAGGTCGAAGCCGTGCTCGGCCTTCATGATGTAGGCGACGCCGCCCTTGCCCGACTGGCTGTTGACCCGGATCACGGCCTCGTAGCTGCGACCGAGGTGCTTCGGGTCGATCGGCAGGTAGGGCACGTCCCAGACGTCGTAGTCGGGGCCGATGGCCTCGAGACCCTTCTTGATGGCGTCTTGGTGCGAACCGGAGAACGCGGTGTAGACGAGCTCGCCCACGTAGGGATGGCGCGGATGGATCGGCAGGCGGTTGCAGTACTCGGCGACGCGGCGCAGGGCGTCGATGTCGCTCAAGTCGAGCTCGGGATCGACACCCTGGCTGAACATGTTCAGCGCCAGCGTGATCAGGTCGACGTTGCCGGTGCGCTCACCGTTGCCGAACAGGCAGCCCTCGACGCGGTCGGCGCCTGCCATCAGCCCGAGCTCGGCGGCCGCGACGGCTGTGCCGCGGTCGTTGTGCGGGTGAAGGCTGAGGATCACGCTCTCGCGGTTGGGGACGTTGGCGAGGAACCACTCGATCGTGTCGGCATAGATGTTCGGCGTGTACATCTCGACGGTGGCCGGCAGGTTGAGGATGATCGGCGATTCAGCCGTCGGCTCGATCACGTCCATGACGGCCGAGCAGATCTCCACCGCGAAGTCGATCTCGGTGCCGGTGTACGACTCGGGTGAGTACTCGTACCGAACGCGGGTCTCGGGAATGCGGTCCTCGAGCTTGCGGCAGAGCTTGGCCGCCTCGACGGCGATGCCGATGATCCCCTCCTTGTCGAGGCGGAAGACCACCCGGCGCTGGAGCACCGACGTGGAGTTGTAGAAGTGGACGATGGCGTTGCGGGCGCCGGCGATGGCCTCGTAGGTGCGCTCGATGAGGTCGGCCCGGCACTGGACGAGCACCTCGACGGTGACGTCGTCGGGAATGCGGTCCTCCTCGATCAGGAGACGAAGGAAGTCGTAGTCGGTCTGCGACGCCGACGGGAAGCCGACCTCGATCTCCTTGAACCCCATCCCCACGAGGGTCTCGAACATCTTCAGCTTGCGGGCCGGATCCATGGGATCGATGAGGGCCTGGTTGCCGTCGCGCAGGTCGACCGAGCACCACCGCGGGGCCCGCTCGATCTGGCGGTTCGGCCACTCACGGGCAGGAAGTCGAAGCGCGAGCGGCCGGAAGGGCACGTACTTGTCGAACGGCATCTTCTTCGGGGTCACGGGCTTCGGTGCCATGGGAGCTCTCTCTGTTGGTGTGCTTCAGGGATCCGCAAACGGGGGCAAAAGAAAACCTCCTGGCCAGAGGCGCAGGAGGCGAAGGGCGTGCACCGGACGGTGCACGCCTCACGTAAGGAGGAGGACGATCAGGCTGTCGGCGGTGGTGACGAAGGGACGCATGACCTGACAAGTGTGCCGGACGGGACGGACTTCGTCAACGGAACACCGCAGTAACGTCCCCGGCAATGCTGCGGCGCTCGTTCCGAAAGGGCTTGATGCTCGGCCTGCTGGTGGGCATCGCCGTCGCCGTGTCGAAGGTGGTCCAGCGCCGCGACGACGAGCTGCTGGCCGCGTCGGCACCGGCCCCGTCCTGGCCGCCGATCTCGCCCGCGGCGCCGCCCGCGTGGGTCGATCCGGTCGACGGGGTCTGCCCGGTGTCCCACCCGGTGAAGGCAAAGCTCTCGAGCAACCTCTTCCACCTGCCCGGCATGCTCGCCTACGAGCGCACCAAGCCCGACCGCTGCTACCTCGATCCCGCCGCCGCCGAGGCCGACGGCCTGATCAAGGCCAAGCGCTAGCCGAACCCGCGACGAATCGTCGACAGATCTGACGACGATTCGTCGCGGGTTCGGGGATCAGCTGCTGATGGCGGCGACCGACGAGATGCCGTCGGCGGCGCGGAGCTGATCGAGGACGTCGGGCGGGGCCGGCTGGTCGAGGGCCAGCACCTGGAGGGCGACCTCGCCGACCTTCGAGCGGCCGAGGTGGAGGTCGGAGATGTTGACGCTGGCCCGGCCCAGGGCCGAGGTGACCTGGCCGATCATGCCGGGCCGGTCGTCGTTGCGGACCACGAGCATGTGCTCGGCCGGCGGCACCTCGACGACGTGGTCGTCGAGGAGCACGATGCGGGGCTCGGCCCGCTGGCCGGTGAGGGTCCCACCGACCGAGTGGCCCATGCCCCGGACGACGACCAGGTTCACGTAGTCCTGGGCGGTCGTCGTCTTCGTCTCCCGCAGCTCGATGCCGCGCTCCTCGGCCAGCTGCGGCGCGTTCACGTAGGACACCGGCTCCTCGGTCATCTTGCCGAGCAGACCCTTCAGCACCGACAGGCTCAGGATGCGGGTGTCGTAGTCGGCCAGCTGCCCCTGGCACTCGACCTCGAGGGTCTTGGGGACGGCGCCGCAGAGCCCGGCGAAGATGGCGCCCAACCGCTCGGCCAGGGGGAGGAAGGGCTGCACCGTCTCCGACGCCTCGCTCGCGGCCACGTTGACGGCGAACGGCACGAACTGGCCGGCGAGCGCCAGCACGACCTGCTCGGCCACCACCACGCCCGCCTTGTCCTGGGCCTCGAGGGTGGACGCGCCGAGGTGCGGCGTCGCCACCACGTTGTCGAAGGCGAACAGGGGCGAGTCGGTGCACGGCTCGTTGTCGAAGACGTCGAGAGCGGCGCCGGCGACCCGCCCGTCGGCCAGCGCGGCGGCCAGCGCGACCTCGTCGACCAGTCCCCCGCGCGCGTCGTTGACGATGCGGATGCCGGACTTGGCGTGGTTGAAGAAGTCCTCGCCGACGATGCCGACGTACTGCGGCATCTTCACCAGGTGGATGGTGACGAAGTCGGCCTCGGCCGCCAGCTCGTTGAGCTCGCGCAGCTCGATGTTGAGCTGGCGGGCCCGGTCGGCGGTGACCCACGGATCCCAGGCCACGATCCGCATGCCGAAGGCGTGGGCCCGCTGGGCGACGAGGGTGCCGATGCGCCCGAGGCCGACGATGCCGAGGGTCTTGCCGTGGACCTCGATGCCCTCCCACTTCGACTTCTCCCACCGACCGGCCTTGAGGGCGGCGGCCGCCTGGGGCACGTTGCGGGCCAGCGACAGCAGTAGGGCCACGGCGTGCTCGGCGGTCGACAGCGAGTTGGTCCCGGGGGCGTTGGCGACCATCACGCCCCGGGTGGTGGCGGCGTCGACGTCGATGTTGTCGACGCCGAGCCCGGCCCGGCCCACGATCACCAGGTCGGTGCCGGCATCGACGACCTCGGCCGTGACCTGGGTCGCCGACCGAACGATCAGCGCCTCGGCGCCCTTGATGGCGGTCAGCAGGTCGTCCGGCGACAGCCCCAGCTGCTCGTCGACCTCATGGCCGGCGGCGCGCAGGGCGTCGAGCCCACCGTCGGCGATCTTCTCGGTCACGAGGATGCGGGCCATGCCTCCAGTCTCGCGTCAGCGCGCGTGGATCACGGACTCGGAAAACCAGGCGAGCTTCTCGACCAGCTCGTCGGGGTCGTTCCAGCCCAGGCCCACGCCGAGGTGGGTGAAGCCCGCCTCGGTCGCCCGGCCGATCTGGTCGATCGCCTCCTCAGCGGTCGACGCCTGGCGCCGGGCGGCATCGGCCGTGTCGCGCTCGGTGACATGGTGGCCCCTCGCCAGGCGTGCGGAGCTGGCGTCGACAGGGCCGACCGTGAGGCTGCCGGCGAACGCCAAGGCGCCAGGGTCGCGGCCGGCGACAGCGGCTCGGTCCTTGATGCGGGCGATGGCCTCGGCCCGCTCGTCGAACGTGCCGGTCAGCGGGGCCCACCCGTCGCCCAGCTCGACGACCCGGCCCTCGGGCCGAGGCCCGTTGCCCCCGATCCACAGCGGCACGTGGGGCGACTGCACGCACTTGGGCTCGACCGCCGACGGCGGGAACGACACGTAGTGACCGTCGAAGGCGGGGCGTTCCTCGGTCCAGCACGCCTTCATCACCCGGAGGTACTCGTCGGTGCGGGCACCGCGGTCGTCGAAGCTGATGCCGAGGGCATCGAACTCCGAGCGCAGCCACCCCGACCCGACGACCGCACCGATCCGGCCGCCCGACACCCAGTCGAGCGTGGCCAGCTGCTTGGCCAGGACCACCGGGTCGCGCAGCGGCACCACCAGGGCCGAGAACACGAACCGCACCGACGACGTGCGGGCGGCGAGGAACGCCGCCAGCGGGATGACGTCGGGGAACACCACACCGCTGCGCGGCTGCTCCGGGCCATCCGGCACCAGCACGTGGTCGGGCATCGTGACGTAGCCGAACCCCAACCGGTCAGCGGCCTCAACGACACGCGCCAGCTCCTCGATGCCGCCCCACCGGTCGAACGGCGCCACCCCGATCCCGAACTCCATCGCCTCATCTTTGACGGTTCTGGCAGGGAAAACCGGACTGTCGCGTCCGGATTTCCCTGCCAGAACGGAAGGAGGGCGGCTACTTGGCGAGGAGGTCGGCGATGCGGCGGACGCCCTCGCCGAGGTCGTCGTCGCCGAGGGCGAACGAGAGGCGGGCGTAGCCGGGCGTGCCGAAGGCCTCGCCGGGGACGATGGCCACCTTGGCCTCCTCGAGGATCAGCTCGCACAGCTCGAGGGTGGTGGCCACCTTCCGGCCGGCGACCGGCCGCGCCAGCACGCCTTCGAACGACGGGTAGGCGTAGAACGCTCCCTGGGGAAGCATCGTCTCGACTCCGTCGATCCCCGACAGGAGCTGGTGCATCAGCTTGCGGCGGCGGTCGAAGGCCGACCGCATCTCGCCCACCGCATCGAGGCTGCCCGACACCGCGGCCAGCGCCGCCCGCTGGGCCACGTTGGACACGTTCGACGTCGAGTGCGACTGGAGGTTGGTTGCACCGTCGATCACGTCGGCCGGGCCGATCATCCAACCGACCCGCCAACCGGTCATGGCATAGGTCTTGGCCACGCCGTTGAGCACCACGCAGCGGTCAGCCAGCTCGGGGACCACCACCGGCATCGACACGAAGGTGCTGTCGTCGTAGGTCAGGTGCTCGTAGATCTCGTCGGTGAGCACCCAGACGTCGTGCTCGGCCGCCCACCGGCCGATGGCCTCGACCTCGGCGGGCGGGTAGACCGCGCCGCTGGGGTTCGACGGCGACACGAAGATGAGCGCCTTCGTTCGCGGCGTGCGAGCCGCCTCCAGCTGGTCGACGGTGACCCGGAAGCCACTGGTGACGTCGGTCGGCACCACCACCGGCACACCACCGGCGAGGCGGATCGGCTCGGGGTAGGTGGTCCAGTACGGCGCCGGCAGCAGGACCTCGTCGCCGCGGTCGACCAAGGTGAGGATGGACGCGTAGACGGCGTGCTTGCCGCCGTTGGTCACGAGGACCTGATCGGGCCGGACCTCGTAGCCGGAGTCGCGCGTGGTCTTCTCGGCAATGGCCTGGCGCAGGGCGGGCAAGCCAGCGGCGGGCGAGTACTTGTGCATCAGGGGGTCGTGACAGGCCTCCACGGCCGCCTCGACGATGTGGGCGGGTGTCGGGAAGTCGGGCTCGCCCGCGCCGAAGCCGATCACGTCCTCGCCGGCCGCCTTCAGGGCCTTGGCCTTGGCGTCGACCGCCAACGTGGCCGACGGCGCGATGGCGGATACGGCTTCAGACACCCTTCGCATGGGTGCGATAGTTGCACGTGATGGCCGACACCAAGATCGAGATCCCGAACGACCTGCTCCCGGCCGACGGCCGGTTCGGCTCGGGCCCGTCGAAGGTCCGCCCCGAGGCGGTGCAGGCCCTCGCCGACGTCGCCGCCACGTGGATGGGCACCAGCCACCGGCAGGCACCGGTGCGAAAGGTGGTGGGCTCGATCCGGCAGGGCCTCACCGACCTGTTCTCCCTTCCCGATGGCTGGGAGGTCGTGCTCGGCAACGGCGGTTCGACCGCGTTCTGGGACGCCGCCACCTTCGGGCTCATCGACCAGCGCAGCCAGCACTGCGTGTTCGGCGAGTTCTCGTCGAAGTTCGCCGAGGCGGCGGCGGCGGCACCCCACCTCAAGGAGCCCGACGTCATCAGCGCGGAGCCGGGCACGCATCCCGGGCCGGCGGCCAACCCCGAGGTCGACCTCTACGCCCTCACCCACAACGAGACGTCGACCGGTGTCGCCATGCCGCTTCGCCGCCCGCCGGGCACCGAGGGCAAGGCCATCGTCGCCGTCGACGCCACGTCGGGCGCCGGTGCCATGCCGTGGTCAGCGGCCGACGTCGACGTCTACTACTTCGCGCCGCAGAAGGTCTTCGCCGGTGACGGCGGGCTGTGGCTGGCGTGCTGCTCCCCCGCGGGCGTCGAGCGGATCGAGCGCGTCAGCGGGTCAGGGCGGTGGGTGCCGGCCTCGCTCGACCTGAAGATCGCCCTCGACAACAGCCGGCTCGACCAGACCTACAACACGCCGGCACTCGCGACGCTGTTCCTGCTCGACCAGCAGCTCCAGTGGTTCAACGGCAACGGTGGCCTCGACTGGGCCGCTGGCCGGTCGCGCCAGTCGGCCGACATCCTCTACGGCTGGGCCGAGGCGTCCGACTACGCAACGCCGTTCGTGGCCAACCCGGAGATGCGGTCACCTGTGGTCGGCACCATCGACCTCGTCGACGAGATCAAGGCCGACGACCTGGTGTCCGCCCTGCGGGCCAACGGCGTGGTCGACACCTTCGCCTACCGGAAGCTGGGCCGGAACCAGCTCCGCATCGCCATGTTCCCCGCCGTCGAGCCCGACGACGTGCGGGCGCTCACCGCGTGCGTCGACTACGTGGTCGGCGAGCTGCGCTGATGGGCGTGCTCGACGGCAAGCGGGCGGTGATCACCGGCGCCGGCACCGGTCTCGGCGCGGCAACGGCGCTGGCCTTCGCCGCCGAGGGCGCGGTGGTCACCCTCGTTGGTCGGCGGGAGGAGAAGCTGCGGGAGACCGCCAACGCAGTTGCGGTGATCGGTGGCACGGCCATCGTCGTCGCCGGCGACGTCGCCCTCGAGACGACCGCCACCGCCGCCATGGAGGCGTCGGATGGCGTGGACGTCCTCGTGAACAACGCGGGCATCCACTCCCATCCGTTCCTCGTGCACGAGTTCCCGGTCGACGAGTGGGACGCGTTCATGGCCATCGACCTGAAGGGGCCGTTCCTCTTCACGCGGGCGGCGGTGCCGTCGATGATCGAGCGG
>JAEKLB010000069.1 GCA_019510095.1 Acidobacteriota bacterium | reverse complement strand
ACTGGTCCGAGCTCACGGCCTGACCCCCTGTTCTTTGGCGAGTGGCGGCTCTGGCAGCCCCACGAGTCGCCAAAGAACGTGAAGGACGGGCGGGGGTCAGACGGCGGTGAGGCGGAGGACGACCTCGCGGCCGGCGCCGCCATCGTGGACGACGGTGCCGTCGCGGAGGCCGAGGCAGCGGCTCGCCCGATCGGCCAGGTCGAGCTGGTGGGTCGACACCACCGCGGTGGCGCCCGCGCCGACCGCTTCGGCAATCAGCTCCACCAACGTGCGTTGCCCTGGCGCGTCGAGCCCCACGAACGGCTCGTCGATCAGGAGCAGCTCGGCCGGTCGCAGGAACCCGAGGAGGAGTGACGTCTTCTGGCGCAGGCCGCGGCTGAACCGGGACGGCAAGCCGTCCCAACGATCGGCGAGGCCGAGCCGGTCGAGGAGATCGGCGCCGCGGGTCTCCCAGTCGTCGAGCCCGTGCAGCCTGGCCACGTACTCGGCGTGCTCCCAGACCGAGAGATCGTCGTAGAGGGCCGGGTGGTCGGGGATCACCGAGGTGGCGGCGCGGGCGGCGGTGCTCCCGACCTCGGCGCCGACGACGGCGACCGTGCCACTGCTGGGCTCGAGCAGGCCGGCGCACAGGCCGAGCAAGGTCGACTTGCCGGCGCCGTTGGGCCCAACCGCCAGCACCAGCTCGCCGGCGTTCACCTCGAGGGTGGTCGGCGTCAGGCCCAGGCCGTCGCCGTAGTCCTTCTCCAGCTGGTCGAGCTGCAGCACGGGCGTCGCCATCAGAAGGTGGCCGGGCGGCGCCGGGCGAGCCAGATGTTGGCCATGGCGATCACGAAGGTGATGGGTAGCACGGTGGCGAGCTCGGCTGACGCGATCGCGGCAGCTCCGAGCTGTGAACGCCCGGCCAGGAGGGGCAGGCAGGCCACCACGGCGATTGCCGGCGGCCATGCCACCCGGAAGATCAGCTGGGTGCCCATGGCCTCGGGCACGAAGGCGACAGGGGAGGAGAAGTTGAACGGGGCCGTTGCCGTGCTGCAGGCGGCACCGACCACCGCCGCGGCCACGGCGAGGGGGACCACCACGGCAGCCGCCAGTGCGGTGGCGCCGCCGAGCAGTCCGATGAGCGAGACCGGAACAAGGGTGATGACGAGGAGCCCGAGGCCGGGCGCCACCAGGTGGTGGGTCAGGAGCTGGCCGCGGTCGACGGGATAGCTGGCCCAGCGGTCGGGATGGTCGACCTCCTGGGCGAGCGGCTCGATGAGGTCGAGGGCGGCGGCCCACAGGGCCAGGCCGGCCACCACGATCAGGGGTGTGGTGCCTCGCCAGGCGGCGACGGCAGCGGCGCTGGCGACACCACACAGCACGAGGGGCCGGGCCAGGCGAAGGGCCGGCAGCCGGGCCAGGCTGCGGAGGCCGCGTCGCAGCCACGGTCGCGACCGGGCTCGGTCCTGGGCCAGTCGGCGCTGCAGCAGCACGACGGTGCGCAGGTCCTGCCGGGTGACGGCCATCCGCAGCTCCGACACCAGCCCGGCCCGCCGGCGGGCGGCCTCGATCGACATCCCGCCGATCGCCCGCCGGCCGGCGAGCGCGGCGAGGGCGGCGGCCGGCACCGTGGCCAGCCCAACGGCGTCGAAACGGCCACCGCCGAGGGCGAGTCGCCCGGCGATCGAGCCGGGCGACCAAGCCGTGCCGGCCACCAGGTCGGCAACCGACGCGCCGAGGAGCAACAGGCACCCGACGTGCACGACGAGGGCCGGTGGGCGCCGGCCGGAGACGACCATGGCCAGCCCGGTGCTGGTGATGGCAACGAGCGCCCCGGTCGCTGCCGCGAACGTGACCATGGCCGGCAGCGCGAACGGCAGGCGCCCGGCGACGATGAGGGCGACCACGCCTCCCGCGGCGGCGCCTCCGACCGCAGCCTGGCGGAGCTGCGCCCATGCCGGGCGGCGCAACGCCAGCTGGCGGGGCACGGGGGACAGCAGCACGTGGGTCACGAAGGGCGCCTCGAGGGCGAGGGGGCCGCCCCGAAGACCGGATCGCAGCCCCGCGACCAGCGCGGCAGCGAGGAAGAGGCCAACCCACGTAGGCCCCTCGGTGATCACTCGGTGGGCGGTGCCCGCACCCACCTCGGCGTCGCCCACCAGGCTGGCGCCGATGGCGATGACCGCCCCGGCACCGGCCACGGCCAGGTAGGCCTGGTAGAGCCGCTCGAACACGTCGACGGTCTCGAACCGGCGGCCGCGTCGCGCCCGCTCAAGGTCAGTGAGGGCTGCCCCGTCGACGCCCACGTTCGACGTCACGGTGTCAGGAGGTGGCCGAGTCGGCGGCTGGCGATCGACAGGCCGACGATGCCCATCACCACGAGGTAGACGACGTGGCCGGCTGCCGAGACGTCGAGGTGGCCGAACACGAGGCTGCGCATGAGCGCCACCGCCTGGTACAGCGGGGTGCAACGCACCACCACCTCGAGCCAGCCGGGGTAGCGGTCCAGCGGGAAGAACGTTCCCGAGAACAGGAAGCTCGGCAGCAGCACGACGTTGATGAAGTCGAAGTCCCAGTACGACCGCATGTAGCTCGACGCCGCCGAGCCGACAGCGGCGAACGCCCAACACTCGAGGAGGGCGGTCGGCAGCGCCAGGACGGCCAGCGGCGAGTGCAGGAGGCCGAGCAGCAACATCACGAGGAGGAAGAACATGGCATAGATGCCGCCGCGCAGGACCGACCACATGATCTCGCCCGAGGCGACGTCGGTGTTCGTGAGGGGGGTGGAGAGCATGCTGTCGTAGGTCTTCCAGTACTTCAGCTTGATGAAGAACATGAAGGTGGTGTCGAAGATGGCACCGTTCATGGCCGCCGTCGCCATCAGCCCGGGAGCGACGAAGTCGCGGTAGTCGATGAGCTTCCCGCCCGGGCCGGGGATCTTGCCCACGAGCGCGCCGACACCGATGCCGATCGAGAGCAGGTAGAGGAAGGGCTCGAAGAAGCCGGAGACGAAGATCAGCCAGAGCCGGCGGTAGGCGAGCATGTTGCGCTCGAGCACGCGCCTGGTGCCCGGCACCCGTTGCCGGATCGACATCATGAGGACAGCCGTCTCGTGAACGCTCGCTGGGCCGCCACGGCCCCGCCGAGGGCGACCCCGCACAGCACGAGGACGTGGCCGACGATGGCAACCGCGTCCCGGGCGTGGCCGGTCGTCGCCGCCCGGGCCAGCTCGACGGCGTGGTACAGCGGGGAGAGCTGGGCCAGCGGTTGAGCCCAACCGGGGAGCTGGGTGACCGGGAAGAAGGTGCCCGAGAACAGGAACAGCGGGATGATCCCGAGCCGGAAGATGATCGCGAACGAGCGGTCGGAGGTTCGGCTCGACGACCACGCGGCGAGGGGCCCGCTCATGGCCACCGCCAGGAGCATGCACACCGGGGCCGCCAGCACGGCAAAGGGCGATGCCAGACCACCGACGGCGCTGGCCACCAGCAGGAAGGCAACGGCGACGAGCAGGGCGCGCACCGACTCCCAGGTGAGGAAGCCGACGGCGAGCTCGGCGGGGGTGATCGGCGAGGTGACCACGCCGACGTACTGCTTGTCCCACTGGATCCGGCCCATGACCGGCCACAGGCCGTCGGCACCCGCCATCTGCATCACCGATGCGCACAGGATTCCCGGCGCGACGAAGTCGAGGTAGTCGACGCCGCCGAGCGCGGGGTTGGCGCCCACGTAGCCGCCGAGCCCCTTGCCCATGGCCACGAGGAACAGGGCGGGACCCACGAAAGCGGAGAAGACGGTGCCGTGCCACAGGCGCCGGTACACGAGGGTCTCGCGCTCGAGAAAGTGCCCTATGGAGGACACGCGCACGGCCATGTCCCTACTCCTCGAGGGCGCGGCCGGTGAGGCGAAGGAAGACGTCCTCGAGGGTGCTCCGCCGCACGTAGGCCGACTCGGCCGCGAGCCCGCGCTGCGCGAGCTCCTTCACGGTCGTGTCGCCGTCGTGGGTGTAGATGACCACGCGGTCGGTGAGGCTTTCGATGCGCTCGCCGACACCGGCGACGCGGTCGAGGGCCCGGTCGTGCTCGTCGGCGTCGAGGAACCGCAGCTCGACGACCTCACGGGTCGAGTGCTGGCGGATGAGGTCGCGCGGTGAGCCCTCGGCCACGATGCGCCCGGCGTTCATGATGACCAGCCGGTCGCAGAGCTGCTCGGCCTCGTCCATGTAGTGGGTCGTGAGGACGATGGTGACGCCGCGGCGCTTGAGCTGGTAGAGCCGCTCCCACAGAAGGTGCCGGGCCTGGGGGTCGAGACCGGTGGTCGGCTCGTCGAGCAGGAAGAGGTCGGGAGCGTTCACGAGCCCCCGTGCCACCGTGAGGCGCCGCTTCATCCCACCGGACAGCGGATCGACCTGGTCGTCCCGCCGCTCGGCCAGCTGGAAGAAGTCGAGGAGCTCGGTCGCCCGCTCGCGGATCACCGGGCGGGGCAGGCCGAAGTAGCGCCCGTAGATCATGAGGTTGTCCCACACGCTCAGCTCGAGGTCGAGATTGTCCTCCTGGGGCACCGATCCCAGCCGGGCCCGGATGCGCGGCCCGTCGGTGGCGGGATCCATGCCGAGCACCCGGAGGTCGCCACCGGAGCGGGGCGAGACGCAGCCGATCATCCGCATCGTGGAGGTCTTGCCCGCCCCGTTCGGCCCGAGGAAGCCGAACGTCTCGCCCGGCCTGACCTCGACGTCGATGCCGTCGACGGCCACGAAGTCGCCGAATCGCTTCGTGAGGGCGCGGCCGACGACCAGAGGCTCCCCAGGCATGAAAGCACGCTATGCCCCGGCTCCCCAGGGCAGCGCGTGGTTATCGATCAGCGATCATGTTCCCGTTCTGTGTCGTCGGCGGGCCCGGAGCGGGCCTGCCGACGACACAGAACGATCTCAGGCGTGGGCGGCAGCGACGAGTCGGTCGACGAGGTTCGGTGGGACGACGTCGTAGTGATCGTGGGTCGCGGTGAACGACCCGCGACCTCCGGTCAACGACCGGAGGTCGATGGCATAGCGCAAGAGCTCGGAGGTGGGCACGAGCGCGGTGACCTGCTGCATGCCCTCGCCCAACGACACGGTGCCCTGCACCCGGCCCCGCCGGGAGTTGAGGTCACCCATGACCTCGCCCTGGAGCGCGTCTGGCACCGTGACCTCGAGCACCGAGACGGGCTCCAAGAGCACCGGCCCGGCCTTGGCCATGGCCTCCTTGAAGCCAGCCGAGCCCGCCATCTTGAAGCTCATCTCCGACGAGTCGACCGAGTGGTACTTGCCGTCGTAACAGATCACCCGGACGTCCACGACCGGGTAGCCGTAGACGCCGCCCAGCTGCATGGTCTCCTGGATGCCCTTCTCGACGGCGGGGATGAACTGCCGGGGAATCGCACCACCCACGATCTGGTCGACGAACTCGAAGCCGCCGCCGCGCGGGAGCGGTTCGACCCGCAGGTTGGCTACGCCGAACTGACCGTGGCCGCCGCTCTGCTTCTTGTGCTTGCCCTCAGCATCGGCGGTCGTCGAGATGGTCTCGCGGTACGGCACCCTCACGTCCTCGGTGTCGAGGTCGACGCCGAACTTGCGGTGCAGGCGTTCGAGCGTGACGGCGATGTGCGTCTCGCCCAGCCCCGCCAGGAGCGTCTGATGGGTCTCCTCGTTGAGGTGGACCTGCAGCGCCGGGTCTTCCTCCTGCAGGCGGTGGAGCGCGGTTGCCAACTTGTCGTCGTCGGCTTGGGTGCGGGCCTTCACCGCAACCGACAGCACCGGAGCGGGCGCCCCCACCGGTGGCACCACGACGGGCGTCCCCTTGGGAGCCAAGGTGTCGCCGGTGAGGACAGTGCTGAGCTTGGCCACTGCCGCGATGTCACCGGCCTGCACCTCGGTCACCTCGATGTGGTCCTTGCCGCGGATCAGGAAGAGGCTGTGCAGCCGCTCGTCGGCGCCGGTTCGGGAGTTGACCAGGTGCTGATCGGTCCTGATCGTGCCCGACAGCACCTTGAACAACGAGATGCGGCCGACATAGGGGTCGGCAACGGTCTTGAACACGAACGCCAGCGGCTGCGCCGAAGGGTCGGCCTGGATCGGGGTCTCGGTGTCGCCGGCCTGCACGGTCACCGGACGGTCGGCGGGGGATGACCCGATCTCGCAGATGTACTGCACCAGCCGGTCGATGCCGACGCCGGTGAGCGCCGAGCCGCACACCACGGGGAAGACGGCGGCGGCGGCCACGCCGTCGGCGAGCACGTGCTCGAGGTCCTGGAACGACGGGATCTTCCCCTCGAGATACTGCTCGAGCATGGCGTCGTCGCCGACGACGATCCCCTCGATGAGGGTGTCGTGCACCTGGTGCTCGAGCGCCTCCATGTCGTCGGGAACGTCGGTCTCGGTGACCTTGTTGTCGGCGTCGTACATGAAGGCCCGGTCGGTGAGCAGATCGGCGACCCCGTGGAAATCGGCTTCCTGGCCGACCGGGAGCTCGAGCGGCGCGATGCCCTGACCGAAGCGGTCACGCAACTGGTCGAGGGTTCGCTCGAACGACGCCCGCTCGCGGTCGAGCTTGTTGACGAAGATCATCCGTGGCGTGCCGAGCGCTGCCGCCAACTTCCACGCGGCCTCGGTCCCGACCTCGACGCCCTCGACGGCGCTCACGACGAAGACGGCCAGGTCGGCGACCCGCAGGGCGGCGATGACGTCGGTGACGAAGTCGGCGTAACCGGGGGTGTCGAGGAGGTTGATCTTGTGATCGCCTGCCTCGAACGGTGCGACCGCCAACGAGAGCGACAGGCCGCGCTTGATCTCCTCGGGCTCGGTGTCGGCGACGGTGGTGCCGTCCTCGACCCGGCCCATCCGCGTCACGACGCCCGCCCGGTGCAGCAGCGCCTCGGCGAGCGTCGTCTTTCCCGAGCCTCCGTGACCCACGAGGGCCACGGTTCGGACCCTGTCGGGCGGGAACGCCTTCATGGCCATGCGGTTTCCTCCCCCCGCCGGCACGCTGTCCCGGAAACCACGGGCACCGGCAGCAACCGGAGACTATCCAGGCCTGTCACCCGGTTCCCAGGGGGTGCCCGGTACCCTGGTGCCGTGCTCGACGGCCGCTGGAAGAGCGACATCGAGCGGCGGCTCAGGCCAGTTGGCAGGACCCTCCGCCGCGGTGGCTTCACCGCCGATCGGCTGACGCTGCTCGGCCTGGTCATGGCCGTGGCGGCGGCGATCGCCATCGGCAACGGCGCCCTCCGGGCCGGCTTCCTGCTCTTGGTCCTGACCGGGATCCCCGACGCCCTCGACGGTGCCGTGGCCAAGGCATCCGGCACCGCCACGCCGCGGGGCGCCGTCTTCGACTCGGTCGCCGATCGGGTGAGCGACGCCTTGCTCCTCGGTGGTGTTGCGTGGTTCCTCGCCAGCCGGGAAGGTGGCCACGCCGCCCTGCTGCCGTTCGCCGTCCTCGGCGCGTCGGCCCTGATCTCCTACGAACGGGCCAAGGCCGAGGGTCTCGGCTTCGACGCCCGGGGCGGACTCATGGAGCGAGCGGAGCGCACGGTCGCCCTGGGGTTCGGCCTGCTGTTCGACTCCCTGCTGGTCCCGGTGCTGTGGCTGATGCTCGCCCTCACGCTGGTCACCGCGGTGCAGCGGTTCGTGAAGGTCTGGCGCCAGGCGAGCGCCCCTCGCCCCGAGGAGCCGGTGCTCCAGTGGTGGCGGGGTCGCCGGGTGGCCCGGTCGACGGCGTCGGCCCTGCGCCAGCGGCGGACGAGTCGCATCCACAGGCGCTAGCTCGCCTCGCTTGGGCGTCCCTGACGACGTCACCGTCCTCGCCTACAAGGCGGGCTCAGAGGTGGCCCGACGACTGCCGGCCCCGGCCGCCGACCTCGCTGGTCGGCTTCTCGGGCTCGGCATGGCGACCGCGGACGTCAAGCGTCGCCGCCTGGTCGAACGCAACCTCGAGCGGGTGCACGGCCGGTCGCTGCCGGCACTGGAGCGGCGACGGCTGGTGCGCCGGGCCTTCGACTCCTACGCCCGGTACTGGGTGGAGGCCTTCCGCCTCTCGGAGCTGTCGCCTGCCTTCATCGACGCCAACTTCACCCATCACGGCCTCGAGCACGTCGATGACGCGCTGGCGGCGGGCAAGGGCGCCATCCTGGCGTTGCCCCACCTCGGCGGTTGGGAGTTCGCCGGGGCGTGGATGCACAACCACGGCTACCCGATGACGGTCGTGGTCGAGCCCCTGGCGCCGGCCACCTTGTTCGAGTGGTTCGTCGACCTGCGCGAGGCGCTCGGCCTCCGGGTGGTTGCCCTGGGCGACGGTGCCGGCTCGGCCGTGCTCGGCGCCCTGCGCCGCAACGAGGTCGTCTGCCTGCTCAGCGACCGCGACATCGGCGGCAACGGCGCCGAGGTCAGCTTCTTCGGTGAGCGGACCAGGCTCCCCGGCGGCCCGGCCACCATCGCGGTGCGCAGCGGGGCCGCCTTGCTGCCGACTGCCGTCTACTTCACCGGCGGGGGCGGGCACCACGGCTTGGTGCGCCCGCCACTGTCGCTGGAGCGCGGCGGCGAGGGCCTCCGGGCCGATGTCGGCCGCATCACCCAGGTGCTGGCCACCGAGCTCGAGGACCTGATCCGCCGGGCGCCCGAGCAGTGGCACTTGATGCAACCCAACTGGCCCAGCGACCACCGGTAGCCCGAGCGTCGACGCGGAACTGGCAGGGCGAGGGGACCGGATTCGGTCCGCTCGCCCTGCCAGAAGCCGGTGTTGCAGGGGGGAAGTGGCGTCAGCCTGGGCCACCAACCTGAGAGGAACCTTGGAGCTTCGTGGGGACCGGCGAAGGGGCAGGCGAACAAATGATTCAAGTTGGGCGTATGGGCGCCGATAGCCGCACTTGTGACGACTCGGCGGCGTCTGTCCTTTGCCCTGCCCCTGCCCCTGCTGCTGGCGGCGGCGGCCGTGTGGCCGGTGCTCCGGCCCGAGCCGCCGCGCGCCGAGTCGGCCGCCGAGGTGGCCTACCGCTCACTCCCGTCGCTGCCCACCGGTGACCATGCCCAGACCCAGCAGGGCGTCGAGGCGACCGCGAAGTCGCTGGCCGCGACCCTGAAGTCGGTGCCGGCGGTGGGGGCCGACGGCGACCTGTGCCCGGCCGACAAGCTCCAGGTCTCGTGGGAGGTGCCGGGACCGACCTACACCCACGGCGCCTACATCGAGCCGCTCGGCCCTCCTCCGGGGCGTGACACCACCAAGGTCAACGGCATCGTCTCCTGCGAGGGCAACGATTTCGCCTACATGGGGTTCGAGGCCCACTACACCGCCGGCCGGTGGGACGTCGCCGCCGTGCCCTTCCTCGGCGACGACGAGGACGCCAACAACAACCTCCCCGACGAGCCCGCTCCCGATGCTGCCGGCACGCCGGCAACGCCCGACGGGTCACCCACAACCGCGCCACGGCCGCACGTGACGGTTCCCCAGCCGCGGACCGACGTCGCCTTCGGCGGGTCGATCGAAGCGTTCGCTGCCTACGAGCCCCAGCGGACGTGCGACGCATCGGCCAAGCCCGGCACCCTCGCCCTCCGCAACCTCCTGCTCGGCCAGTACGACGCATCCAGCAGCCTCGGCATCGTCCGGGGCTGCTCCGTCGGCGGCCGCTCGGAGCACAAGGAGGGTCGGGCCTTCGACTGGCGCGTGCGGGTCAACAACCCGGTGCAGAAGGCGGAGGCCGGGAACTTCATCGGCCGCCTCCTGGCCACCGACGCCTATGGCAACGAGGCGGCCCTGGCCCGGCGGATGGGGATCATGTACGTCATCTGGAACCGCCAGATCTGGAGTGCCTACCGGGCGGCCGACGGCTGGCGGCCCTACTCGGGGGTGAGCGCCCACACCGACCACGTGCACATCAGCATGTCGTGGGCCGGCGCCCTCGGGCGCACGTCGTACTGGACGGGCGTCGTCAACCAGAACCTGCCCCAGGTGGCGGCGGCGACTGTCAGCCGGAGCACCAAGTCGCTGGCCACCACCAACGTGGTGGCGAGGAAGAAGACGACGTCGGCGGCCGATGCGGCCAAGGTGGCGGCCCGCCGGGCCGAGTGGAACAAGCACAAGGCGGAGCTGGCAGCGCTCGACGGCAAGGGTGACACCGCCGATCTCGTCGACTGGACCGACAACCAGGACGGCGACGGGCACGGGTGGTCGAAGCGCCTCGCCCGTTGGCAGGCCGAGCTGGCGCGACGCCAGAGCGACGGGACCTCGACGACGTCGGTGCCGGAGAGCACGACGACCTCGTCGACCTCGAGCACGTCGACCACCGCCATCACGCAGTACACGCGGGAGCAGCTGCGCAAGCTCTTCGGCACGACGACCACGACCACGGTGCCGCGGTCGACGACGACCACCGTGCCGTGGTGGTTGCGGAGCACGACGACGACCACGCCGCCGTCGACGACGACCTCGACGACCTCGACGACCACGACGACGGTGCCGAGGTCGACCACCACGACGACGCCGTGGTGGTGCCGCCGCCGCTGCACGACGGCCACGACGGCCCCGTCGAGCACCACGACCAGCTCCACCACGTCGACCTCGACGCCGGCCAGCACGTCGACCACCTCGACCACCTCGACAACGGTCCACCCAACGACCACGACCTCGACGGCACCGGCGACGACGACCACCACGGCGCCAGCGACGACGACGACCACGGTCCATCCCACGACCACGACGACGACCGCCCACATCTGACGGCGTCCCGGGCAGGAAAACGGCGGGCGCCTATCCTTCGGCAGTGCGCATCGGGCTGGTTTCGCCGTACAGCCTGAGCGTGCCGGGTGGCGTGCAGGGCCAGGTGCTCGGCCTGGCCCGGGGCCTCCGGCTCCACGGCCACGACGTGCGGGTGCTGGGGCCCTGTGACGGGCCGCCGCCCGACGCCGGGGTCACGCCGCTGGGGCGCAGCATCCCGCTGGCCGCCAACGGGTCGGTGGCCCCGATCGCCCCCGACGTCGCCTGCGCCCTGCGGACCATCCGGGCCCTGCGCGACGAGGACTTCGACATCGTCCACGTCCACGAGCCGCTGGTGCCGGGCCCGTGCATGGTCTCGGTGTTCATGCACAGCGCGCCCATGGTCGGGACCTTCCATGCCGCCGGCGTCAGCGCCGCGTACCGCTGGGGCAAGCCCCTGCTGCGCATGGTGGCCGACCGCCTCGATGTCCGGTGCGTGGTCTCCGACGACGCCCGCCAGCTCGCCCAGGGCTTCCTCCGCGGTCCGTATGAGCAGGTCTTCAACGGCATCGAGGTCGAGCTGTTCGCCAAGGCCTCGCCGCAGCCGACCGAGGGCCCGACCATCGTGTTCTGCTCCCGCCACGAGGAGCGCAAGGGCCTGGCCGTGCTCATCGACGCCCTCCCGTTCCTGCCGGCCGAGGTTCGGATCTGGGTGATGGGCGACGGCCCCCAGACCGAGGAGCTGCGGGCCCGCACGGCTGACGACCCGCGGGTCGAGTGGTTGGGCCGGGTGACCGACGACGAGCGCAACCGGCGGTTGCGCGGTGCCGACGCCTACTGCGCGCCCGCGCTCGGCGGTGAGTCGTTCGGTGTGATCCTGCTGGAGGCGATGGCCGCGGGCACCCCGATCGTGGCCTCCGACATCCCGGCCTACGCGGCCGTCGCCCGCCACAACCGCGAGGGCCTGCTGGTCACGCCGGGCGACCCGGCCGCGCTGGCGCAGTCACTGGCCCGTGTGCTGGGCGACGCCGACCTCAGCCGCCGCCTCACCGACGCCGGGTCGGCCCGGGCCGAGTCGCATTCCATGGACCACCTGGCCGAGCGGTACATCGGCCTCTACGAGACCATCGCCCGCTGACCGGGCGCTGACCTCTACTCTCCTCGCCCGAAATGCCCCGTCCCGCCGCGCTGGTTCCCGTCGCTGCGGCCCTGGTCAGCGGCCTGCTGTTCCTGGTGCCCCTGCTCGCACTCGGACTCGGTGGCGTCGCGCTGGTGGCCGCCGCGGTGATCGGGATCGCCGTGGGAACCGCCCTGTGGTTCGGTGGCGAGCCCCTCGCCCTTGCGCAGATCGGCGGCCGCCCGGGCGACGCGGCCGAGTTCCCCCGCCTCCACAACATCCTCGACGGCCTGTGCGGCACCGCCGGCGTCGCCAAGCCGGCCGTCATCGTGGTCGATGACCCCGCCGTCAACACCTGCACGACGGCCCGTGGCCGCCGGGCCCATCTGATCGTGACGACCGGACTGCTCGACCAGCTCGAGGTCATCGAGCTCGAGGGCGTCCTCGCCCACGAGTTGGTGCACCTCAAGGGCAGTGATGCCCGGTCGGGCACCCTGGCGGTCCCGCTCGCCGTGGTCGCCCCGGGCCTTGCCGGCCGCGCCATCGATGCCGGGCGTGAACCAAACGCGGACGCTGGTGCTGTCACACTGACCCGGTACCCACCGGGTCTGCTCGCTGCCTTGGAGAAGCTGGCGTCGGGCCCGTTCGCCGTGCGCTCGGGATGGCGTGCCACGCAGCACCTGTGGCTGGCCCAGGACGGCCCCAGCTTGAACGAACGCATCGACACCCTCAGGGAGCTCTAGCCACCGTGAACCGATCACAACGCCTGGCTGCCGCCGGCGCAGCCACGCTCGTACTCGCGCTCGGGGCCTGCTCGGGGGGGTCGTCGCACTCGCCGCTGCAGAAGTCGGCCGGCGCCGAGGATCCGTCGACGACGTCGACGACCGCGGCCCTCGTGGCCCCGCTCACCGGGCTGCCGGCCGCGAGCGGCACCAATCTCGACCGGCCGGCGCTGATCGTCAAGGTCGACAGCACGCCGAAGGCCTTCCCGCTGCAGCAAGGGCTCGACAAGGCCGACGTGGTCGTCGTCGAGCAGGTCGAGGGAGGAATGATCCGGTTCGCCGTGGTCTTCCACTCCAAGGACGCCACCGTCGGGCCGGTGCGATCGGCTCGCACGAGCGATCTCGCCATTGCCCCCAACTTCGACGACCCGCTGTTCACCTGCTCTGGTGGCAACAGCGGCGTCATGCACCAGATCTCGTCGAGCGCGGCGCTGGTCGACTCCTGCGTCAGCGCGTCGGGGATGGCGTCGATCTTCGAGCGCAACAAGCACGGCAGCTCGCTCTACCGCTACTTCCTGCCGACCGCCGAGGTCTACAGCGCCCGGGCGGGCAGCGGCGGCACGCCGGAGGCCCTGTTCGACTTCCGGACGCCGGGCGCGCCCGCAGCTGGTGAGCTCGTCGACGGCGCCCGGATCAACTACAAGGGCATCCAGGTCGCCTACGAATGGAACGGCACCGGCTGGGCCCGCAGCCAGAACGGCCGGGCCCAGTTCATGGCGGGTGGCGGCCCCCGGATCGCGCCGGCCAACGTCGTGATCCTGAGCACCCCCTACAAGTTCTCGGGCTACGTCGACGTCACCGGGGCCCCCTCGCCCGAAGCGGTCCTCGTCGGCTCCGGCTCGGCGTGGTTCCTCTCGGGGGGCAAGGCCATGAAGGGCTCGTGGTCCCGCACCAGCGGTGGCAAGTTCACCTTCACCGACCCGAGTGGCCAGCCGGCCGAGCTGACGCCTGGGCAGACCTGGCTCGAGCTGGCTCCCGGGGCTTCGGCGTCGAGCCTGGTCCTGCCGCCGACCACCACAACGACCGCAGGGGCGGCGACGACCCACCCGTAGACTCGGGTTCCATGTCAGACCAACCCACGTCGACGACCGGCACCTTCCGGGTCAAGCGCGGCCTCGCCGAGATGCTGAAGGGTGGCGTCATCATGGACGTCGTCACGCCCGAGCAGGCCAAGATCGCCGAGGATGCCGGGGCCGTCTCGGTCATGGCCCTCGAGCGGGTGCCGTCCGACATCCGCCGCGACGGCGGCGTGGCCCGCATGAGCGACCCCGCCCTGATCGAGGGCATCAAGGCCACCGTGACCATCCCGGTCATGGCCAAGGCCCGCATCGGCCACTTCGCCGAGGCCCAGGTGCTCGAGTCGCTCGGCGTCGACTTCGTCGACGAGTCCGAGGTGCTGACGCCGGCGGACGAGGCCCACCACATCGACAAGTGGGCGTTCACCGTTCCCTTCGTGTGCGGCGCCACCAACCTCGGCGAGGCGCTGCGCCGCATCAGCGAGGGTGCCGCCATGATCCGGTCGAAGGGCGAGGCCGGCACCGGCAACATCGTCGAGGCCGTGCGCCACCTGCGCTCGATCCTCGGCGACATCCGCAAGATCGGCGTGGCCGACGAGGCCGAGCTGTTCGAGTGGGCCAAGCGGCTGCAGGCGCCCCTCCCGCTCGTGCAGGAGATCGCCCGCACCGGTGAGCTGCCGGTGCCGATGTTCTGTGCCGGCGGCATCGCCACCCCCGCCGATGCATCGCTCGTCATGCAACTCGGCGCCCAGTCGGTCTTCGTGGGGTCGGGCATCTTCAAGAGCGAGGACCCGCCCCGGATGGCGCGGGCCATCGTCGAGGCCACCACGCACTTCCGTGACCCGTCGATCATCGCCAAGGTCAGCAAGGGCCTCGGCGAGGCGATGAAGGGCCTCGAGATGGCGCAGCTCGAGGTGAAGCTCGCCGATCGGGGCTGGTAGTGCTGACGGTGCCCCCAGGTGAAGGTCGGCGTGCTCGCCCTGCAGGGAGCGACCCGGCCGCACGTTGAGGTGCTGTCGGCGCTCGGCGCCGACCCGGTCGAGGTCCGCACGCCCGACGACCTGAACGTCGTCGATGCCCTGGTGCTGCCGGGTGGCGAGTCGACGACCATGTCGTTCCTGCTCGACTCGTCGGGGCTGCGGGCCCCGTTGCAGGCGCGGCTCGACGACGGCATGCCCGCATTCGGCACGTGTGCGGGGATGATCCTGTTGGCGACTGAGGTGCTCGACGGCCGGCCCGACCAGGAGAGCCTGGACGCCATCGACATCACCGTCCGCCGCAATGCGTTCGGTCGCCAGCGCGACTCCTTCGAGGCCGACCTCGACGTCGAGGGCCTGGCTGGTGGCCGGTTCCACGCCGTGTTCATCCGGGCGCCGTTCGTCGAGCGGACCGGCGAGGACGTCGAGGTGCTTGCCTCGGTATCGGGGCATCCCGTGCTGTGCCGGTCGGGTCGGGTGCTGGTGTCTTCGTTCCATCCGGAGCTGTCGGACGACCTCCGGTTGCATCAACTGTTCCTCGAGGAGATGGCTGCATGAGTGGGCATTCGAAATGGGCGACGATCAAGCACCAGAAGGGTGCCAAGGACCAGAAGCGGGCCAAGGTGTTCGCCAAGCTGATCCGCCAGGTCGAGGTCGCCGCCCGCGAGGGCGGGAGTGACCTGGACGCCAACGCGTCCCTGCGCACCGTGTTCCAGAAGGCGCGTGACGCGTCGGTGCCGATCGACACCATCGAGCGGGCGGTCAAGCGGGGGTCGGGCGAGCTCGAGGGCGTCCGCTACGAGCCGGCGTCGTACGAGGGCTACGCGCCCGGTGGCGTCGCCGTCTACGTCGAGGTCCTCACTGACAACCGCAACCGCACCGGTGGGGATGTGCGGTCGTGCTTCTCGAAGCTGGGCGGCTCGCTGGCCGAGCCGGGGGCGGTTGCGTGGCAGTTCGAGCGCAAGGGCGTGGTGATCCTCCCCAAGAAGATGGAGGAGGACGACCTCATGCTGGTCGTGCTCGACGCCGGCGCCGAGGACCTGATCGACGACGGCGACACCTGGCGGGTCGTGTGCGAGCCGTCGAACCTCTCGGCCGTGCGGGCGGCGTTGGAGGAGGCGGGCATTGCCTTCGACTCGGCCGAGGTGACGATGCAGCCCACCACCACCGTGGAGCTGTCGACCGCCGAGGACGCCAAGAAGGTGCTCCGGCTCATCGACGCCCTCGACGAGCTCGACGACGTGCAGGACGTGTACTCGAACTTCGACGTCCCCGACTCGATCCTCCAGACCATCGAGGCCTGACCCGCCGTCGCCCGGTCAGAAGTGGGGCGCGGTCCCGTATCGTTGCGCGTGCAACTGACTGGAGGCCCACGATGACGCCCAACACAGAAGCCACCGACACGACGGCGGCGGCGGCCGTGACCGTCAAGGAGCTCGGCCATGCCGTGCTCTACGTCCACGATGTTGCCCGCTCGGCGTCCTTCTACGGTGGCGTGCTCGGCTGGCGCCAGATCGCGGGCGGTGACGGCATGCCGATCGCCGCGTTCTCGTCCGGTCGTTCGCACCACGAGCTGCTGCTCATCCAGGTCGGCCCCGACGCCGCCGACATCCCGGCCGGGCGCCGGGTCGGCCTCTACCACCTCGGTCTCAAGGTGGGGGACAGCGACGACGAGTTGCGCGCCGCGCTGGCTGCGGTCCGTGCCCATCCCGACCTGTGCACCCTGGTCGGCACCAGCGACCACGGCGTGACCCATTCGCTGTACGTGGAGGACCCGGACGGCAACGAGATCGAGCTCTTCATCGACGTGCCGGGCGTCGACTGGCGCAGCGACCCGACGCTGATCTTCACCCCGACTCGCTCGCTCTCGCTCTAGGGCAGCGGGTCTGATCGGGAAGGCGGCCCTGCCGGCGGTACCGTGCGCGGCGTGATCCGGGTCGGAGAGTTGGCGCCTGACTTCACGCTGCCGGGTACCGGCGGCCGTGATTACACGCTGTCGTCCTACCGGGGGCAGACGGTCGTGCTGGCCTTCTATCCCGGCGACGACACCCGGGTGTGCACGGTCCAGCTCAACCAGTACAACGACAACCTCAGCGCGTTCGCCGACCTCGGCGTGCAGCTGCTGGGGCTGAGCCCCCAGAGTGTCGACAGCCACGAGGCGTTCGCTGGCAAATACGACTTCCAGTTCCCACTGCTGGCCGACACCGACAAGGAGGTCGGTGGTCGCTACGGGATCCTGGGACCGCTCGGCTTCTACCGGCGGTCGGTATTCGTGGTCGGTCCCGACGGCATCGTGCGGTACGCCCACCGCTCGGTGACCGGCGCCACCTTCCGGTCGACCGATGAGCTGCTCGAGGCCATCCGAGGCTGAAGGTCGCGGCGAGCATCCACCCCGGCTGCCGACCCTCCCGGTACTCTCGAACCTGTGTTCGTACTCGGGATCGACCCGGGGCTCACGCGGTGCGGGTACGGCGCCGTGCTCCGAGAGAGAACGGCCCGCCAGGGCGGCGGCCTGCGGGCCGTCGCTGCCGGCGTGCTGACCACCCCGGCCGACGCACCCCTTCCGGCCCGGCTGGCGGAGCTGCAAACCGGCCTCCGCCGGCTGCTGGCCGAGCTCAAGCCCGACGCAGTGGCGGTCGAGCGGGTCTTCTTCCAGTCCAACGTCCGCACCGCCATGTCGGTTGGGCAGGCGAGCGGCATTGCCCTGGCCGAGGCCTGGGCGGCCGGTTGTGTGGTCGCCGAGTACACACCGAGTCAGGTGAAGTCGGCCGTCACCGGCGACGGCTCGGCCGACAAGGGCCAGGTGCAGCGCATGGTGCAGGCGATCCTCGCCCTGCCCACCTTGCCGGCACCGGCAGACGCCGCCGATGCGCTCGCCCTGGCCATCTGCCATCACGCCGTCGCGCCCTTGCGCGTCCGAGTCGAAGAGGCTGTCCGATGATCGGTTCGTTGCGGGGGACGTTGCTCGACCGCTCACCACGGGGTGAGGTGCTGCTCGAGGTGGGCGGCGTCGGCTACCGGGTCATGGTCGCCCCGTCGACGCTGGTCGAGCTGGGCGCGCCCGGCGGGACAGTGCTGCTGCACACCCACCTGCACGTGCGGGAGGACGCGTTGATCCTCTATGGCTTCGCCACCGCCGACGAGCGGGCGTGCTTCGAGGCGCTGCTCGGCGCCCACGGGGTGGGTCCGGCGCTCGCCCTCGCCATCCTCTCGGTGCACCGCCCGCTGGCGTTGCGCCAGGCGCTGGCCGACGACGACCTCGACGCTCTGTGCCTGGTGCCGGGTGTCGGCAAGAAGACCGCGGCCCGGCTGCTGCTCGAGCTGAAGGCCCGCCTCGATCTTCCCGACAGCGATCTCGCCGCTGTGCTGGGCGATGGCGACCACGGCGCGCCGGCGCCCCGCACCGACGTTCGTGAGGCGCTCACCGCCCTCGGCTACGGGCCCGAGGAGGTGCGCGAGGCGTTGCGTGATGTGCCCCATGAGGGCGACGTGCAGCTCCTGCTCAAGGAAGCGCTCGCCCGTCTGGCGGTGTCGAGATGAGGGAGGAGGTGCTCGCCGGTGTGCCGACGACCG
>JAEKLB010000124.1 GCA_019510095.1 Acidobacteriota bacterium | reverse complement strand
GGCGGTTCTTCGGCGTGCTACGCACGGCGTCGCCCGGGTTGGCCGCCGCCTGGTGGGCGCTGGTGGCACTGCGAGGGCTCCTCCCCGCTGGCTTCGTGCTGGCCATGGGCTGGCTGATCTCTGCCGTGCAGCACGGCGATGGGCTGGGCCTCCCGCTGGTGGCCATGGGGGTCGCCTTCGTGGGCATGCAGGTCGTCGCGCCGGCCCACGACGCAGTGTCGGGGAACCTCGGGGTGGCGGCCTCGGCCTGGCTGCACGAGCGGCTCCTCCTGGCGTGCGTGACCCCGGCGGGGCTCGCCCACCTCGAGCGCGCCGACCTGGCCGACGACCTGGCCATGGCTCGCGAGGTCGACCGGGGCATGACCGGGCCCGACATCCCCACGTCGATGCCGGGCATCGCTGCCGGCTTCAGCTCCTATGCCGCTGGCACTGCCAACGTGGTGCTCCTGTTCGGGTTCCGCTGGTGGGCACCGCTGGTGCTGAGCGCCACCTGGCTGTCGACGCACTGGTTCCTCCGGTCGGGAGCCATCTGGCTGCAGCGGCACGATCCCGACGTCGCCGAGCAACAGCGCAAGGCCGGCTACGCCTACCGGCTCAGCGTCGACGCACCGGCGTCGAAGGAGATGCGGCTCTTCGGCCTGGGCGACTTCGTCATCGGTGGCATGCGCGACATCCGCCTCCGCCTCATGGACCTCTCGTGGGAAGGGCGGCGCCTGGGTCGCCGGCAGGCGGAGATCGCCATGGCGATCGTCGCGGTCGGCAACGCGCTGTTCTTCTGGGCCCTGGCGGCGTCGGCCATGCACGGTGACCTCAGCCTCGGGCGGCTCACGGTCTTCGCCCAGGCGGCCATCGGGGCGGCGGCCTTGGCCTTCGGCGAGAACGACTGGTGGTTGCGCAACGCCGCGCAGCCGATCCCGCTGGTGCTCCAGCTGGCGGAGCGGGCCGCGCCGGTCGGCGCGTTGCCCAGCGGCACGCGTCAGGCCGCCGGCATGCCCGCGACCGGCATCACCTTCGACAACGTCGGGTTCGCCTACCCGGCCGGCGGCCATCAGGTGTTCGAGGGCCTCAACCTCACGATCCCGGCGGGACGGTCGCTCGCCATCGTGGGCCAGAACGGCGCGGGCAAGACCACCCTGGCCAAGCTCCTCTGCCGGCTCTACGACCCGACCGAGGGGGCGGTGCTGGTCGACGGCGTCGACCTCCGTGAGCTGGACCTCGCTGCCTGGCGGGCCCGACTGGCCGTGGTGTTCCAGGACTTCGTCCGCTACGAGCTGTCGCTGCGCGACAACGTCGCGCCCGGTGGCGCGAGCGACGCCGACGTGCTGGCCGCCCTGGTCGACGCCCGGGCCGACGACCTCGCCGACCTCGGCACCGTCCTCAACCGCGGCTACGCCGGGGGCACCGACCTGTCCGGTGGGCAGTGGCAACGGGTGGCGTTGGCCCGGGCGCTGTGCTCGGTACGCCTCGGGGCGGGCGTCGTGATCCTCGACGAGCCCACCGCCCAGCTCGACGTGCGGGGCGAGGCCGAGATCTTCGCCGGCTTGCTCGACGCCACCCGCGGCTGCACGACGATCCTGATCTCGCACCGGTTCTCGACGGTGCGACGGGCCGACCTCATCTGCGTGCTGGAGCACGGCCAGGTCATCGAGCTCGGCACCCACGACGAGCTCATCGCCGCCGGCGGCCGCTACAAGACCATGTTCGAGCTCCAGGCGGCGCGCTTCGAGGACGCTGACGCCGTAGAGGACGAGGTCGTGCGATGAGCGAGCGGAAGCGAGCGATGACAAGCAACGCGCCGGTTCACGGCGGTGCTCGGAGAGCACGCCCGTGAACAGCTACCGGACGGGGTTGAAGGACGACGATCTGCCCGGCGTCACCCGGTCGCTGCTCCGCTCGATGCGACTCGGCTACCAGGCCAACCCAGTCCTGCTCATCGGCTCGTTCTCGTTGATGGTTGCGTCATGGATCCCGATGGCCCTCGGCGCCCTGTGGCTGAAGCTACTGATCAACGGCGTCGCCGATCACGACAACGGGCGCATTCGGTTGGCGACGATGGGCATCGCCGGCGCGGCGGCCGGCGGCTGGCTCCTCGGCGTCATCGGCAGTCGGCTGCAGTCCCGCTTCCGCGACCGGGTGACGATCGAGCTCGAAGCGCACGTCGCCCGGCTGCAAGCGACGGTGTCGACCCTGGAGCACCACGAGCGGCCCGACTACCTCAACCGCTTGCAGCTCCTGCGGAACATGGTCTTCCTGCTCGACCACCTGTACCTGGCCCTGTTCGGCACCATCGGCACCGCCGGCCAGCTGCTGGTCACGGTGGGCCTGCTGATGTCGATCCATCCGGCCCTGGCCCTGCTCCTGCTGGCGGCCATCCCGCCGGTGTGGGTCTCGACGTGGCGGGCCAGCGTCGAGCGCCGCACCGAGGAGGACGCCCAGCCCCACATGCGGCTGGCCCGGCATCTGTTCGACCTCGGCACGGCGGCGGGCCCGGGCAAGGAGGTCCGGACCACCGGCACCCAGAACCGGTTGGTCGGCCAGCGCCAAGCGGCCTGGAGCCGTTGGTACGCCGAGGTCGGCGCCGCCCGCTGGTCGAGCGCGGGCTGGTACGCCCTGGCGTGGATCGTGTTCGGTCTCGGCTACGTGGCCGCCGTGGTGTTCGTGGCGTCCGGGCTCGACCGTCCACCCGGCGACGTGCTGCTCGCCTTGGCTGCTGGTGCCAACCTCTCGCGGTTCCTTGCCTCCACGGTCGGCCAGGTCGACTTCCTCCGGTGGGCGCTGGACGCGTCGCAACGGCTGGTGTGGTTGGAGGACTACGCCGCCGCCCATGCCGTGCACGAGGACGCGCCGGTGCCGGCCGCCCTGTCCGACGGCATCCATCTCGACGACGTGACGTTCGCCTATCCCGGCACCGACCGCAACGTTCTCGAGCACGTGAGCCTCGATCTGAAGGCCGGGTCGGTCGTCGCCCTGGTGGGAGAGAACGGCGCCGGCAAGACCACGCTGGTGAAGCTGCTGTGCCGGTTCTACGACCCGACGCAGGGCCGGATCACCGTCGACGGCACCGATCTGCGGGCGTTCCCGCCGGATGGCTGGCGATCACGCCTGTCGGGTGCGTTCCAGGACTTCTTCCAGTTCGAGTACCTCGCCGGTCGCACCGTCGGCGTCGGTGACGTTGCCCGGGCCGACGACCTGGTCGCCGTCGGCACCGCCGTCGAGCGGGGCGGGGCAGCCAGTGTCGTCGAGCAGCTGCCGAAGGGTCTCGGCACCCAGCTCGGCCCGACCTGGAACGACGGCGTCGAGCTCTCGATCGGGCAGTGGCAGAAGCTGGCGCTGGCGCGTGGCCTGATGCGGGACGAGCCGCTGCTGGCCGTGCTCGACGAGCCGACCGCCGCCCTCGATGCCGAGACCGAGCACGACCTCTTCGAGCGGTTCGCCGCCCAGGCCCGGTCGGCGAGCGCTGACGGTCGCATCACCGTCCTGGTGTCGCACCGGTTCTCGACGGTGCGCATGGCCGACCTGATCGTCGTCCTCGATGGCAACCGCATCGCCGAGTCGGGCTCCCATGACGACCTGGTGGCGAAGGGCGGCCTCTATGCCGAGCTCTACGAGATGCAGGCCCAGGCGTACCGGTAGGGCCGGGGGCTAGCGTCCCGGCCATGCCGACACTTGTCGAGGATCGCGACGAGATCCTCCAGCTCATGTACCGCTACAACCACGCCGTCGATGGCCAGGCCGCTGAGGAGTGGGCGTCGACCTTCACCGACGATGCCATCTTCGACGCCGCCGGGCGAGTGGCCACCGGCCGGGACGAGCTCGTGGGCTTCGCCAGCGCCCTGCCCGCGGGCATGCGTCACATCGTCGCCAACCCGGTCATCGACGTGCAGGGCGACACCGCCCACGTCCGGGCCTACATCACCGTGCTCAAGGCCGGCGCCATCATGAGCGTGGGCACCTACGACGACCAGCTCGTCCGCACCCCCGCCGGCTGGCGCTTCGCCAAGCGGGTCTTCACCCCCGACGCCCCGCCGGCCTGATCCGTTCTTCGGCGAGTTGCCCGCGCAATGCCTGGGCAAGTCGCCGAAGAAGGTTGGAAGATCGGCGCGTCAGGCCTGGGGGAGGGCGAGGACGGCCCTGGCCAGGCCGCCGCGCTCGTCGGTCTCGAGCCGCCAGATCGATCCTTTGCGGCAGGTCCACTCGACGGCGTCGACGTCGATGCCGCGCCGGTGCACGCGGTCGAGCAACGCGCTCAGGACGTTGCGGTGGCTGTACAGCACCGTGTCGGTGCCGCTGCCGGCGAGCTCCTCGACCAGCGCCCAGGTGGCCTCGATCGGCGCCTCCTCGGCCAGCGCGTCATGGGTCTCGACCGCGACCATGAAGGCGGCGGCGGTCGGCGCCACGGTCTCCAAGCAGCGGGTGTAGCGGCTGCTGAGGATCCGCTCGACGGGCCACCCGCCGAGCTCGCGGGAGACCACGATGGCCTGCTTGTGCCCCGCCGGCGTGAGGGGGCGGAGCTCGTCGTCGCCCGGCCACGCGCTCGAATCGCCCGCCTTGGCGTGGCGCACCAGGTGCAGTGCCATCGTGAGGGCGGAGCCTAGGAGTCGACGCGACGGCCGAGCGCCAGCAGACTGTCGAGCACCGGCGGTAGTGCAGCGCAGAACGCGTCGACATCGGCAT
>JAEKLB010000123.1 GCA_019510095.1 Acidobacteriota bacterium | reverse complement strand
CAAGGGCATGGCCATCAGCTACTGCTTCGGTTCCAACCCGGTCGCCCTGCGGGCCGTGGGCCGGGCGGGCTGGATGGAGGTTGCCCGGCTGCGCACGCTCGTGCTCCCGGTCGACGACGGCTGGGTCGCCCGCCGCTTTCATCTGCCCCGCACCGCTGCGTCGATGGCGCGCCGGCTCGCGTTCGGCCTGGGCCGCGGGCCGACCGGTACCGAGGCCGGCACCCTTCCCGGCGGCATCGACGATCTCTGGGCCCGGACGGTGGCGGCCGGCGACATCCGCAACGGCACCATCCGCGACGAGGCTTGGTTCCGGTGGCGCTATGACGCGTCACCCGTCGGTGGCTATCGCCACATCGCCGTCCACGCCGGGGGTCGGCTCGACGCCCTTGCCACCGTCCTGGTGCACGACGACTTCGGCGGTCGCTTCGCCTACCTGCTCGAGCTGGTGGCCGCCGATCCCGACGCCGCCCGCCAGGTGCTGCGCGGCGTCATCGCCACCACGCCGGGCATCGCCGGCATCGCCACGCTCGCCGTCGGCGGCGGCCCGTTGCAGCGGCTCGCCACCGATGCCGGCATGCGCACCCTGCCCCGCCGGCTCGAGCCCAAGGCGGCCCGCTTCGGCTTCGTCGACAACGGCGGAGGGACCGCCCACCTGCGCACCGCGCCCTGGCACGTCGGCTGGGGCGACCTCGACCAGCTCTGACCGTCAGGCGGCGATGCGGCCGTCGCGCATCCGGATGCGGCGGGCGGCGCGCGAGGCCACGTCCTCGGCGTGGGTGACGATGACGACGGTGACCTGCTGCTCGTCGACCAACCGGCCGAGCAGGTCGACGACCTCGATCGACGTCGTGCTGTCGAGGTTGCCGGTCGGCTCGTCGGCGAGCAGCACGCGCGGCGCGTTGGCGAGCGCCCGGGCGATGGCCACCCGTTGCTGCTCGCCACCCGACAGCCGCGACGGCAGGTGATGGGCCCGCTCGGCCAGGCCGACCTGGCCGAGCAGCTCCTGCACCCGGTCGTGGGTGGCCTGCTTGGACGTCTTCGTCGGCGCCATGGCGGCCGCCACGTTCTCGGCGGCGGTGAGCGTGGGGATGAGGTTGAAGTGCTGGAAGACGAAGCCGATGGCGTTGCGCCGCAGCGTCGTGCGGCCCGACTCCGACAGCGCGCCGAGGTCGTTGGACTCGAAGGTGATCGTCCCGTCGCTCGGGCGATCGAGGGCGCCGAGCAGTTGCAGCATGGTGCTCTTGCCCGATCCGCTCGGTCCCTCGATGGCGACGAACTCGCCGGTGTCGATGCGCAGCGAGACGTCGTCGACCGCCCGGACCTGACTGCCGCCCATCCGGAACACCCGGGCGACGTGATCGAGCTCGTACAGCGTGGTCATCTCTGGGTTCCTTCGCTCGGGTCAGCCAACATTGCGCAACGCCTCGGCCGGTGACATCCGGGCCGCTCGCCACCCGCCGACCGCGCCGGCCAGGAGGCCGCCGACGACGGCGAAGGCGACGCCGACGAGCAGGGTGCTCGGGTGCACGACGGCGTGGAGGTGCACGGTCTGGGTCACCGACGTGGCCTGGGCGGCCGTGGGCACGAACCCGGCGAGGCTCGAGCTCCCGAAGCTGGGCACGCCGCCGCTGGTCGCGTTGAACGACGGCGAGAACACGCCGACGAGCGCCGCCACGCCGTAGCCCACCGCGATGCCGATGAGGCCGCCGAGCACGCCGATCCCGACCGTCTCGGTCAGCATCTGGCGGACCACCATGGCCTTCGACCAGCCGATGGCCCGCAGGGTGCCGATCTCACGGATCCGCTTCGCCACCGACGAGAGGGTGAGGAGCATGGCGATGGCGAAGACGGAGGCCAGCACGATGGCGGCGAGCGCGCCGCCGAGGCGGTCGGCGAGCTTCTTGGCATCGGCGAGGCTGCCGGTCACCTGCGACGACAGCGACTTGCTCGTCACCACCTGGGCGCCCGGCAACAGCTTGCTCACCGCTTTCGCCACCCGGTCGACGTCGGCCGACGACGACGCCTTGACCAACACCTGGTTGATCCGCCCGGGCTTGCTCGCCAGCTCCTGGAGCTTGGGCAGCGTGAAGTAGATGTCGGCGGTGCTCCCGGTGAGCGCCGGCTCGACGATGCCGACGACGGTGAACGCCTGCTCGTTGATCGTCGTCTTCGTGCCGACGGCGATGCCCTTCTTGTCGGCGTACGACGCGCTCACCAGCACCTCGTTGTCGGCGCCGGCGGCGATGAACCGGCCGGAGGTGACCTGCTCGGCGGTGACGATCCCCGACTTGGGTGAGCTCGGGTCGACGCCGGCCGCGGTGTAGCTGCTGTTGGTCGTGTTCGTCGATGGCGGGTTGACGATCTGCTGGATCTGGCGGGACGGGATGACGACGTTGGTCTGGTACTCCTTGAACCGCTTCGGCTGGCAGTCCTCGAACGCCGAGTTGTCGAACCCGCCGCCGCCGCCGCCGTCGGGCGGGCCGGCCTGCTGGCCGGTGACGGTGCCGCCCGCCGGCCGGGACGTGGGCGTGGTGCCCTGCCCACCACCACCACCACCACCACTACCGCCACCATCGCCACCGCCCCGACCGCCGCCGAACGAGAAGCCCTTGGCGGCCAGGCAGTCCTGGAAGCTCTGGCGCTCCGCGGGCGTCATGGGCGCCGGCCGGACCGTCTGGGTGAGCTTCTGCTCGCCGGTGGTGACGTCGACGGTGATGTTCGGCACCGTGCCGGTCTCGTGCTGGGCCAGCAGGGTGAGGCCGCCCACCGCCGAGGTCACGCCCGGCACCTTGGCCACCTCGGCGATGGCCGTGTCGGGGAACGTGAGCAGGGTCGCCGGCAGGAAGAAGTCGTGGGTGAAGTCGGTGCCGGGCGTGCCCAGCTTCGACAGGTCGGTGAGCACGGTGTCGTTGTCGGTGAGCAGCGCCGCGCAGTCGGCCTGGTTGGCCGCCTCGGTGGGGCTGAGCGTGGTGCTGGTCGTGCTACCGGTCTGGTCGCCGGCCCCGCCGCGGAAGCCGCCCGGCCCGCCACCGCCGGCGAAGAAGCCGCCGCGCCCGCCGACGCACGACCGCGCCGCGCCGCCGCCGAACCGACCGGGGCCACCGAACTGGCCGAACTGGCCGGTGTCGACCGTCGTGCTCGTCGTGGTCGTCGTCGCTGCGCTCGTCCCATCGGACGGCGGCGCGCCCGCCACGCTGGTGACGAGGATGTCGGTGCCGACCTTCGAGAGCGGCGACAGCACCCTGGCCTGGGCGTCGTTCAGCCCCTGGGAGACCCCGATGATGCCGATGACGAGACCGACCCCGGCAGCGAGGCCCAGGGCCGTGAGGATCGTCCGCGCCGCCCGCCGGCGCAGCTCGCTGAGCGCGTATCTCGCTTGGAACATTGGACGATCAGAACAACCCCCGATGTGGTTTTCCTGAGTCCGAAATGTCAGGTCCGTCGGTCGCCGCCCGATCCGGCAGCCGGTTCCGCCGGCTGAGGCGCAGCGCCGCGCCCAGCCACACCAGCTCCACCGCGAACTCCCACACCCGGTAGAGCACGGCGAGGGCAGCGGCGTTGCCGAGGCCGAAGCGGGCGCCCAGCACCGCGGCGATCACGCCTTCCCGCACGCCGAGCCCGGCGGGCGTGATGCCGACCATGCCGACCGCCATGCCGGCGTTGACCGCGCCGACCACCAGGAACACATCGCTGCCGTGGATGGGGTGCACCGCGGCGGTGACGAACACGAAGCCGATCGACCGCACGATGTCGTTCACCGCGTAGATGGCCTCGGCCTCGTAGAGGTGGCGCACCCGGTGCTCGCCGATCGGCACCAGCCGGTGCACCAGGCGCAGCAGCCACGGTGCGGCCGCCAGCACGGCGAGCGAGCCGGCGGCCAGCAGCAACCGCAGGGGGCCGGCCAGCGACGACGACGGCACCCAGGCGGCGAACATGCCACCCCAGGCCAGGATGAGGGCGGCCTCGACCACCAGCGAGACACCGGCGATCCGGCGGGACACCCCCATCCGGGAGGCGAGGAGCACCCGCGACGCGAACTGGGCCACGTTGCCGGGGATGAACCGGCTGGCCTGCGAGATGCACCACGCCCGCAGGGCAGCGCGCCGCCCGACCGGTGCGCAGTAGGTCAACAGCACGTGGCGCCAGGCCAGGGGCAGGAGCAGCCCGCCGGCGAAGGTGAAGGGGGCGGCGACCAGCAGCCAGCCGGGCTGCAGGTGGAGGTCGACGTGGCGGAGTCGCTTCCAGTTGTCGGTGGCGGCGAGGGCCAGCACCACGGCGAGGACGACGGCCACGGCCACCCGGCCGGCGGTGACCAGCCGGCCACGAGTCGCTTCGCCCACCACGACAGCATGGTCGTACGCTGCGGGTATGGCCGAGGACCGCCGGGAAACCGACTCAGGCATCGAGATCAAGCCGCTGTATTCGCTGGGACTACGAGTCGAAGCTCGGCGATCCCGGCGCGGCGCCGTTCACCCGCGGCGTGTACCCGACGATGTACCGCGGCCGGCCGTGGACGATCCGCCCGTACTCCGGGTTCGGGACGGCAGCGGCGACGAACGAGCGGTTCAAGTACCTGCTCGCCAACGGGTCGACCGGCCTCTCGTGCGCCTTCGACCTGCCCACCCAGATCGGCTACGACTCCGACAGTCCCCGGGCCGAGGGCGAGGTCGGCAAGGTCGGCGTGGCCATCGACTCGATCGAGGACATGCGGATCCTCCTCGACGGCATGCCGCTCGACAAGGTCACCACGTCGATGACGATCAACTCGACGGCGCCCATCCTGCTCCTGCTCTACGAACTGGTGGCCAACGAGAACGGTGTCGACTCGAAGGACATCGGTGGCACGGTCCAGAACGACCTGCTGAAGGAGTACATCGCCCGGGGCACCTACATCTATCCGCCCCGCCCGTCGATGCGGCTCATCACCGATCTGTTCGCCTACTGCGGCGAGCGCGTCCCGCAGTGGAACACCATCTCCATCTCCGGCTACCACATCCGCGAAGCCGGCTCGACGGCGGTGCAGGAGATTGCCTTCACGTTGGCCAACGCCATTGCCTACGTGCAGGCGGCCATCGACTCGGGCATGGACGTCGACGAGTTCGCACCCCGCCTGTCGTTCTTCTGGAACGGCCACAACAACTTCTTCGAGGAAGTGGCCAAGTTCCGGGCGTCGCGCCGCATGTGGCACCGGATCATGACCGAGCGGTTCGCGTGCAAGAGCGAGAAGTCGGCGCTGCTGCGGTTCCACACCCAGACCGGCGGCTCGACCCTCACCGCCCAGCAGCCCGAGGTCAACATCATCCGAGTCGCCATGCAGGCCCTCGCCGCCGTGCTCGGTGGCACCCAGAGCCTGCACACCAACGGCTTCGACGAGGCCCTCGGCCTCCCGACCGAGCGGTCGGCCCGGCTGGCCCTGCGCACCCAGCAGGTGATCGCCAGCGAGACCGGCGCGGTCGACACACCCGATCCGTTGGCGGGCTCGTTCTTCGTCGAGTCGCTCACCGACGAGATCGAGCGGCTGGCGTGGCAGTACATCGAGAAGATCGACGCAATGGGCGGTGCGATCGCGGCCATCGAGGCCGGCTACCAGATGGACGAGATCGACGATGCCGCCTTCGCCTACACCAAGGCCGTCGACGACGGTGAGAAGACGATCGTCGGCGTGAACAAGTACGTCGAGGACAAGCCCGAGGTCACCGACATCCTGGCCATCGACCCGTCGTTCCAGGTCCACCAGGCCGAGAAGGTGCGCAGCCTCAAGGCCGGCGAGCGCCGCGACAACGCCGAGGTGACGGCCAAGCTCGAGGACGTGCGGGCCGCCGCCAAGGGCACCCAGAACCTGCTGTTCCCGATGCGCGACGCGCTGGCCGCCAAGGCAACCCTCGGCGAGGTCAGCGACGCCCTCCGCGACGTCTTCGGCCAGTACCAGCCCAGCCGCTGACGCCATCCCCACCGGGTTCTGGGCACTTACGCTCGCTGTGCGCACACAACTGCCCAGAACTCGGGCTGTGACATGACGTTCTCGCTCGAGGAGCAGACGCGGATCGAGCTGACCTGCTCGTGCCGTGACACCGACGGCATCCCCAAGGTGGCGGGGGCCGGCGAGGTGCATGACGGGGTGCAGACGATGCACAACGGGGTGCGGGTGGTGGCCGGCGGCTACTACGGCGACTGGATGATCGAGATCATCCGCCGTCTGCACGGCCACCACGAGCCGCAGGAGGAGCTGGCGGTGCACGCCGTGCTCGAGCGGCTGGCCATGACCGCCGGGCCCAGCCCAGTGGTGATGGAGCTCGGCGCGTTCTGGGCCTACTACTCGGTCTGGGCCCTGCACCGGCTGCCCGGCGCGAGAACGTTCCTGGTCGAGCCCGACCCCGCCTACCTGGAGGTCGGCCGGCGCAACATCGAGCTCAACGGCATGACCGCCACCTTCCTCCAGGCCGCGGTCGGCGGCGAGGCCCGGCCGCCCGAGCCGTTCGAGTGCGAGAGCGACGGCGTCACCCGCTACATCGGCATCGAGGGCCTCCGCTCGCTCAGCCGCCGGTTCGGGCTCGACCGCATCGACCTCCTCTTCGTCGACGTCCAGGGGGCGGAGACCGCGCTGCTGGAGGGAGGTCGTGACCTCCTCGCCGCCGGGGCGGTGCGGTTCCTGGTGCTGTCCACCCACCACGAGGTGATCAGCGGCGACCCCCTCACCCACGACCGCTGCCGGTCGCTGCTGGTCGGGGTGGGGGCGCACGTGATCGCCGAGCACACGCCGGGCGAGTCGGTGAGCGGCGACGGCCTGCTGGTGGTGAGCCTCGACCCCCGCGACCGCGACCTTCACGTCGTGATCAGCCGGGCGCCGGCGGGCGCCGCCCTCTTCGACCTGCCCATGTTCAACCCGCTCCTCCGGGCGAGCTGAGCTCGGCAAAGATCTCGCCCGTTCCCAGGACGGTCCCAGGCTGCGCCGATAGCGTCAGCCGGTCCCTGGTTCGGACCGACAAATCCCTCACGAAACCCCCCGATTGCGCCGATAACACCCTTTGATGCGATTCAAGGCAGCTCTCCTCCTCGCCCTGGTGACGGGCCTGGGCCTCGCGGTCCCGGCCGCCGCTGGCGCGTCCGGCGCCGATGTGCGGCTCTCGGTCGGCTACGCCGACGGCGCCATCGACTCGCTGACCGTCGCGGCCGGCTCGGCGACCAGCACGCTGTCGACGCTGGAGGCGTCGCCGGGCGTTGCCTTTGCCGAGGTCGACCATCCCGTCCATGCCGCCGACACCGTGCCCAACGACCCCCAGTGGGCGGCCCAGGCCGGCCCCATCCAGGTGGGCATGCCGAAGGCATGGGACCGCACGACCGGTGACCCGTCGGTCATCGTTGCCGTCATCGACTCCGGCGTCGATGCCAGCCTCCCCGACCTGGCCGGCGCAGTGGTGCCCGGCACCGACTTCGTCGGCCACGACGAGGACCCCGCCGACGAGAACGGCCATGGCACCCAGGTGGCGAGCATCATCGCCGCCCGGGGCAACAACGGGCAGGGCATCGCCGGTTACTGCTGGGACTGCAAGGTCATGCCGGTGCGGGTGCTCGACGCCAATGGCGCCGGCTCGTCGGGCGACGTGGCCCAAGCCATCCAGTGGGCGGTGACCCACGGCGCCAAGGTGATCAACCTGTCGCTGTCCGGCGACTTCCCGTCGATCTCCGTCGACGCCGCCGTGGCCCAGGCCCGGGCCGCCGGCGTGCTCGTCGTCGCTGCCGCCGGCAACCAGACGGCGATCGGCCAGGACCTGACCCGGCCCCAGTACCCGGCCGCCAGCACCGGGGTCATCTCGGTCGGTGCGGTGCAGACCAACGAGCAGCTCTACTCGTTCAGCTACCGCGGCTCGTGGGTCGACCTGGCCGCCCCTGGCTGCCACGTGGCCGAGATGGCGGCGTTCAAGGGCGGGGGCATCAACCCCAACTTCTGCGGCACGTCGTCGGCGGCCCCGGCCATCTCCGGCCTCCTCGGCCTGGCGCTGTCGGTGTCGCCGTCAGTGACCGCCGCGACGCTGGAGACCGAGCTCCTCGGCACCGCCAAGCAGACCGGCATCCAGACCGCGGTCGGCCGGGTCGACGCCGCCGCCCTGTTCACCAGGCTCGGCGTGCTGTTCCCCAAGCTGTCGGCGCCCGACCGGGTCGGTGGCGGTGACTTCGTGGCCACTGCCATCGCGGTGTCCCAGAAGGTGCGGACGACCGCTCCTGCGGTCGTGATCGCCCGGGTCGAGGACTTCGCCGACGCCCTGACCGCCGGCCCGCTGGCCGCCAAGCTCAACGCCCCGCTCCTGCTGACGCCCAGCACCGGGCTCACCCAGCCGATCGGCGACGAGATCCGCCGCCTGGGCGCCACCACCGCCTACGTCGTCGGTGGCACCGCCGCCGTGTCGCCCAACGTCGATGCTGCCCTGCCCGGTCTGGGCGTGACGACGGTGCAGCGGGTGGCCGGCGTCAACCGCTACGCCACCTCGGCGCTGATCGCCCAGCAGGTGGGTGGCACCAAGGTCTTCGTCACCAATGCCACCGCGTTCCCCGATGCCGTGGGCGTGTCGGAGCTGGCGGCGATGACGCTGCGGCCGATCCTGCTGGTCGACCGGTTCGGCCTGCCCGACGAGACCCGCACCGCCTTCACCACCCTCGCGGTGACGGAGGTCGCCGCCGTGGGCGGCACCGCGGTGATCGACAACGCGGTGACGACCGCCATCGGCGCCCTCGGCCCGGTGGTCAGCCGCATGGCCGGTGGCAACCGGTTCGACACGTCGCGCATCGTCGCCGACGCCACGCTGCAGTCGGGCGCCAGCTCGAGCCGCATCTGGCTGGCCACCGGCCTCGACTGGCGCGACGCGCTGGTCGCCGGCCCGGCCGCCGCCACCCACAGCGCGGTCTTGCTGCTCGTCGACGGCCTGAACCCCAACGGCTCCCCGTCGACCTCCAACTTCGTCAGCGCCAACGCCAAGCGCCTCACCGAGCTGGTGCTCGTCGGCGGCGGCAGCACCGTCAGCTCCGCCACCGTCGCCAAGCTCACCCAAGCCCTGGCGACCTGACCCACCGCCGAGTTCTGGGCACTTTCGCTCGCCTGGCGGGGGGTAACTGCCCAGAACCCGTGGCCGG
>JAEKLB010000202.1 GCA_019510095.1 Acidobacteriota bacterium | reverse complement strand
ACCGAGTCGGGTGCCTGGTGGGTGCGCCGACCGGAGGAGGCGCCGGGTCACTCCGCCCTGGCTCAGCGGCGGGAGGTGTGGCGGGTCGCCGCCGCACGCGTCCGCGCGGTTGCCTCGGTCGACGACCCGGGCTTCGGAGTCTTCGACATCGCCTTCGACTGGAGCGAGGGCGTCTGGCGCCTCGCCGGCTCGCTGGACTGAGGGTCGTGATGGATCTCCACCTGCCCGCGGCCACCCACTCCTACCTCGAGCGGTCCGCCGAGTCGCTCCGCGAGGCGATCATGTGCTCCGACGTGCCGCAGCGCTACGCCCTCGCCCACGTCGCGGCGCTCCGCGCGACGGCTGCTCTGCTCGCAGCCCGCGCCCAGCCGATGCCGGTGCAGAAGCGCCGCCAGAAGAACGCCTGGGTGCTGCTCACGGAGGTGGCGCCGGAGTTCACCGAGTGGGCGACGTTCTTCTCCTCCGGGGCGGCCAAGCGGGCCGCGGCCGAGGCGGGCTCGCGCCGCGCGGTGACCGAGCGCGAGGCCGACGACCTCGTGCGCGACGCCGATCGGTTCCTCGCGCTGGTGGAGACGTCGCTCGGGCTGGCCGGGCACGCCCCGTTCCAGGTGGCCTGATCCGCGCGAGGAGTGCGCTGGCTAGTGTTCACCGCATGGAACGCCCGCTCGAGCGCCGAGCCGCGACGCGCACCGCGGTGGTGTGGGACGCGTGCCGGCGTCGGCTGGACGGGGCCGCCGCCCAGACGGTGCTCGACATCGGCGGTGGCACCGGGGGCTTCGCGGTCCGGGTGGCCGAGCTGGGTCACCACGTCACGGTCATCGACCCCAGCCCGGACGCCCTTGCCGCGCTTGACCGGCGAGCGCGCGAGCGCGGGGTGGCCGACCTCGTCGACGGCCGGCAGGGCGACCTCGGCGACGCGGTCGACCTGGTCCCGGCGGGAGCGGCCGACCTCGTGCTCTGCCACGAGTTGCTCGGGCTCCTCGACGACCCGGCCGACGCGCTCGCGGTCATCGGGCGGCTGCTGCGGCCCGGCGGCGCGCTCAGCCTGCTGGTCAGCCAGCAGCACGCCGCCGTGCTCTGACGAGCGATGGCCGGCCACTTCGCGCAGGCCCGCGACCTGCTCACCGGCGTACCCGGTCCCGCCGACCACGAGCGTCGCTTCACCGCCGACGAGCTTCGCACCCTCCTGGGCGAGGGTGGCTTCGACGTCGTCGACATGCACGCGGTCCGGGTGTTCACCGACCTGGTGCCCTCGGCGCTGCTCGACCTGGAGCCCGGTGCGGTCGACGGGCTGCTGGAGCTCGAGCGCGCCGTCGCCGGCCGCCCCGAGTACCTCACCCTGGCCGCCCAGATCCACACCCTCGCCACCCATTGACCCGGGGCCGTCGTCCCGCGAGCGTGGGGTCCGATGAGCCCGGCCGACCGGTCCGCCGCCTGCCCGATCCTGCACGTG
>JAEKLB010000122.1 GCA_019510095.1 Acidobacteriota bacterium | reverse complement strand
CCCGAGGGCACCGAGACGCTCATGGTGCGGTCGCAGGTGCTGCTGGCAGCCCGGGCCGCGGGCGTTCCCACTCCCATGACCTGGCTGTGGACCGACATCGCCGACCTCGACGGACTGGCCGCCTTCGCCATGCACAGCCGGGGCCTCGGCTACGAGGGCATGGACATCATTCACCCCAGCCACATCGAGCCCGTCCACCGGGCGTTCACCCCGACCAACGAGGAGCTCGCCTACCACCGGGGCCTCGTCGCCGCGATGGAGGAGGCCGAGCGCACCGGCAGCGCGGCGGTCGCCTACCAGGGCCAGATGGTCGACATTGCCATGGCGGCCACGTCGCGCGCCATCCTCGACCGCGCCGCCCGCTAGCCGCCTTCAGCTGGTTCGCGTGGGCCCGACCCAGGTCCGGCCCATGGTGAAGGTGCCCTCCCAGATGGCGACGGAGAGGAGGGCGGCCGCCGCGGCCAGCAGCCCGCCGGCCTCGACGCCGAAGGCGAACACGATCGAGGCGCCGAGGGCGGCCACCACGATGGTGAGCACGAGCGCCAGGTACCGCACAGGCCTGGTTCTTCCCCGGGACTGCCGATTTCGGAACGGCAGGGATGTTCAGAAGGACAGGAGAGCGGCCGCGGCCGAAGCGATGTCGTCGACCTGGGGCAGGACGACGTACTCGAGCCCGGGCTCGTACGGCACCGGCGTGTCCAGCGCGGCGACTCGCCTGATCGGCGCGACCAGCGACTCGAACAGCTCGTCGGCCGCCCATGCCGCGATCTCGGCGCCGAAGCCAGCCGTGAGCGTGTCCTCGTGCACGACCAGCAGCCGGCCGGTACGGCTGACCGACGCGGCGATGATCTCCCGGTCGTAGGGAATGATCGTGCGGAGGTCGATCACCTCGACCGATCCGCCGACCTCCGCGAGGCGGTCAGCGGCCTCGAGCGACTTCTGCACGGTCGCGCCCCACGTCACGATCGTGAGGTCGTTGCCTTCACGACGAACGGCGCCGGTGCCGAAGGGCAACACGTAGTCGGGGCCGGGATACGGATCTCGGGCATAGGGCTGGCGGAAGAGGTGCTTGTGCTCGAGGAACAGCACCGGATCGTCGCAACGGAACGCGGCACGGAGGAGCCCGGCGGCGTCGGCCGCGCGCGACGGCATGGCGATCCGGAGGCCCGGCACGTGGGCGAAGATCGCCTCGCCGCACTGGCTGTGCCAGATCGAACCGCCGGTGAGGTAGCCCCCGATGGGGATGCGTACGACCATGGGCACCTTGAACGTCCCGTTCGAGCGCCACCGCGTGGTCGCCGCCTCGCTCTTCAGCTGCTGCATGGCGGGCCACACGTAGTCGAAGAACTGGATCTCGGCGCACGGCTTCAGTCCACGGATGGCCTGACCGATCGAGCGCCCGATGATGCCGGCCTCGGCGATCGGCGTGTTGTAGCAACGGTCGCTGCCGAAGCGGCGCTGCAGGCCCTTCGTCGTGCCGAACACGCCGCCCTTGCCCTCGACCCGATCGATGAGCTCGGGCGGCGCGTCGGCGACGTCCTCGCCCAGCACCCGGATCCGCTCGTCACCCTCGAACAGGTCGTGCAGCGTCCGGTTGATGGCATCGACCATGGTGATGGGCTCACCATCGGTGAGCGGCACCGACTCGCCGAAGTCCCGGGGTGAGAACACGTGGTCGGTGACCGTGAGCGGATCGGGCCGGGGGCCGTCGAGCGCCCGCTTGGCCGCCTCCGCCACCAGGGCCACCGCCTCGGCCTGCAGCTCGGCGAGACCCTCGGCGGTGAGGGCGCCAGCGGCGAGCAGCGCGCCTGAGAGCAGCACGATCGGGTCGCGCTGGCGCTCGTCGGCCAGGTCCTCCGGCGAGCGGTACTTCGACTGGGTGTCCTGGGACGAGTGCGACAGCGGGCGGATCACCTTGGCATGGATGAGGGCAGGTCCATTGCCCTCGCGCATCCAGCCGATGCACTCCTCGGCGACGCGCCGGACCTCGAAGTAGTCGCAGCCGTCGAGGTCGAACACGCGAAGGCCCTTGAAGCCGGAGACCATGTGATCGATCGACGCCGGTGCCTGCTCGCGCGCCGGGACGGAGATGGCCCAGCCATTGTCGGCCACCACCACGAGCAGGGGGAGGTGCAGCGTGGATGCCAGGCTCAGCGACTCCCAGACCTCGCCCTCGCTGCACGCGCCTTCGCCGAGCGAGACGTAGGTGATCTCGTCGGGATGCGACGAGCACCCGGGCAGGCCGGGATGGTGCGCGAGGTATTGCGACGCCTCGGCACAGCCGCTGGCCGGCGGCACCTGGCTGCCGGTCGGGCTCGAGGCAGTGACGATGTTGCGGGTCACCGAGCCCCAGTGCGACGGCATCTGGCGGCCGGCCGACGACGGGTCAGCAGCCGATCCGACCGCCTGCAGCAGCACCTCTTCGGGCGTGACACCGAGGCCGAGCACCAGCGCGAGGTCGCGGTAGTAGGGGAAGAACCAGTCGTAACCCGGTCGCAGCGCCCGGGCCAGGCCCACGCCGAGGGCCTCGTGGCCGGCGCCCGAGATCTCGAAGAAGACCTTGTTCTGCTTCTGGAGGGTCATCTCCCGCTCGTCGATGGCGCGGGCGATGCATGCGAGCCGAAGGTCGGCGACCGCCTCCTCCACAGGGACACCACCGGGGAGCTGTGCAAATGCCTCGTCGACCGCCGTCAAAGCTCCTCCTCCCACAGCGATTGCTCGAGCAGCTCCCGGACGCGGGTGATGAACGCTGTCGCGTAGGCGCCGTCGAAGGCCCGGTGGTCGAACGAGAGCGACAGGTTGCCGACGGGCCGGAAGGCGAGAGCCCAGTCGTCGCCGACGGGTGCCGCGACCGGTCGCACGCGCACGCCGTCGGTGGAGACGATGGCGACCTGCGGGTGGTTGATGATCGGCGCCGCCATGACGGTGCCGTAGCTCCCCACGTTGGTGACGGTGATGGTGCCGCCCTCGAGGTCGGTCATGGCCAGCTCCCGGGCCCGGGCGCGTTGGGCGAGCTCGTCCATGCCGGCCGACAGCGCGGGCAGGCGGAGGTCGGCGGCGGCGTGCACCACCGGCACCACCAGGCCCTCGAAGTCGAGGTCGACCGCCACACCCAGCCCGACCTGGCGGTGCACCACGAGCCCGTCGGCGGTGACGCTGGCGTTCACGTGCGGGAAGTCGTGCACCGCCCGGACGACCGCCCGGGCCACGAACGGGAGATAGGTCAGGTGGTGCTGGCGGCGCACGGCATCGACGGCCGAGTAGTCGACCTCGGTCACCACCAGGGCGTGCACCGCAGTGTCGACCGACCGCCGCAGGTGCTCGGCCGTGCGTCGCCGGATGGCCGAGAACGGAACCAGCTCCCCGTCGCCGCTCGCTGCCGGCGCTGCCGTCGGTGCCGCCGGTGCGGTACGCCGCGTCCCGGCGATCACCAGCGGGGCGGACCGGGCAGCGAGGCGTTCGGCAACCCCAGCCCGGTCGGCTTGGCCGCCGAGCCGGTGGCCGTTCTCAATGTCCGCCCCTCCGGCCATCGAGCTCATCACACCTCCGAGCCGAGGGTACCCACATCGACCCCCACCCACGCGGAGAGCGGAGCCGCCGTCCGAATCCTTCCGTTCTTTGTCGACTGAGGGGCGGCTACCGCCCCTCAGTCGACAAAGAACAGGGGACGTCGAGCTCGATGGCCTGGTCGCCGACGAGGAGCTCGCCGGTGAGGCGGCCGGCGTCGTAGTCGAGGTCGAAGCCGAGGGGGACCAGATCGCCGCGTGCCTCAGCGGGATCGTCGACGCCGAGGGCGAACACCTCGAGGCCGATCGTCCACCGGCCGTCGCCCTCGTCGACCAGGCTCAGCCAGAGGCCGTGACCACGCAGGTCGAGGCCGCTGGTCGGCAACGGCAGCTCGTCGTCGCGCACGACGAGCCAGCGCCCGCCATGGCGCAGCTGGATGTCGAGCTCGGCACGGTCAGCCGCCAGCGTCAGCTGGAGGTGGCCGCCGGCCCAGTCGAACCTCAGCCCAGGAGACCCATCGCCTGCACGGCGTCACGCTCCTCGACCAGCTCGGCGACCGAGCGCTCGATGCGCTGTTGCGAGAACTTGTCGATGTGCAGGTCGGGCACGATCGTCCACTCGCCGTCCTTGGTCGTGCACGGGAACGATGAGATCAGGCCCTCGGGAACCCCGTAGGAGCCGTCGGAGTAGACGCCCATCGACACCCAGTCGCCGCGCTTGGTGCCGAGCGCCCAGTCATGGTGGTGGTCGATGGCAGCGTTGGCCGCCGACGCTGCCGATGACGAGCCACGGGCCTCGATGATGGCGGCGCCCCGCTGCTGGACGGTGGGGATGAACTCACCCTCCATCCACTTGCGGTCGTTGATGAGACGGGCAGCGCCCTTCTTCGAGACCTGGGCGTGGAAGAGATCGGGGTACTGCGTCGCCGAGTGGTTGCCCCAGATGGTCATCCGCCGGACCTCGGTGATCGGCACGCCGGCCTTCTTGGCCAGCTGGGCCATGGCCCGGTTGTGGTCGAGCCGGGTCATCGCCGTGAACCGGCGAGGGTCGATCTTCGGCGCGTTGCGCTGGGCGATGAGGCAGTTGGTGTTGGCCGGGTTGCCGACCACCAGCACGCGGATGTCGTCGGCAGCCCGGTCCGACAGGGCCTTGCCCTGCACGGTGAAGATGGCGCCGTTGGCGGAGAGCAGGTCGGCCCGCTCCATCCCCGCAGTGCGGGGACGGGACCCGACCAGCAGGGCGTAGTTGACGCCATCGAACGCGACGTTGGGGTCG
>JAEKLB010000068.1 GCA_019510095.1 Acidobacteriota bacterium | reverse complement strand
GGCCGCCCACGTCCGGGCCGCCACCGAGGCGGTCAGCCCCGCCGACCGCCGGGAAGCACTGGTGGCGGCGGCCACGGCGTCGTGCCGTGCCTACCGCACCGACCCCGAGCCGTTGCTCGACTGGTGGCTCGCCCGCCTCCCGACGTGAGCCTCGTACCGGCAGGGTGAGGAGACCGGAGCTGGTGGTCTGGCCCGGCCAGAACGGGCCCCGCTCGGTCATCTATCCCACAGGCGGGGCGGGAGGTGCCACGTACGCTGGTGCGCCATGGCCCTCGAACTGCCGGTCAGCGGCGCGTGGCGGCCGGGTGACCCACCCGGGAACCGCCGATTCGCGCGCCTGGCCGGCGATCGGCCGTTCGTGCTGGAGGGAGGCGGCGCACTCCGCGACGTGCAGGTCGCCTACGAGACCTGGGGCGCGCTGTCGCCGGCGGGGGACAACGCCATCCTCGTGTGCCACGCCCTGACCGGTGACAGCCACGCCTCGGGTGACCAGGGACCTGGTCACCCCACGCCCGGCTGGTGGTCGAACCTCATCGGTCCGGGCCTGGCCATCGACACCAATCGGTGGTTCGTGGTCTGCGCCAACGTGCTCGGCGGCTGCCAGGGCACGACCGGGCCGGCGTCCCTGCACCCCGACGACGGCCGGCCCTACGGGTCCCGCCACCCGGTCGTCACCATGCGCGACTTCGTGCGCACCCAAGCCGTCGTGGCCAGCGATCTCGGCATCCGCGAGTGGCTCAGCGTGATCGGCGGCTCGATGGGCGGGATGCAGGTGCTCGAGTGGGGCGTCATGTTCCCCGAGCGGGTGCGCTCGCTGGTGCCGATCTGCACGTGCCTGGCGGCCAGCGCCCAGCAGATCGCCTGGTGGAGCACCGGCCGCCGGGCCATACGCATGGATCCCCGGTGGCGAGGCGGCGACTACTACGAGGCCGCCGCCGGCGACGGGCCCCATGGCGGCCTGGCCATGGCCAGGATGATCTCGCAGATCACCTTCCGCTCCGACGACGTGTTCACCGACCGGTTCGGTCGACAGGTGGTCGAGCCCATCGAGGGCTTCGAGCTGTGGCAGCGGTTCCAGGTCGAGCGCTATCTCGAGTACCACGGCGACAAGCTGGTGCGGCGGTTCGACGCCAACTCCTACCTCCTGCTCACCAAGGCCATGGACCTCCACGATCTCGGGCGGGGCCGAGGTGGGATGGACGAGGCCGTTCGCCGCATCACCGCCCCGACGCTGGTGATGGGCGTGTCGTCCGACGTGCTCTATCCGACCTACCAGCAGGAGACGATCGCCGGTGCCCTGCTCGGCAACGGTACCGACGTCGACTACGTCGAGATCGACAGCCCCCACGGCCACGACGGCTTCCTGATCGAGCGTGACCAGGTGGGCGAGCCGTTGCACCAGTTCCTCATCGACGTGGAGAAGTCAGCCCAGTGACCGAGCACACCGAGCGAACCATGGGTAACGCGCCCTTGGGGAACTGCTGCATCCGAAGGGTGCAGCAGTGACCGACGAGACGCACCAGCCCGAGCATGCCGAGACCACAGCCGTCACGGCAGGGCGCTCCTATCCGGGGCGCTCGCTGGCGCCGCCGTTGTTCGCGGCATCGACCTACGAGATGGAGTCGCTCGATGCCGCCCGCAAGGCGGCCCACACGCCGCGGGTCGACGCCTTCTACGGCCGCTACGGCAATCCGACCGTCACCGCCTTCGAGGAGGCCGTGGCCGCTCTCGAGGGTGCCGAGGCGGCGCAGGCGTTCGCGTCGGGCATGGGCGCGGTGTCATCCGTGGTGCTGGCCCTGTGCTCCGCCGGTGACCACATCGTGGCCCAGCGCCAGCTCTACAGCCACAGCGCGATCCTGTTCCAGGCGGTGTGCCCCCGGTTCGGGATCGAGGTCACCTTGGTCGACGCCACCGACCCCGAGGCGATGGCCGCTGCGGTGCAGCCGGGCCGCACCCGGCTGGTGTTCGTCGAGACGCCGGCCAACCCGCTCTTTCAACTCGCCGATCTCGAGGTGGTCGGTGGGATCGTCGGCCCGTTCACCGTGTGCGACTCGACCTTCGCCGGCCCGCTCGTCCAGCGCCCCCACGAGCACGGCATCGACATCGTGCTCCATTCAGCCACCAAGGGCTTGTCCGGCCACAACGACGCCACCCTTGGTGTCATCACCGGCGAGCGTGATCTCATCGAGGCCGTGTGGGGGTACCACACGGTGCACGGCGCAGTGGCGTCGCCGTTCGACGCCCTCAACGGGCTGCGGGGTATCCGGACGCTCGGGGTCCGCGTGGCCCACGCCGCGGCCACGGCGCAGCGGGTCGCCGAGATGCTGGCCGACCATCCGGCAGTGGCCGCCGTGCACTACCCCGGGCACGAGAGCCATCCGCAGTTCGACTTGGCCAAGCGCCAGATGGCCCACGGCGGCACCATGTTGAGCTTCGATCTCGCTGGTGGCATCGAGGCCGGTCGTCGCTTCGTCGACGCGTGCGCGCTGGCGCGGCTGGCGACGTCGGTCGGCGGGCCTGAGACCCTCATCGTGCATCCGGCCACCACGACGGCAGCTGCCCTTCCGCCCGAGGAGCGGGAGGCGCAGGGCATCGGCGACGGGCTCATCCGGATCTCGGTCGGCCTCGAGCACCCTGACGACGTGCTCGCCGATCTCCAGCATGCGGTCACTGTGGCTGGGAGCTAGCGACTGCCCGAGAGCATCGAGATCGAGTACTACCGGCGGCTGGCAGAGCGTGCCCTTGGCCGCCGCATCGTCGAGGTCGACGCGCCCGACGCCTGGTACCTGAAACAGGGGCTGACCGCGGCCGGTCTGGCCGACGCGGTGGTCGGCCGCACGATCGGCGCCGCCCGCCGGATCGGCAAGCTGCTGCTGCTCGACACCGACGGGCCCACCATCGGCCTTCGCTTCGGGATGACCGGGCGACTCATCGTCGACGGCACTTCTGGTGTCGACCAGCTCGAGTACTCGTCGGGCCGCGACGAGCCGGCCTGGGACCGGGTGCGCTTCGGCCTCGACGCCGGTGATCTGAGGATGCGCGATCCTCGACGGCTCGGGGGCGTGACCCTCGACCCCGACGAGTCGAGCCTCGGCGTCGACGTGTTCGCGATCACGCCTGCCGCCCTGCGAGACACGTTGGCGGGCAGCGAGGCCCCGATCAAGGCCCGCCTCATGGATCAAGCCCGCGTGGCCGGCGTCGGCAACCTCATTGCCGACGAGGTCCTGTGGCGGGCAGGCGTCGACCCGGCCCGCCCCGCCGGCTCGTTGACGCCGCCCGAGGTGCGACGTCTCCACCGGCATCTCCGAGCGACGGTCGACGACCTGCTGGCGCGGGGCGGTTCGCACACCGGTGATCTGTTCGCCAGCCGCCAGCGCGGCGGCGTGTGCCCGCGCGACGGCGCGCCGCTCGAGCGCCGCACCGTGGGCGGGCGCACCACCTGGTCGTGCCCCCGGCACCAGCACTGAGGTGCTGGTCTCCTAGGGTGCCGGCCGTGCCCGCCCGGCAGCGCGTGCTGCTCGCTGCCTCGCTCGTGGTCCTCGCCCTCGGTGCCGCGGCCCCGGCGCTGGCCCAGATCGGGCCGACGACCTCCACCACGTCGACGACCTCGACCACCGACACCACGTCGACCACGTCGCCGACGATCCTCCCGCTGCCGACCACCTCGACGATCGTCGAGACGACGACGACGACCACCGCGACCACCACGACCACGACGGCACGCCCGTCGACGACCGCGCCCGGCCCGACGGTTCCGAGATCGACCACGACGATCGCGTTCGAGCCCTCGGCCCCGGTCCAGCTGCCCAGCACGACCACGCTGCCGCCGGCCAAGGGTGGCGGTGACGGGATCGGCACCGGCACCATCGTCTTCCTGGTGATCGCTGCACTGCTCCTCGTCGCCCTTGTGCTCAGCGCCTTCACCATCAGCTATTGGCGGTCGACTCGGCCGGCCGGCCGCAGGGATACGGTGGGCCCTCGTGGCTGACAACCTCGACGTCGACGCCATGATCGCCCGGTTCCGCGACCGTGCCCATGCGGTCCGCAACCGCCCGCTTCCCCCCATCGCGGGCGAGGAGCGGCAGCGGTTCATCGAGCAGGCCGAGCTCGACCACCTCGACTTCGCCATCATCGGGGATGCCGAGTGGAAGCTCGTCGACGGCGTCCTCACGCTGACGGTCGACCTTCGACCGACCAGCTGACGTCGATGGCGGTCGATCTCGATCGAGCCTTCGCCGCTCTCGACGAGACACAGGCCGACGATCCCAACACGATCACCGTGCGAGGGGTCGAGCGGCCGAAGGAGCTTGCCCACGCCGAACTGGCCGTCGAGTGGGTCCGGCGCCTCCAGCCCGACGCATCCGACGCGCTCCTGCTCGCCGCCCGTGCCCATCACCTACGCCGCTGGGAGGTGCCGCGCGACAGCCAGCCGCCCGGCCGGGCCGGGTACCTGAAGTGGCGGACTGGTCTCGAGCGGCAGCACGCCGAGCTCGCCGCCCAGGTGCTGGCCGCAGCGGGGGTCGACGCGACGACAATCGCCCGCGTGCAGGACATCGTGCGCAAGCGCCGGCTCAAGCACGATGCCGAGGTGCAGGTCTTCGAGGACGCCCTGTGCCTGGTCTTCATCGAGACCCAGTTCGCCGAGCTGGCCGGCAAGCTCGAGGAGGACCACATGGTCGAGGTGGTGGCCAAGACCCTCGACAAGATGACCGCCGCCGGCCGCTCGGCCGCCCTCTCGCTGCCTCTCGACGACGAGGCGGTGCGCCTCGTAGGGCTCGCGCTGGCCCGCTCCGGGGCGCCCAAACCGGCCTCAGCGAGGTCGGTCCCCGCGGGATCGGGTGCTACCCTCACCCACCCACGCGGACGTGGCTCAGCTGGTAGAGCATCACCTTGCCAAGGTGAGGGTCGCGGGTTCGAATCCCGTCGTCCGCTCCAAGAAATCCCTCGTCAGGGGCCTTATGTGGCCTGACGGCAACTCGCAGTGTTCAGATGTCGAGCGTCTCGAGTGTTGGGTCCAACGCTCGGAGGTCGTCGGGATCAGAGGTCACCACCCGCTGCTGAGCCCGACGAGCACACACAACGACGTGTGCGTCGACCACGTCGGCGGTACCGCTGGCTCCAAGGAGCCTGCCGACGTTGGTGGCGTCGACCCGGTCAACGGAGACGACGTCGGTCGTCGGTTGCCGAATCAACCGGGCGAGTCGCACTTGGCGCTCAGGCCGGCGAATGGCTTGGGCGAGCGCGCTGGCAGGGATGGTCACGCGCGTCACTGGTGAGGGCCGGCCGTGGCGGCGAAGTGGTCGTTGAGGCGGCGGGCGATCATCGACATCGCCCGCCGGCCGGCCGCCTCGCTCGGCCACCCGTCGGTGAGCACCACCAGCACCCATCCATTGCCAACGGGTCCCGACACGAACCCGGCCGTGTTGATCCGCCAACCACAGCACTGCGAAGGGGCGAAGCCGTTCTTCATGCCGATCCGGTAGGCCTGGGGCGCGCCCTCGCTCACACCCCACTGCTGTGACGGGTCGACGTTGCCCATGTAGCGCCACGCCCGCTCTCGGCTCTCGGCGGTCAACGGTCCGACGCCGCCGACCAGCATCTGGCGCACCAGCTTCACCTGATCGCTGGCGCTGGTGTGCGTCAGGCCCCAGACGCTCGGTGCCGCTTGGGTCTGCGCGAGGCCAAGGCGACGATTGAGCGCAACGAAGCCGTTGGTGCCACCGAGATACGAGAACAGCTCGTTGGTGGGCGGGTCGGCCGATCGACTGATCATGGGCAGCAGGCGGGCGTGCTCCCAGGACGTGATGTCTCGCTTTTCGTCCTGGGCGCGGAGCAGCACGCCGGTCATGACCTCGATCTTGAACACGCTGGCCGTCGTGAGCCGAAGGCGAGGGTGGTACTCGTAGGAGCAGCCCGAGCGCGTGTCGGAGATCGACGCTGAGACGTGATTGGCGGGCCAACGGGTGCGTAGGTCCTGATCGAAGGCGGCCGTGAAGGGCGTCGGGACGCACGTCGAGGCGGTGGCAGCCGCTCGCCCAGTCCCCGGAATCGCGGCGAGCACGGACACGGCGAAGGCGCTGAGCGCCCGGCGCCCTCTCAGTCGGCGATCCGGTAGCGGGCGAACCCGTAGGCGATCACCCGGCCGGAGCCTTCGTCGGTGAGCTGTGATCGCACCGCGACCAGACCGTCCTGGTGGGCCACCACCTCAGCGGCCGTGACGAACGGGCCCTCACGTCCCGGTGAGACGAGCGTGGTGGCGAACTGCTCCAAACGGAGGGCATCGGTGCCCGCCGCCCGCTCGGCCGCGTGGACCGCTGCCCATTCGACGAGCAGCTGGGCGGGGCCCTGGTGCAGCATTCCCGATCCCACTGCGTCCGACAGCCCCGGGATCTCGAAGTTGCCGTCGTCGCGGGATCGTCCCCCGAAGGCCTCGAACAGCGTCGGCATGTCATCGGTCTCGGGCACACCGGGACCGGGGTCGTTGTACTCGAAGTCGGGCCGCTGCGGCCCGGCAACGGCCCAGCTGGTGGTGCCGAACGCCAGCACCCGGCTGCGATCGGCGGCATCGGTGATGGTGCCCTCCGTGAACATCTGCGACCGGCCAGTGCGCAGCACACGGTTGCTGATGGCGACTCGCGCGACGCCGGCGCCGTCGTCGAGGATGCTGACATCGATCTGGGTCGGTCCGAGCACGGCGAGGGGGTCGACGTTGATGCCCGCCGCGCCGAGGAGCAGGATGCCCAGCGGCGTGGACAGCAGCCCCGCACCATGGCGCATGTCGTGGCGAAGGGGCATCGTGCCCTCCGACGTCTCACCGGTGAGGGCCGTGGCTTGCGACCCGATGTACGCGTACGAGATCAACCCGGTCGTGAACGCCCGGACCTGGTGCGCCTTGGTCGCCATGTTGCGTACCCCCGTTCTGCGAGGAACGGATCGTAGGCCCAGCGGGTCGGACGCGCTTTGGCCTCGAGACGGCCCCGGTCGAGCTGTCTCTCCTACGCTGTCGCCGTGCCGCTCGGATTCGAGCTCGTGGAGCTCACTGCCGACGAGCGGGCGCTGCAGCAGGAGGTTCGCGAGTTCCTGGCCCGCGAGCTTCCCCGGGGCAGCTTCGAGCCCGGCTTGGGGATGGACAATCCGAGCGATCGGGGGTTCTCGAAGCGGTTGGCCCAGCGGGGCTGGGTGGGGATGGCCATCCCGAAGCGCTATGGCGGGCACGAGCGGGGCGCGGTGTACCGCTTCATCGTCGTGGAGGAGCTCCTGCGGTGGGGGGCGCCCATCCACCATCACTGGACAGCCGACCGCCAGTCGGCACAGGTCATCCTCAAGTTCGGCACCGAGGAGCAGAAGCAGCGGTTCATTCCTGCCATCTGTGCCGGCGAGCTCGGCTTCTCGATCGGCCTCAGCGAGCCCGATGCCGGAAGCGATCTGGCCGCCATCAAGACCCGCGCCGTGAAGGTCGACGGTGGCTGGCAGGTCAACGGCACCAAGGTCTGGACGACCGGGGCGCACGAGACCGACTGGTTCATCATGCTGTGCCGCACCAGCGACGCCGAGGACCGCCACGACGGGCTCTCGCAGCTCCTGGTTGATCTCCACAGCCCTGGGGTGCAGATCAACGCCATCCCGTTCCTCGACGGGGGGCACCACTTCAACGAGGTCGTGCTCACCGACGTGTTCGTGCCCGACGATCTCCTCGTCGGCGAAGAGGGACGCGGCTGGCTGCAGACCGGCAGCGAGCTCTCGTTCGAGCGCGGGGGGCCCGATCGCCTCCTGTCGCCCTGGCTGCTGGTGGAGGAGTTCCTCCGTGAGCACGAAGGCACGCCCCTCGGGGAGCGGGCCACCGCCACGCTCGGTTGGGCCGTTGCCCGGTTCTGGGGGATCCGGCAGCTCTCGATCGCCGTCAACCGCATGATCGACCAGGGCCGGGCCCCGGCCGCCGAGTCGGCCCTGGTGAAGGACATGGCCACCCGCTTCGAGCAGGACGTGATCGAAGCCGTGCGCCAACTGGTCGAGGTCTCGCCGTCCTTGGAGTCCGGCTCGTTGTTCGAACGGCTGCTGGCCCGATCGGTGCTGGCGGGCCCGTCGTACACCATCCGTGGGGGCACGACCGAGGTGCTCGTCGGCGTGGTGTCGAAGGGACTGCGTTGACGACGACGACCGCCGACGAGCTGCTGGTCGACACGGCGAGAAAGGTCTTCATCGAGACCTGCACCTTCGAGGTGGTGGAGGCCGCCGAGCGCGACGGTTGGGCCGCCGGCGTGTGGGAGGCCGTCGCCGGCGTGGGGCTGCCGTGGGTCGGTGTGCCGGAAGCGGTCGGGGGTGTCGGGGGGACCCTTGCCGATGCGCTCGCCGTGCTTCGTCTCGCCGGCCAGCACTCGGCGCCGATCCCACTGGCCGAGACCGGCCTCCTTGCCGGCTGGCTCCTCGCCAGCGCCGGCCTGCCGGTTGGTCAGGGCCCGGCCACCGTCGTGCCCGGCTCGGCTCGTGATTCGCTCTCACTTGGCGGCGGCCGGCTCACCGGCACCGCATTCGGCGTCCCCTGGGCGTCGGCGGTCGAGCGGATCGTCCTGCTCGTCGAGGACGGCGGCCGTTGGAAGGTCGGCTCGATCGCCGCGGTCGACGCCGAGGTCGAGCGGTCGCTCAACCTGGCAGGCGAGCCCCGCGACACGATCACCCTCGATGGCGTGCCGGTGGAGCTGGCACCGACGGATGTCGATGCCGCCGCATTCGAGCGGCGGGGTGCCCTCACTCGAGTTGTTCTCATGGCCGGCGCCCTCGACGCCATGAGCCGCCTCACACTCGACTACACCGCCGGGCGCGAGCAGTTCGGGCGGCCGGTGGCTCGCTTCCAACTGGTCCAGGAGCACCTCGTCCACTGCGCCCAGGACGCCGCCCTCGTCGGGATCGCCGCCGACGCAGCCAGCCGCGCCGCGGTCCTCGGCGATGCCAGCTTCGAGATCGCCGCCGCCAAGGCCCTCGCCTCCCGAGCGGCGACGACGGCGACCAGGGCTGCGCACCAGGCCCATGGGGCCATGGGCATGACCCGCGAGTACGCTTTGCACCACCTCAGCCGTCGGCTCTGGGCATGGCGCTCGGAGTTCGGTGACGAGCACCGGTGGAACAACGAAGTCGGCACGGCAGCCATCGCTGCCGGCGCAGACGAGCTCTACCCGCTAGTCGCCAACGGCTCCGATCGAAGGACCCGTACCTGATGACTGCCCCCGCTTGGACGTCCGGTGATGTCACCGTCGAGCTCGGCGACGACCACGTCGCGACCGTCGAGTTCCACCGCCCACCGAACAACTTCTTCGATGTGGCCCTGGTCCACGACATCGCCGACGCCCTGGCCTGGATCGACGATGACGGGTCCGCCCGCGCCGTGGTGCTGTGCTCCGAGGGCAAGAACTTCTGTGCCGGCGCGACGTTGGGGGGCGGGGGCCTCGCCGGCGGTGAGCGGGTGACCAACCTCTACGAGGAGGGCATTCGGATCTTCCAGTCCCGTCGTCCCATCGTGGTCGTCGTGCAGGGAGCGGCCATTGGTGGCGGACTGGGCCTGGCGCTGACGGGTGACTTCCGGGTCGGGGCGCCAGAGAGTCGGCTGTCGGCCAACTTCGCCCAACTCGGCTTTCACCACGGCTTCGGGATCAGCGCGACGTTGCCGCCGATCGTCGGCCAGCAGCGGGCGCTCGAGATGCTCTACACCGGTGCGCGGCTCAACGGCGAGGAGGCGCACGCCATCGGCCTGCTCGATCGCCTGGTGCCGCTCGACGATGTCCGGGCCGAGGCCCACCGGTTGGCTGCCGAAATCGCCTCGTCGGCCCCGCTCTCGCTTCTTTCCATCCGCGAGACGATGCGCGGCGACCTCGCCGACAAGGTCCGGGTGGCGACGGAGCGGGAGGCCCAGGAGCAGGACATCCTGCGGAAGACGGACGACTTCGCCGAGGGCGTGAAGGCCACGGCCGAGCGCCGCCCGCCGCAGTTCGCAGGACGCTGAGCGGCCTCGCCTACAGCCAGTCGCGCCTGCGGAACTGGATGTAGAGGACGAACGACATGACTGCCATGAGGGCAGCCGACAACGCCACGCCCCAGTGACTCCCGAAGCCGGGATAGGGAACGTTCATGCCGTAGAAGCCGGTCACGAGTGTTGGCACCGCGATGATGGCCGCCCAGCTGGTGACCTTCTTCATGACCATGTTCTGGCGGTAGTCCCGCAGGCTGAGGTTGGTCTCGACGATCGTGCTGACCAGGTCGCGCAATGAGTCAGAGGCCTCGCTGGCCCGCAGGACGTGGTCGTAGACATCCTGGTAGTACGGGTACAGCGCCTCCGAGACCGACAGATGCGCGCCGCGCATGAGGCTGCTGACCGCCTCCCGCATCGGCACAACGAGGCGATGGAAGCGGACCATTGCCTGGCGCATGTCGAACCAGTGGCGCTGCTCCGCGGGGTCGAGCGGGCGCTCGGCGAAGATGCCGTCGCTGACCTCGTCGTAGTACTCGTCGAAGGCTTGGATGGCGTCGAAGTAGCCGTCGACGACGACGTCGAGCAAGCCGTAGAGCAGGAACCCCACGCCGTGCACGGCGAGATCAGGCGACCGGTCCCACCGCTTCTCGACGTCCTCGATCGGGAACTCGTCGTTCTTGCGGACCGTGATGAGCCAACGATCGCCGATGAACGCGTTGATCTCGGTCTCGCCCAGGTCGCCTCGTTCGACGTCGACGTGCACGGCGTGGCACGACAGGAAGTGATGCGTCTCGTAACGGTCGAGCTTCGGTCGCTGATGCGGGCTCAGGGCGTCCTCGACTGCCAGCTCGTGGAGGCCCAGCTCGGCGGCCAGCTCGTGCAGCTCGTCCATCGACGGCCCGCAGAGGTCGACCCACACGAGGCCGCCCGGCATGTCGAGGTGCTCGGACACCTCGGCGACCGGGAAGCCATCGGCCACCAGCACCCCGTCGCGGTAGGCCCGGGTCATCGGTCCGCTCATCGCGACATCATGGGCTCGATCGTGACCACCGTGTTGTAGTCGGGGACCTTCGACTGGGGCTCGCGATGATCGGGGCCACCGGGCAGGAGCACGTTGCCTTCGGGCCAGTGCACCTGGAGGGTCTGGGCGGGAAGCCGGGCGTAGCGAACCGTCGCTTGCATCACGCCGGTCGTGGAGCGCAGCCGTACCGGATCACCCTCGGCCAGACCGGCTCGCGCCGCATCGGCTGGATCGATCAGCACGTCGTCGCGGTGCGCGCCGTTGAGCGGGTCGACCGCCGAGAAGACCATGGAGTTGAACTGCTTGCCGCGCCGGGTCGAGAGCAGGTACTCGCCGTCGCCCAGCGGTCCGGCCAGCGGCGCGACGGGGGTGAACCGGCCCCTGCCGTCAGGCGTGGGGAACTCACCATCGCGGGCGAGGTGGCGTCCGCCCCATTGGACGTTGTCGCCCGTGACCGCCAGGCGCTCGATGCCGGCGTAGAGGGGAACGACCTCGGCGATCTCGGACCGGAGCGCGAGGTTGTCCGCCCAGGCGAACCGTGCTGCCAGGTCGGGACGGACCAGAGCGGCGAGTTCGGCGAAGATGCGCCATTCGCTGCGCGCCTCGCCGACCTGATGGCCGGGGATCTGCGGCGAGAAGATGATGCGCCGCTCGGTGGTGGTCTCGGTGCCCCCGCCTTCCTGCTCGTACCTGGTTGCAGCCGGGAGGACGAAGACAGTGCCGCCCTCGGCCGGGTCGACGAGCATCTGGTCGGTCAGCACGATGTCCTGGTGCACCCGGAGTGGCACCCGCCCCAGGGCCCGGCGCACGCCGGCCGGGTCGGGCAGCACGTCGAGGAAGTTGCCCCCGGACGCGTAGAGCACCGAGAGGCGACCGTCGCCCGCCGCCTCCAGCATCTCGGTGGCGGTGAGCCCGGGCTGGTCGGGAACCGTGAAGCCCCACTGGGCGCCGAGCGCCGCGGCGGTGGCCGGCGCCACCGGCACCATGCCGGGCAAGGCGGTGGCGTAGGCGCCCATCTCGGCGCCACCCTGCACGCCCGAGTGGCCGCGGATCGGCATCAGGCCGGCGCCGTCCCTGCCGACGTTGCCCCGGGCCAGGGCCAGGTTCACGATGGCGAGCACCCCGGCCACGCTCTCGCGGTGCTGGGTGATGCCCATCGACCACACGAGGATCGCTCCTCGTGCCTGCGCGTAGAGATCGCAGAAGCGATGCAGCGTCGTGACATCGACGCCGCTCGCCGCCAGCAGGTCGTCGAGCGACTGCGTCGCCAGCGATCGCGCGAGGTCGTCCCATCCGGTCGTGTGGGCGGCGATGAACTGGCGGTCGATGGCGTCTCGCTCGATGAGCGTCTTCAGCACCGCGTTGCAGAAGGCGACGTCGCCGCCCGGGCGCACGGGTACGTGGAGGTCGCAGATCTTGGTGCCGAAGAGAGCCGACTCCGGGCTCGACGGCACCCAGTACGACTCGAGGCCGGGTTCGAGGTAGGGGTTGACCACTGCCACCTTGGTGCCTGCCCGCTTGGCCTCGTAGAGGTACTTCATGAACACCGGTTGGTTGTTGGCCGGGTTCGATCCGATGAGCACCACCAGGTCGCTCTCGAGGACGTCGGTGAACGAGCAGGTCGTCGCCGCCGCTCCGATGGCGTCACGCAGGGCGATGGTGGACGGGGCGTGGCACACCCGTGCCGCGCTGTCGATGCTGGCGACGCCCATGGCTCGGGCCGCCTTGCCGGCCACGTAGTACACCTCGTTGGTGATCCCTCGACTGGTGAGGTAGATCGCCGTGCGATCGCCTCCCGCCTCGCGGATGGCGCCGGCGATCTCGCCGAGCGCCTCCGACCAGGTCACCGGCGTGAAGCCAGCCTCACCAGCCCGTCGTCGGGCTGGCTGGCCGAGCCGGCCGAGGGCGCGCAGTGTGCGATTGGGCATGGTGCGCAGCGCCTCGACGTCAGCGAGCCGGGCGGGGTCGATGGCGTCAGCGGTGTTGACGGCGAGCAGTGACAGGCGGGTGGTGCAGAGGTGCACACCCTCGATGGTCCAGTCACGGAAGCCGGCGACGCCGAGCGCGCACCCGTCGCAGGCGCCACGCGACAGGATCCGCCACGCGTAGACCGGGTGCCGGCGGTTCTGCCATGCGACCCGGGCCATCTCCTTGAAGTGGTTGGGCTTCACCTTGCCGGACCCGATGCCGTACGGGCGGAGCCCGACCCACAGGGAGCGGTTCCAGCGGGGCCGGCGGCGCCTCACGAGTCGAAGGTGCCGTTGTAGAGGTTGGCGTGGCCGCCCCGCACGAAGCCGGCGAGGGTGATGTTGGCGGCTCTCGCGGCATCGACGGCGAGCGACGTCGGCCCCCCGACCGCGCCGACCACGCCGAAGCCGGCAACCCATGCCTTCTGCACGAGCTCGACGCTCACTCGACCGCTGAGCAGCAGGCCGAGGCCCGTAGCGGGGAGGCGGTCGTCGAGGACGAGCCGCCCGGTGACCTTGTCGACGGCGTTGTGGCGACCGATGTCCTCGCGCACCTCGACGAGCGAGCCGTCATCGAGGCTGAAGGCGGCGGCGCCGTGCACCGAGCCGGTCGTGTCGAAGAGTGGCTGCGCGGACCTGAGCGACGCGGCCGCGGTGGTCAGGGCCGCCAGCGTGGTGGGCGGGTGGTCGGGGAGCGGCGTGAGCCGGTCGCAGAGCTCGTCGATGGCCAGTGATCCGCAGAGCCCGCACGACGCGGTCGTCACCGTCAGCCGGGCCGGCTCGGGGCGGGCTCCGCCCTTGGTGACGACATCGAGCACGTTGTAGGAGTTTCCTTCCGGTCCCTTTCCCGCGCAGTAGCGAATGCGGTGCACGCGGTCGCCGGCCAGGAAGCCCTCGGCAAGGGTCCAGCCGGCGGCGAGCTCAAAGTCGTTGCCAGGCGTGCGCATGGTGGTGCCGACGAGGACCCCGTTGACCAGGATCTCGAGCGGCTCCTCGGTGGGGAGCACGTCGTGGGCGGTGGCCGGTCCCGGCGTGAGGCGGACGATCGTCGCCGTGGTCGTCGCCCCCCGCCTCGTCCGCTTCCGCACCGTGCCAGGCTGCCACGCCGGTACCGGTTGGATCGCCCCGTTCACCGCTCCTGGGCCGGAGGGGCCGGCTCGTAGGCTTCGACGGTGGGCGCTGCTGAGCTGTCGGCAGCCGAAGCCCGATGGCTGGCCATCGAGGCCCAGGGTCTGGCCCGGCCCCGGACCACTGGCACCGTTCGTCGCCGCGACCTCCTCCGGGCCATTGGGGCGGTCGGCACCGTTCAGCTCGACGCGGTGAACGTCCTCGAGCGCACGCAGTTCGTGGTTCTGTTCAGCCGGCTCGGCGCGTACGACGTCGGCGTGCTGCACGAGCTGGTGGGACCGGGGGGCGCGCTGTTCGAGCACTGGGGTCACGCGGCGTCGCTCCTCCCGGTCGAGACCCATCCGCTGTTCCGCTGGCGGATGGCGCAGCACGGCACCGCGGCCGAGGGCAGGGCCCGTGCCGATCGCCGGCAGTCGTGGCTGCAGGCCAACGCCGACTACCTCGCAGCCGTGCTCGCCGAGGTGCGCGATCGGGGTCCGCTGGCCGGCTCTGAGCTCAGCGACCCGCGCCGGCGTGACGGCGAGTGGTGGGACCGCCGGAGCGTCGGCCGCCAGGCGCTTGAATGGCTGTTGGCGACCGGTCAGCTGGCGGCATGGCGACGTCCCAACTTCGAGCGGCTCTACGACCTGCCGGAGCGGGTCTTGCCGCCGGCGGTCCTCCAGCTGCCGACCCCCACCGTGGAGGACGCCCAGCGGGCACTGGTGCTGTCAGCGATGGGTTGCCTCGGCGTGGCCACCGCGAGCGACCTCGCCGACTACTACCGGGTGCGGCTGCCCGAGACACGGGCGCGGATCGCCGAGCTGGTCGAAGGCGGTGACCTCGTCGAGGTGTCGGTCGAAGGCTGGACTCCGCCCGCCTACTGCATGCCGGCGGCGCGGCCTCGGCGGCCGCAGAGGACGAACGGCACGTTGCTGTCGCCCTTCGACTCGCTCATCTGGGAGCGGGAGCGCACCAGGCGGCTCTTCGGGTTCGACTTTCGCATCGAGATCTACTTCCCGGAGCCCCAGCGCCGGTTCGGCTACTACGTGCTGCCGCTCCTGGTGGGCGACCAGCTGGTGGGCCGCTTCGATCTCAAGGCCGACCGCCGGGCTGGCGTGCTGCGGGTGGTCTCGTCCCACGTCGAGCCAGGTGCCGACCCGTCCCTGGCGACCGCCGCGGCCGCCGGGGAGCTGCGGTCGATGGCCGAGTGGCTGGCTCTCGGCGGCGTGGCCGCCGCGCCCGTCGGCTCCCTGGCCCAGCCCCTCGCCCGTGCGCTCGCCTGAAACATCCGAGTTCTGGAGGATGAGCACCGGCATCCGGCATTGAGCCTCCTGAACTCGAGCTACGGGCTCGCGGCGGGTGGCATGGCGGCCACGAGCTCGTCGGTCGGGGAGCGGAGCACGAGCATGCCGGCGCCGACGATGGCCGCCCCGCCGACGCCGGTGAGCAGCGAGGGTCGCTCGTGGAGCAGCACCCAGCCGTACACGATGGCGCTGGCCGGCTCGAGGTAGAGCAGCACGATCGCCCGGGTCGCGGTCACGTGACCGAGGGCCCAGAGATAGGTTCCGAACGCGAACGCGGTGTAGAGAACGCCGAGCACCGGGAGCCAGAGCCATGAGGCGCCCGGCGATCCCCAGTCGGACGTCGCGGCCAGTGGGGCCAGCAGGACGGCGGCGATGAGCACCTGCCAAAGGGCCAGCTCGGCGCCGCCGTAGTCGGCGGTGAGACGCTTGTTGAGCAGCGCCAGCCCGACGTAGACCACGCCGGTGACGACGGCCAGCGCGACGCCGTCGGCCGATGACGAGTCGATCGACGGGAGGGCGATGAGCGCGACACCTCCGACGCCGAGACCGAGGGCGAGCGCGATCCGGAGGCTGACTGTCTCGTGCAGGGTCACCGGGGCCAGGGCGGCGATGCCGACAGGAGCGAGATAGGTGATGAGCAGCACGGTGCCGATCGGTGCTCGTTGCAGCGCGGCGACGAACGTCGTCCAGTGGATGGCGAGCAGCACGCCATCGGCCACCATGAGTCCCGTCGGGCGCCATCGCCACCGGCCGGGTGTGCGTCGCGCGACGAACCAGGCAAGGGCGGGTGCGGCCAGCACGACGCGCCCCCAGACGATCGGCACGGCCGGCAGGTCGACCTGGCGGATGACGACGCCGATGGAGCCCCACAGGAGCGCCATCGCGGCGATCGAGCCCGCCGCCCGGCGGTCGTCGGACAGCACGGACGCAGGCTAAGGCGATGTCGTGCTAGCACGTCGACTGCACATGGGTCCGTTGATGTTGTGTGGCTCGACGTTGCGGTCGTGCGCGTTGCACGACGTGATTCCGGTGGTCGCGGAGGCCGGCTTCGACTCGGTCTCGGCCTGGGGCGTGATGGTGGCCCGCTCGTTGGCTGCCGGTTGGTCGCTGCGCGACCTTCGTGGCCTGCTCGACGACCACGGCCTTGCCCTCGACTGCGTGGAGCCGGTCACCGACTGGTTGCCGGGCGTGCCGCCCCAGGACGGCATCGCCCTCGAGGAGATCATGGGCATGGCGACGGCGCTCGGCGCCCGCATGGTCTTGGGCTCGACCGGGAACGTGGTCGACAGGGACGATCCGGCAGTGGTCGCCGCGCTGGCCGACTTCGGCCAGCAGGCGGGAGATCGTGGCCTGTTGGTGGGCCTCGAGTTCCTCGGTTGGGGCGCGGTCAGCAACCTGCCGGATGCCTACGCGTTGGTTGCTGCCGCCGGCAGCCCGGCGGTGGGCATGGTCTTCGACACCTGGCATCAGCGCCGGGGCTCCGGCACCGACGACGACATCGAGACCGTGCCCGCCGAGCTGGTGATCGCCGTCCAGGTGGCCGACGGGCCGGCAGAGGGTGAGGACGACCTCCTGCTCGAGGCTCGCTATCGCCGGCAGCTCCCCGGCCTCGGCGCCATGGACGTGGCGGGGCAGCTGGCCCGCCTTGCTGCGCACGGGGTGCGGGCGCCGGTCGGCGTCGAGGTCTGGCGCGAGGGCAACCAGGACGAGCCGGTCGAGGCGGCGTCACGGGCCTACGCCGCACTGGTTGCCGTGATGCCGGCGTGAGCGGCCCGCGTGCCGATGGGTGTCACACGCCTGGGTGATACTGCGGCCATGGCGTTTGGTCAGCAGTCAGGTCCGCCGGCATCGGGGAGGCAGGTGCAGGAGCTGCTGGCCCTGCTCCAGGCAGCGGGGCACAGCGACTTCCG
>JAEKLB010000067.1 GCA_019510095.1 Acidobacteriota bacterium | reverse complement strand
TCCGGAGACGATGGAGGCTCACGTAGAAGCGGTTGCGCTCGGCTGGCGTGGCATCCTCCGGCGCCGGGCGCAGCAGCGTCTGCTGCTCGATCGCGGTCAGAGACTTCCAGGCCCGGCTGAAGCCAACCAGGCTGAGGCTGCCCTCGACGAGCTCCTCGGTCGAGCTCGATGACGGCAGGTCGAGCACTGCCGGAGTGAGCGGTTCGTTCGGGGCGTGACGCCACAGATCGGCCGACACATGTCGAGCCGTGCCCGCGCACCAGCCACTGAACGAGCTGGCGATCTTCTGCCGAGACCATGCGGAGTAGGCACGGAGGGCGACCTCCTGGACGACATCGTCCTGATCGGCGCCGTAGACGCCCCGGGCACGAAGGACTCGCTCAACCCCGGGACGAGCAGCCGACCAGAGCTCCTCGAACGATTTCTCACCTTCCTCTGTAAGACGCGCTCCCCGGATGCGACCAGTCACAGACCGGCCCGCCGGGGCCGCCGTCAAGGGGGTGTCATGAAGAAGATCCTGCTGTTGGTCCTCCTGGTCACCGTTGCCACCGGACTCAGCACTGGCGTTGCGACCGCCGCAGTCTGCGTCGACGCGGGGGTCGATCCCGCCCACACCACGGTCTGTACGCCGTGAGGGCGAGGGGATGAGCGTTCCCTCGCCGGCGACGGCCCGGCCGTTGTTGTTCATCTCTTGTCACCCCCTGCCCAGGTGTTGCAGAGGTATTCCCCGAAAGCCGACAAGAATCCTTCGCCGGAGCGTCCCTTCGTGAATGGACCCGGCCATGCCTGTCACCCGAACGAGTAGCGAGTCCGGCCATCACCCCCGTGGCCGACGGGGCCGGGCCCGAGCGCTGGCCGCGTCGACCCCATGGCACGGCCCGCTCGGCGCCCGGCCCGCAGGCCGCGACCGGCAGTGGGGAGTGACGCTCGTGGCCTCGGTGGCGTTCGCCGCCCTGGCGGTGGGCGCCGCCCTCGGCTCGGTCGTCGCGCCGTACGCCATCGGGGCCTTCGCGGTGGCGGCCACCGGTCTGGCTGGCTCGATCCTGCGCCATCCCCCGGGCCGCCGGATCCAGACGGCGCCCCGGCCCAGCAGGCCCCGCCGCGACGCCCGGGCCTCCACACGAATCCAGGCCGTGGTCCACGCCGGCGAACAGCTCCGAGTCGTCTTCCAACCGATCGTCGACCTCCGATCGGGTGCGGTCGCTGGCTACGAGGCCTTGGCCCGCTTCCCCACCGGCCGGCCGGACGAGTGGTTCGCCGAAGCCCATGCCGTCGGCCTCGGCGTCGACTTCGAGATGTCGGCGATCGTCCAGAGCGTCGCCCTGCGTCACCCCGACTGGGGCTACGTGTCGATCAACGTCAGCCCGACGACCATCGTCTCACCTGCCTTCGCCGAGCTGATCGCCCGCATGACCGAGCCCGACCGCCTCGTCGTCGAGCTGACCGAGCACGCGCTGGTCGAGGACTACGAGCGCCTGCGCGCCGTGCTGGTCCGGCTCCGCAACCTCGGCATCAAGATCGCGGTCGACGACGCCGGCAGCGGCATCAGCTCGTTCCGGCACATCGTCACCATCGCTCCCGAGATCGTGAAGCTCGACCGGTCGCTGATCTCCCGGCTCGAGAGCGACAGCGCCCGCCGCGCCCTCGGCGAGGCGCTCGTGCACTTCGCCACTCGGATCGGAGCCGTCCTGGTTGCCGAGGGCATCGAGCGAGACGAAGAGCGCGCCGCCTGCCTCGAGCTCGGCATCAACTTCGGGCAGGGCTACCTGTTGGGCCGGCCGGCGCCCCGCCACGACCCGGGTTCTGGGCAATAACGCTCGCTATCCGAGCGTTCTTGCCCAGAACCCGAAGAAAGAGGGGGTCTACGGCGCCGGTGGGACGAGCACCTCAGCGCCGGTCGGCGGGATGAGGTGGCAGAACACACGAGTGCCGTCGCTGGTGACGGCCAACGGCGGGTCGACGGCGCGGCAGACGTCCATGACGTAGGGGCAGCGGGTGTGGAAGTGGCAGCCCGACGGCGGGTTGGCCGGCGACGGCAGGTCGCCCTCGAGCACGATCCGCGTGCGCGACCGCTGGACGACCGGGTCGGGCACCGGGATGGCGGACAGCAGGGCCTGCGTGTAGGGATGCTTGGGCGAGCTGTAGACCGCCTCGGCGTCGCCTTCCTCGACCAGCCGGCCGAGGTACATCACACCGATGCGGTCGCTCACGTGGCGCACCACGCCGAGGTCATGGGCGATGAAGAGGTAGGCAATGCCGAGCTCGTCCTGCAGATCAGCCAGCAGGTTGATCACCTCGGCCTTCGTCGACACGTCGAGTGAGCTCACCGGCTCGTCGCACACGACGAGCTTGGGGTTGGTCGCCAGTGCTCGAGCGACGGCGATGCGCTGGAGCTGGCCGCCCGAGAACTCGTTCGGGTAGCGGCCGCGATAGGTCGGACTCAGGCGTACGAGGCGGAACAGGTCGGCAACCCGTTCGTCGAGCTCGCGGCCACGCAACCCGAGCTGGGTGCGCAGTGGCTCGGCGACGGAGTCGCCCACGCTGCTGCGGGGATCCATCGACGAGTACGGGTCCTGGAACACCATCTGCATGTGGCGCCGGATGCGGCGCAACGAGCGGGCCTTGAGCCGAGTGACGTCGGAGTCCTCGAACATGATGGTGCCCGACGTCGGCTCGATCAGCCGCAGCATCAGCCGGCCGAGCGTCGACTTCCCCGAGCCCGACTCGCCAACGAGGCCCATGCTGCTGCCCGACGGGATGGTCATGTCGACGCCGTCGACCGCTCGGACGTGTCCGACCGTCCGGCGCATGACGCCCCGCTGGATGGGAAAGTGCTTGGTGACGCCGGTCATCTGCACCAGCGGCAGCTGGCCCGTGCCGACCTGCGCGGCGGTCATGCTTCGACCTTGGCGCCCTGGGCGGCGAGCTCGTCGTGGCGCACGCACCGCACGAGCTGGCCGGCGCCGGCGGCCTCCAGTGGGACAGGGCCGGCAGTGCACTGGTCGGTGACGAACTCGCAGCGGGTGCTGAAGCGGCAACCCTTCGGCCACAGGCTCGGTACCGGCACCACGCCGGGGATGGTGGTCAGTCGGTCCTCGGAACCAGCCAGCTGAGGGATGGCGCCGAGCAACGCCTTCGTGTACGGGTGCCGGGGGTTGGCGAAGAGCTCGTGCACCGACGCCTGCTCGACGATCTCGCCGGCATACATGACGGCGACGCGGTCGCAGATGTCGGCGACGACGCCGAGGTCGTGGGTCACGAGGATCATCGCCATGTGGAACTCCCGTTGCAGCTTCTTGAGGAGCTCGAGGATCTGGGCCTGCACGGTCACGTCGAGAGCCGTCGTCGGCTCGTCGGCAATGACCAGCTTCGGGTCGTTGACGAGCGCCATGGCGATCAACACCCGCTGCCGCATGCCGCCAGAGAGGTGGTGCGGGTACTCCTTCAAGCGGCTGCGGGCGTCGGGGATGCCGACCAGGTCGAGCAGCTCGGTCGCCCGGGTCTCGGCGTCCGCCTTCGACACCTCGCGGTGCAGCTGGATGGCCTCGACCAGCTGGTTGCCGATGGTGAACGCCGGGTTGAGGCTGCTCATCGGGTCCTGGAAGACCATGGCGATGTCGTTGCCCCTGATCTTGCGCATCTCGGCGAACGGCAGCGGCAACAGGTCGCGCCCGTCGAAGAGCACTCGCCCGCTGGTGATCCGCCCGGGCGGCGACGCGATGAGCCGCATGATCGCCGAGGAGGTGACCGACTTGCCACAGCCGCTCTCACCAACCAGGCCGACGATCTCGCCCGGCTTGACGTCGAAGGTGACATCGGTGACGACGGTGAGCGGTCCGGCGGGCGTGGCGAACTCGACCGTCAGCCCTTGCACGGCCAGGATCGTGCCCGCCGGCTGGGTCGTCTCCGGGGTCGCGTCCTTGACCGAGGTCAGGCCGAGACGGCCGCGCTTCACGCCCTTCGGCGGCTTGACCTCGATCTGGCTCAAGGCGTCACGCAGGCCGTCGCCGAAGAGGTTGAACGACAGGATGGCAAGGGCGATGGCGACGGCGGGGATGAACACCTGCAACGGCTCGGTGAAGATGAAGACGAACGCCCGCTGGAGCATGTTCCCCCAGCTCGGGTTCGGCGGCTGCGCGCCCATGCCGAGGAAGGTCAGGCTGGCCTCGAGGAGGATGGCGTAGCCGAGTTGCAGTGACGTCGCCACGATCACCGGGGAGAGCACGCCGGGCACGATCCGCTTGCGGAGGATGGTGGGGATCGGCGTGCCGATCGCCCGGGACGCCTCGACGTAGGTCTCCTCCCGCAGGGCCAGCGTTTGCGCCCGCACGAGGCGGACCAGCCCGGGAATGAGGGCGAAGGTGATGGCGATGATCGTGTTGTTGAGGCCCGGGCCGAGCACGGAGGCGATGGCGAGGGCCGACACCAACCCGGGGAAGCTGTTGATGGCGTCCATGACCCGAAGGATGACGAGGTCGATCTTCCCGCCGACGTAGCCGGCGAGCAGTCCGATCGGCATGGCGATGATGAGCACCTGCAGGATCGCCTGGAAACCCGACCGGATGGAGACCTGCGTGCCGACGACCAAGCGGCTGAACGTGTCGCGGCCGAGGTCGTCGGTGCCGAGCCAGTGGTTGCCGGACAGGCCGGCGAACCGGTGGGCTGTCTGGTCGATCGGATCGTGATTGGCGATCAGGTGGCCGAAGAACGTGAGGATCAGCAGCAGCACGATGTAGAGGAAGGCCGCCATCGGCACCGGCATCCCGACGAAGCGCTTGACTGCTCGGCGCCAGGACGTCGGCGTGTTGGCGAGCTCGTCGCTGCGGAGCTCGTCGGTGGTGACTGCCGAGGAGAGCTCCGGGGGCTCGAGGGCGACGATCGGGTCGGTCATGACACCCGAACCTTGGGGTTCAGGTAGCCGTAGCTGATGTCGACGAGCAGGCTCAGCACCACGTTGATCAGCACGAACATGAGGGCGACGCCCTGGATGACCGGGAGGTCGAGGGCGAGGACGCCCCGGAGCACGTACGTCCCCAGGCCGGGGATGGCGAAGATGTTCTCGACGATGAGAGCGCCACCGAGAAGGCTGCCGACCTGGAGAGCGAACACGGTCACCGCCGGGATCGCCGCGTTCTTCAAGGCATGCTTGCCGACGACCCTGCCGGTGGACCCTCCCTTGGCCCACGCGGTTCGTATGTAGGCGCTGCCGAGGACGTCGGCCAGCGCCGCCCTGATCTGGCGGGCGATCGAGGCGGCGACGCCGAGCGAGAGGGCGATGGCCGGCAACGTGACCGACTTGAGCCACTGCAGGGGGCTGTCGCTGAACTTGGTGAAGCCGATGGCCGGGAACCATCTCCGCTGCACGGCGAACAGGAGGATCAACACCATCGCCGCGACGAACGACGGGATGGCGATGCCCAACGTGGTGGCACCAACGAGTGATCGGTCGAGCCGGCTACCCGGCCGCATGCCGGCCAAGACGCCGGCCGATACCCCGAAGAGCAGGCCCAGGATCACCGCAGCCAGGACGATGCTCGCTGAAACGGGCAAGGCCTGCCGTAGCTCGGTGGTGATCTTGTTGCCGCTGGCCAACGACTTGCCGAGGTCGCCGTGGGAGGCGCCCTTGAGCCAGTTCCAGTACTGAACGAGGAACGGCTTGTCGAGGCCCATCTCCTTGCGGACCTCGGCGACCCGCTCCGGGGTGGCGTTGTCGCCGCCGGCCAGGGTCTGGGCGGCGTCGCCGGGCACGAGCGTGATCAGCCCGAAGACGGCGAAGGTCGCCAGCAGCATCGTCGGTACGAGTGCGACCAGTCGTCGCAGGATGAGATGTGCCATGGGCTCCCCTGGGGCGAGAGTCTTGCCGAGATCATGAACGGGACGCGGCAGGTCGGGCGGCCGAAGCCGCCCGACCTGCCGGTCACATAGCGGTGGTTGTGCTTACTTCTTGATGTAGGTGCCGACCGGATCGACTCGGCGGGTGCCGAGCTGATCGACGTCGATGACGATCTTGCCGAACTCGTCGGCGTTGTAGCCGTAGCCAGCGATCGTCCAGTTGACCTGGGGGAAGAAGGCCAGGTCCTTGAAGATGATCTCCGACAGCCTCTGCCAGGCCGGGACAGCAGCCGGGTCATCGAGTGAGAGCCCAGCGACCTTCTGGTACTGGGCGTCCACCGCCGGGTTGGAGTACTTGCAGGCGTTGGAGAACGAGTCGCTGAGGTAGAAGCGGCTCACCTTGTCCCACGGCCCGGGCCGGCTCTGGGAGAACGTCGCATCAGCCTTTTGGGTCGACAGGGTGTAGTAGTCGGCACCGGTGTTGTTGCTGATGAGGATGCTCATGTCGATGCCGGCGTCCTTCAGCTCGTTCTGGAGCACCTCGGCGTTCGACTGCGTGGTCGGCCCGACGGCGATCGTGAACTTGAACCCGTTGGGGTAGCCGGCCTCGGTCAGCAGCTGCTTGGCCTTGGGGATGTTTCGCTTGTAGATGTCGTCGAGGCTCTTGTTGTGGAACTTGCTCGACGACGGGAAGAGGTCCCACGCCTCGGCGCTGACGCCGTTCTGGATGATGCCGTTGTAGGCGTCACGGTCGATCGAATACGCGACCGCCTGGCGGACCTTCAGGTTGCCCAGCGGGCTGCCGTCCTTCACGCACCATTGGATGGTGTCGGCCGCCGTCATCTGGAACATGGTGGCCTTGAGGTTCCCCTGCATGTTCTGGGCCTGATCAGGCTGGATCGAGGCCCAGTCCACCGCACCCGAGCGGAGCGCGTTGATCACCGCTGCGCCGGCGGGCGTGTGCACGTACTGCATGCCCTTCAGGTACACGTGCTCGGCGTCCCAGTAGTAGGGGTTCTTCACGAAGTCGATGTGCTGGTTGGCCACGTAGTTCGTGATCATCATGGGGCCGGCGCCAACCGCTGAGGTGTTGAGGTTGGTGCCGTCGGTGAACGACTTCGGCGACATCGGCGCGAACTCCACACCGGCAAGCAGCGCGTAGACCACACCAGCCGACGGCTTCAGCAGCTTGATGGTGAAGTGCGTCGGGCTGTCGACAGTGATGCTCTTGACCAGCGCCATGTCGGTGATCTGGAGGCCGTTGGCGTTGTTCGATGCCAGGTTGCGGTTGAACGTGGCCTTGACCGCGGCCGAGTCGACGGGAGTGCCGTCGCTGAACCTCGCGTTCGGCCGAAGAGTCACCTCGACCGTCGACGGATCAACGACCGAAGCACTCTGGGCCAGGTCGGGCTTGAACTCGAGGTTCGTGGTTCGGGTGAGCAGGGTGCGCAACACGGGAAGCGTCTGGACGTACGCACCGGGACCCATGGTCGTCGGGTCGAACTTCAGGCCACCCTGAGCCGCCAGGTCGACACCGATCTTCGCGATGGCGTTCGGGTCAGCGTTCGCGGGGACCGACGACGCGTTTCCGCCAGCCTTGGCGGTGGTCGTCGTCACCTTCTTGGTGGTCTTGGCGGCGGCCTTCCGCACGCACTTCTTGGCCTTGTTGCGGACGAAGCCCTTCTTGCAGGCCTTCGTCTTGGCCGGCGCCTCGGTGGTGCCCACCAAGGTGATCAGCAAACCGAGCAACGCGGCGAGCACGACGCCGCGCCGGAGCATGCCCTTCGTGGACCTTCTCAACGAATGTCTCCCCCTGTTGGACCCGCCGTCGACGTGACGGGGGTCACTAAGGAGTACCGCTTACTTCTCGAACCGACCAGAGCCATTCTGAAAATGGCCCGTTCGGGCTCTCGGGTCATCCCTCTCGTGCGACGGCGCGCGCGGTGACGGCCCGGCGTCACGCCGGCGCGAGGAGAGCGGGCACGAGCAGCTGTACCAACTCGTCGAGCAGCAGCTCCACGTCGCTGAGCTCGGTGGGCCGGGGACCGACCTGAGCGCGGAAGACCAGCGTGTGCACGGCCCATCTGAACACGGTGGTCAGGCGGCCCCGGGCCTCAACTGGGTCGATATCGCCCATACCGGCCAGCAGGTTCTGGTAGATCAGCTCGAAGGAGCGCGTTGCGGGTGACGCCGTCCCCGACGGCAAGGCGCGAAAGGTTCCCTGCTCGGCGAGCATGCGATGGAGGAAGCCGACGAAGTGGTTCTCGGGATCCAGCAGGCTCTCGGCATGGGGCTGGATGAGAACGCGGACCAGGGCGGCCGGATCTCGAAGCTGCTCGCGCACCTCGAGATGGCCGAGTAGCTCCAGGCGGCGGCGGTTGATCGGGCGGCCCCGCAGGTCGTAGACGGCGTTGACCAGGTTCTCCCGGTCGCCAAAGTGGTACTGCATGACCGCGTTGTTGCGCTGCCCTGCGACCTGGCCGATGTCGCGCAGTGGCACGGCGGCGATGCCACGCTGCGCGAAGAGCCGCTCTGCCGTGACGATCAACAGCTCCTTGGTCGCCCGGCCGACCGTGTTCCCGGCGTCGAGCCAGGCTGGCTCGTCGGGTACAGCCGTCTCGGCGGCTGCTGCCGCCACGCGACGACTGGTCGCCTTGGGCGTTGCGGCCGGGGCAACGAGCGCGGGGACCAGCATGTTCACGAGCTCACTCAGCATGGCCTCGACGTCGACGGCCTCCCGGTACCGGTCGCCACTCGAGAGGTGAGCCGCCAGTGAATGGATGGCCCACCCGAAGATCATCCGGCTCCGGGCGTCCACGACCGACTGCTCGAGATGCGGCGCGCACCGCCCGAGGTGCTGCCGAGCGCGGACGAACGACTGTGCGGACGGCGTGTCGACCGGGTCGACGCCGGGGCCGGCGAGCATGAACGTCTGCCGCTCGACGTAGAGCCGATGGAGGAACCCGACGTAGTGGTTGTCGGGGTCGAGCAAGCCTTCGGCCTGGGGCTGGATGAGGATCCGCACGAGAGCGGCGGGATCGTCGAGGCGCTGCTCGGCCTCCAGCTCGCCCAGGAGCTCCAGGCGACGGCTGTTGATCTGCCGGGAGCGGAGGTCGAAGATGGCCCGAATCACCGTCTCCCGGTCACCGAAGTGGTACTGCATGACACCGTTGTTGCGCTGGCCGGCGAGCTGGCCGATGTCGCGCAAGGGAACCGCCGTCAGCCCCCGATGGGCGAACAACCGCTCGGCGGTGACCAGCAGGAGCTCCTTGGTCGCGCGCCCCAGCATGTTGCCGGCATCGAGCAGCGCTGAGCCTTCGCCGCCGAGAGGGCCGGTCCGGCGCGGCCGCAGCGGTGGTTCATCGACAGCGGTCATCCGGGCGCAGTTTGGCATCGCCCAGCTCACGACACCTGGTAGGGACGCCTCGTTTGCCAGCGGTCGTCGGCCGCTGCCACAGGCTCGACGCCTCTCCCCATGAGCACTGGAGAGCGATGGCGGCAGTCGAGAACGAGCCCGCTGCGAAGCACGCGACCATTCCCGTGCCCCGCCGCTCGGGCAAGGGGTTCATCATGTCGTTCGGCGACGATCGGACCTGCTCGGTGTCCGGCTGCACCACCAAGCTCTCTCGTTACAACCCGGCCCACGAGTGCGCCAACCACGGTCGCCGGCGCCAGCCCGGCACCTGACCGGCGCGCCGGCTCAGTCGTCAGTTGCCGTTGGTCGACCAGTGCCACGGCTCACTGGGGAGGTTGTGGAGGCCGTAGCGGCCGGCGTTGGCGCGTAGCCACCGGTAGCCGGGGCTGTGCCGGCTGACGATGGAGCCGCCGTAGACGAAGTCGATGGCCAGGCCCCGCTCGTGCATCGAGAGGCCGGGACGGGCCGACGGTGGGCGGCACTGGGACGCCGGCTTGCGGTAGATGTCGTAGTAGCTGGAGCCGCAGTGCGAGCGACGGGATGCGACCTGCGCGGCCGAGCTGCGGTAGCCGCCGCCGGACAGCCGGACGCCGTTGGCCGCGGCAGCCGCCAGCAACCGGGCGACCTGCCGGGCGATGCTCGTGGCAACGACGATGCCGCCGACCGCGGTGACCGACACCGAGCCCACGCGGATCGACGGCAGCCGCCCGCCGACGTGAGGAAGGCGGCGGACGAGAGCGTTCTGCTGGCGAGTGATCTCGGCGGCGAGCCTGGCGTCGATGGCCGCGAGGCTGGCGGCCTCGGCAAGACGCTGCTCGAGGCGCGCTTCCACCTGGTTGGCAACGCCGCGCTGCCTGCCCTGCGCCGCTCGGACGGCCGACAGGCTCTGCTCCACGCTCGCCTGCCGTTGGCGGGCGAGCGCACTCGCGGCGTCGGCCTCCTGGCGGTGGCGGGCGAGATCCTGACCGGTCGAACGCAACTGGTCCTGCAGATCGGTGGCGCTCTCGGCACCGATCTGGCCCAAGAACGCACGCCGAGCTGCGTCCGACGCAGAGTCGTCCGGATGAGGCCCCAGGCGGACGGTCCGCGACCCGTGGATGAACTGGTCGACGGCGATCGCCCGCACAGCAACACGGAGGTGCTCGAGCTGGCGAGCGGCGGCCTCCTCAGCGGCCTTCGCCTCCTGCGCCGCTCGCGTGGCCGCCGCAGTCGCGAACCGGGCATTGCTCACCGCGCCTTCCTTGGTACGAACGTCGGCATCGAGGGCGCCGAGCGCACGCTTGATCTGGGCGTCGCTTGCCCGCAGCACATCGACCTGGGCTGCCGCACGAGCGCGGCGGGCGCGTATGGCGCGCCGTTGGGCCGACAGGCTCTTGGCCGACGACGGCGGGGCCGGCGCCAGCACGGCAAGGAGCGCCGCCAGCACGACCGCCACGACGACCGCGGCCCGACCGCCGGGGCGCGCGCCACCGCGCCCAAATGTGACGAACACGTTACGGACACTAGAGGCGTTGGAGCCGCCCCCGGCATCACCGTGACGGCGGCTACTCACCCACACGAACCGGCGACGGAAGGTCAACGGATCTGTTGACCTTCCGTCGCCGGTTCAGGTCGAGGGGGCGGGATCAGGCGTGCTGGGGGCGGCGCAGGAGGTAGCCGAGGGCCAGGAGGACGACGGCCGCTCCGGCGAAGGCGGCGTAGGCGACGAGGGTCGCGATGTGACCGACGACCGACCACCCCCAGGCGTACAGCAGCAGGCCTCGCAGGGTCTCGCCCCGGAAGAGCGTCTGCACCTGGCCGGCGAGCTGTTGATCGTCGGGATTCGCCCGAGAGAGGTTCGACACCTCGGAGTAGGTCTTGCCGCCGGCGATCTCGCGCAGGTGCACGGCGATGTACTGGTTGGCGTAGGCCTTGGCCTTCGGGCCACTGTCGACCGATTGGCCGGCGTAGCGCTGCAGGCCGGGAAAGGTCTTGGGATCGAGCGCCGGCGAGCCCTTCGCCGGGAACGAGATCCGCTGCTGCGCGAGCTGGTCGTGCACCATGTTGCTGGCGAAGTTGCCGCCCCACAGCAGCAGGCTCCCGCCGACCGCGAGGACGAGGAAGACGACGGCCTCCACCGCGGCGCGGCGCAGATGAGCCGGGATGCGGCGAACACCGCCGAGGGCGGCGCTGTCGCTGCGTGTGATGGCTGGGTCGGTCGTGATCGTCGTCATTGCGCGCTCCGATGTCAGATGGTCTCGAGGTCTGCGTCCATGGTCGGCGACGACGACCATTGCGCCCTAGGGCCCTTCGTCCCCTCCGCCCTGGCGATGGTCACAGGCCCGGCGAGGGCGGCTACCTCCGCGCTTCAGCGGGCAGGAGCTCGCAACCGGAGACGAGCAACGACACCGCCGCCGCGCGCGTCCTCGAGCTCGACATCACCGCCATCTGCCCTCGCCAGGGTGCGGGCGATCGGCAAGCCGAGGCCGGACCCCCCGAAACCGTCGCTCGCGGCGTCGGCTCCCCGCCAGAACCGGTCGAACGCCTGGGCCCGCTCCTGATCGGACATCCCGGAGCCTTGGTCGGTGATGAGCAGCTCGGCACCCGCTCCGGTCCTCTGCACCACCAGGCGTATGACCGACCCGTCCGGCGACGCGTCCAACGCGTTGGCAAGCAGGTTGTCGACGACCTGGGCCACCCGATCGGGCGTGGCCGCCACCTCGGCCGGGGCTCCCGTGCAGCTGATCTCGATTGCTCGCTCCTCGGCGAGTGGCGCCCACGCTTCGGCCCTCGCGGCGGCGAGGGCGAGCAGATCGAGCCTCTCCGCCGGCGGTTCTCCTGTTGCCCGTTCCGCTCGCGCCAGCGCGAGCAGGCCGTCGATCACACGGGAGAGGCGAGAGACCTCCGCCAGGGCGGCGTCGACCTCGCCCGCCTCGAACTGATCGGCCGTGGCGCCGAGGTTCTCCAGGCGCAGCCGCAGGGCAGCGAGCGGCGTGCGCAACTGGTGGGACGCGTCGGCGACGAAGGCGTCCTGGGCCACCAGCAGCTCGGCCAACCGGTCGGCCATGTCGTCGAAGGTGGCGGCGACCTCCCGGACCTCGTTCGGACCGCTGTCGAGCCGGGCCCTGACGGCGAGGTCGCCCATGCCGAACGCGGTGGTGGCCTCCTTCAGCCGGCGGAGGGGACGGGTGACCGACCTCGACAAGGCCTCACCGAGGATGGCGGCGGCGACCAGTGAGGTCACGCCCAAACCGGTGAGCGCCCACCAGTAGCGGTGAATGCGCCGATCCACTGCCGAGGTGGGATACGTCAACCGCACGGCGCCGTGGACGACGCCGCTGGAGGCAACCGGTACGGCCACGTAGAGGAGATCGCTCCCGAGCGTCGACGAGTGACGACTTCCGGCGGCCGTCCTGCCCGTCAGGGCCGTCGCGATCTCGGGTCGCCCGGCGAACGATCGCACGCCCGGCGCTGGCGGATCCGTGTCGACAACGGCGATCCCGTCCTCACGCACGACGACGACCCGCCCGCCCGTCTGGCGGGCATACCGCTGGAAGACCGTTCCGCTCACCGCCGAACCTTGCTCGAGGCCCTCCTCGGCGAACGTGGCCAGCACGACCGCGTCGTGCTCCACCTGGCTCGTCAGCCGATCCCTCTCGCGGCGGGCGAAGGCGAGGCCCAGCGGAACCTCGAGCACCAGCACGACGACGAGCGTGAGCGTGAGGTAGCTGGCGAGCAGGCGCCGGGTCATGGGGCGGTCGTTCGCATCCGAAAGCCCACCCCGCGCACGGTCTCGACCAGGCCAGGCTCACCGAGCTTCCGCCGGAGTGACGCGATGTGCACGTCGAGCGTCTTGGTCGGCCCATACCAGTGCGAGTCCCACACCGACTCGAGTATCTCGGTCCTCGTGCGCACCGCCCCGGGGTCGCTGGCGAGGAAGTCGAGCAGGTCGTACTCCTTCGGCGTGAGCAGGATCTCACGACCATCCATGGTCACCCGTCGGGTCCGGCGGTCGATCGCCAGGGGACCGACCGTCACCCGCGTGCCGGTCTCGGGCAGCCGCCCTTCGGCGCGTCGGGTCACGGCCCGGATCCGGGCGACCAGCTCCCTGAAGCCGAAGGGCTTGACGAGGTAGTCGTCGGCGCCCAGCTCGAGACCGACGACACGGTCCGTCTCCTCGCCCCGGGCCGTGACGATGATGATCGGCACCGCTGACCGGGCTCGTAGGCGCCGGCAGACCTCGTAGCCATCGAGGTCGGGCAAGCCCAGATCCAACAACACGACGTCGTCGCCGTCGGTGAGATCGAGGGCCTCTGCACCAGTGCTGGCCCGCCGGACGACGAAGCCAGCCCTGACCAGCCCGGCCACGAGCGGCTCCGCCAGCGCGTCGTCGTCCTCCACCAGCAAGACCTGCATCGCCTTACCGTGGCACCCGACCAGGCCCGAACGTGGTGATCTTCACCAAATCCTTGCCATCCACTGGGACCGGCCTGGGACACCGACTCGTACCGTCGGGTCCATGGAACGACGACGAGCCCTGGCCAGTGCGTTCGGCGTGGCCATCACCGTGGCTGCCGCCGGAGCAGCCGTCGGGGCCAACGTCCGCATGCTCGACGCCGCCGGTCACGACCAGTCGCAGGTCGGTCGGCTCGAGGCCGTGGTTAGCCCCGCGTCCGCACCGGTGATGGCACCAGCAGCCGCCTACGAGTCGCTGCCCGTCCCCACGACGGCGGCGCCCTCTGGCACCGTTGCCACCCCTGCGGACCCGGCGACGGCCGGGCCGGAGACGACCGACGAGTCCCACGACGGCGGCCCGGAGGCGCGGGAAGCGGGCCATGAGTCCCACGACGACGGACCTGACCTCGATGACGACTGAGCAACCCCGCCGGCGCCACGCCGCGGCCGGCAGCCGGCGCGCCGCCGGCTGGCTGAGCGCCGCCTCCGCCCTGGGACTCATCGCCGCCATGGGCCATGCCGAGCGCCAGGCGGTGGCCGCCGCTCCCCCGCTGACCACCCCGGTGCTCACTGCCCCGATCGCCACTGCCCCGACTGCGCCATCACCCGCGCCGACAGCCGCGCGGCCGGCGGTTCGACCCCGTGTCGTACCGGCCACGCCGCCGCCAGCCCGACCGCCCGTGCGGCGGCTCGTCACGCCGCCGACCACCGTCGCCCGGACCCGAGCGTCGTGAGATGGAGATGGCCTTCGGAGCGATGGGGAGCGACTGCCGCCTCGTCGCGGTCGGCGACGCGCGTGGCCTCGCTGACGCCCACCGCCTGATCGACTCGCTCGAGGCTCGTTGGAGCCGCTTCCGCCCGACGAGCGAGCTGTCGGCGCTCAACGACGCACCGGGCAAGGCGGTCGGGCTGACGGGCGAGACGTTCACCCTGGTGGCCATGGCCGTTCAGGCATGGCAGTCGACAGGAGGAAGGTTCGACCCGACGGTGCTCCCCGCCCTGCTGGCGGCCGGCTACCGCCGGACCTTCGACGACATTGGGGCCGTCGAACGGCTGGCGTCGCAGCCGAGCCCCGGCTGCGACGGCATCGTCCTCGACGACGTCACACACACCGCCTCGCTGCCGGTCGGCGTGGCGCTCGACCTCGGGGGCATCGGCAAGGGCCGGGCCGCCGACCTGGCCGTCGCCGCCCTGATCGCCGGAGGTGCCGACGGTGCCCTCGCCGACCTGGGCGGGGACGTCGCGGTCGCCGGCGAACCCCCTGACGGCGCCGATGCCTGGCACCTGGCGGTCGACGACCCGTTCGCACCCGGCACCGACCTGGCCGTGCTGCGGCTCGCCGATGGCGCCGTCGCCTCCAGTTCGGTCCTCCGGCGATCCTGGCGCGACCTCGACGGCGTCCGCAGCCATCACCTGATCGACCCCCGCACCGGTTCCCCGGCATGCACGGATGTCGTGGCCGCCACCGTGCTCGCCGGGTCGGCGAGCGACGCCGAGGTGCTCGCCAAGGCGGCGATCGTCGCCGGCGGCACCGACGGAGCCGACCTGATCGTGGGTGCCGGCGCGACCGGGCTGTTGGTCCTGTCCGACCGCCGGGTCATCCGGCTCGACGGCATCGAGAGGTTCGACGCATGAACCCACATGTGTGGTGGTACGCGGCACGGGCGTGCGGGCTGGTCGGGTGGGCGCTCCTGACGGCGGCGGTGGTGTGGGGAATCGCGCTCTCGACACGCCTGCTCGGTCGTCGCCCGACGCCCGCATGGCTCCTCGACCTCCATCGGTTCCTCGGCGGGCTCGCCGTGATCTTCGTCGGGCTGCACATCGGGGCCCTGGTCGCCGACAGCTACGTGCACTTCGGTCTGCGGGAGCTGCTGGTCCCGTTCGCCTCGTCGTGGCGTCCAGTCCCGGTGGCACTCGGAATCGTCGCCTTCTACCTGCTCGTCGCGGTCGAGACGACCTCACTCGTGCGGCGAAAGCTGCCGGCGAAGTGGTGGCGGCGGGTGCACATGACCAGCTTCCCGGTGTGGGTCCTCTCGAGCGCCCATCTCCTGCTGGCCGGCACCGACGTCCGCTCGCCGGAGCTCATCGGTTCATTCGTGGTGGGACTCACCGTCATGTCGTTCGTGACTGCAGTACGCGTGCTGTCGCCGAAGCCCGACCACCGAGCGGCGCCGGTCACCCGACCGGCGCCGCCTCGGGATGGCGAGCTGCCAGCGGCACTCAGGCTGCGGGCGGATCGCTCACGTGCGGGAAGAGCTCCTTGAAGGCGCCGATCCGCATCCGGTGGCTGGGTTCAGCGGCGACGTCGTCGAACAGCTCGTGCAGCGTCTTCTGGCTGTGGCCGTAGGTGCCCTCGAGGTGGGGGTAGTCGCTGCCCCACATCACGTTCTGGTAGTCCATGGCCGTCAGCGCGGCGGGCGCCGACCGGTCGTGCTGGAACGAGGCGTAGACCTGGTCGAACAGGATCTCCGAGGGCAGCCGGGAGAGCGTCGGCCGCACGAACATGCCGTGCTGGCGATAGGCCTCGTCCATGCGATCGGCGAGCTGCGGGACCCATGTGGCTCCACCCTCGGCCACCAGCACCTTCAGGTCCGGGTGTCGATCGAGCGCACCGGACGCAACGAGCTTGGTCGCCGCCTTCTGGCCGCCGTAGGTGGTCTCCACGTAGTTGAGCACCGCGCCACCGGGGCCGGTGTAGACGACGTTGTCCTTGCCGTTGTTGTCCGAGCCGATGTGGATGGCGAGCACCATGCCGGTGGCCTCGGCCGCGGCCCAGAGGGGCTCCCAGTCGTCACGGTGGTAGTCAGCCACGCCGTCGGGCACGCCCGTCGGCAGGCCGATGCAATGCAGGCCGATGGACGCGGCGTGCTCGACCTCGGCCACCGCATCGGCGACCGAGAGCAGCGGCAAGGTGGCCACGGGAACCAAGCGGTCGGGGGCGAGACCCTTGATCTCGGTCGCCTTGTACTCGTTCTCAGCGCGCGCGGCCGCCCGGATGAGCTCGCGGTCCTCGATGAGGTTCTCCCAGAGGCCGAGCGAGCTGAAGACGATCTCGGCCCAGATCCCTTCGTCGTCGAGGTCCTTCATCCGCAGGTCGAGGTCACGGGCACCGGGGGCCGCCATGACGAGGTCGCCGATCGTCCGGCCCTGCGCGTCCTTCTTCTTCGACAGCTTGGGCAGCGCCCGCGTGAAGGTCTTGCCGTCGACGTGGATGATCTCCTCGTCGTCGTTCACTCGCTCGCTGCGCGGCATGCGGTCGGCCATCGCCTTCGGCAGGAAGTCGTGCCACAGGCCCGGCTTCTCGATGAAGTGGGAGTCGCCTGAGTTGGACCACATCTTCTCGGACATGTCGTACCTCCTGGTAGGTGAGGTCGGGTGATCGATCTCGGTCCTCCAACGATGAGCTGGTGGCCCTAGGCGAGGTAGGGCCTTTGGTCACGATCCAGCGAGCCCGTGGGCCTCGATGGTCGTGGCGAGGTCACGCCGCTCGGCTCTCCTCGAGGTCGACGACAATCCCTTCGGCATCCGCCTCGGCCGACTGCGAGCCGTGGACGCGGGAGGTGGTGAAGAGCCCCCCGATGAACGGCCCACAGAAGATCGCCGGCACCGCCGAGTAGCCGAAGGCGGTGACCCAGCCCTCCTTGGCCACGATCGAGAAGATGATCGTGAGCACCGCCCACATCACCGGGATGCCCAGAGCGACCCCGGCGCCGATGGCTCGTAGGAATCGGCTGTCGAGCAGCTGTGCGGAATCGAGGTCGTCGTGCATGCCTCGACCCTCCCGCGCTGCCGCCAACACGGTTAGGGGCGAAAGTCACCCTCTTTCGGGGCTTTCGTCGGCGCGAGGACCGCGTGCTTCAGCGAATGAACCGCACGCGGACCGCCGTCGCCTGCATGACCGTCCCATCGGCGGCCGACCGTTCGAAGAGCACGATGGTGCCCATCCGGCGGGACGACGCCGAGAAGGCCACCGAACCGCTGAACGGGCGCATCACATCGCCCCCACCAGTCACGACGCTCGTCCCAAGCGTCTGAGCCCGACCGTCCTGACGCACCTCCACGTCGACCGTGCCCTCGAATGCCAGGGCCAGTCCGTGCACGAACACCGGCGAACGAATGCCTGAGTCCGGCGCGGGATCGGCCACCACGATCTGAGGCGTGGCCACGCCCACGACCGACCACCACGGCTGACCGGGCAGGCGTTCCAACCTGACCGTCGTCAAGGGTCCCGAACGAGCCGGTCGTAGGTCGACCTCCCGGGCCCGGGCGCCACCACTTCGTACTGCCGCGACGAGGGGCGAGGGCATGTGAAGGAAGGAGACGGCAAACACCTGTGCCGCGTGCGAAGGGTCGAAGTACGGCGTCGGCCCTCCGATGGGCCAGATGACCCGGTCGAGGTCGGCGAGGTGAGGAATGCCGCCGCCGGATCCGCCCGGGAGGAGCGTGGTCGTCGCGGTGGTGCTCCCGGTGGGTGCCGGCGTGCTGTCGCGGGCCACCACCGACGCGAACCAACCGGCCAGACCCGCGACGACCAACAGCGCCGCCGCCACCTTGCGCCGATGGCGCCACTCGCGAAGTCGACGCACCACGCCTCCTGGTGCCGCGTCCACCTCGTCGATGCTCATGACCGGACCGTAGGCCGCACGCACGATTGGTCAGACGACGACAACGGGGCAAGGAGCGTGGTGCACCAGCTGCCGGCTCACGGAACCGAGGAACCAGCCGGCGATGGCCCCATGACCACGGCTGCCGACGACGACCAGGCCGGCGCCTTCGGCCCGGGCCAGCAGCGCTGCGCCGGCGCCGCCGCGGCGCAACACACCGGTCACCTCGAGGCCGACGAGCGCCGGGTCTCGGAGCGCCGCGGCGAGGAGCTCGTCACCCCACTTGGCGGCGTCGTCGGGATTCGGGAAGGCACCCATCCAGGAGTCGTTGCCGAGGGCCGGGAGGCTCCAGGCATGCACGACCTCGAGCTCGGCGTCCCTCGCCTTGGCCTCCGCCGCGGCCCATCGGAGGGCGGTCGTGGACCGGGCGGACCCGTCGACCCCGACCACCACGCGACCCTCGCGGACGGGCGCCGCGGCTCGCACGACCACCACCGGGCCGACGGCTCGCTCGGCCACGCGATCGGCGACCGAGCCGACCAGCAGCCCTTCGAAGCCGCCCGCGCCACGGGCACCCACCACCACCAGATCGGCGTGCTCGGACCGCTCGAGGAGCGCGTGGGCCGGGAGATCGCACACGAGCTCGAGGTCGACCACGTCGTCCGAGCCGAGCGTCGCGCGCACGTGGGCCCGCAGGGCAGCTCGAGCATCGGCTTCGCCGTAGGCCGGCTCGAAGTCGGGCGCCGTGGGGTCGGCGTGGTACTGGTCGAGCAACGACCACGCCAGCAGGACGGTGGCCCGCGAGCCGTGCAGCGCGGCCTCCTGGACTGCCCATCGCAAGGCGACCGCCGCCTGGTCTGATCCATCTGTTCCGATCACGATCTCCTTCGACATGCCTTGATCGTGGCTCGACGGACGCCCCGCGGCGCAGGGCCGAAGGTCACGTCATTCGATGACCGTCGCCCTTGGTCATCGCCCGCGCGGGCGCCCGAAGATGCTCGGCTGGGAGACCGCGCCGCGGCGGCGCCGTCTCCTCGGCGAGCACCGCTGATCTGGGGGACCGGTCAGAGCACGTAGGAGATGCGACGACCGGTCATCTTGGTGGCCTCGATGTGGAGCCACCGGTGGTCCGATGCCGCACCCCATCGCACGTGCCGGCGGGCACGCAGGTCGTCACAGACAGCAGGGTCCGCCACCTCCAGCGCGTGGCCGACGACCAGCACACTCCACCCGGCCTCGCCGCCGTCCTCGATGCCGTCGACCTCGAAGGAGATCCACGGCCACTCCAGCGCCGCATGGAGCTTGGTCCGATCGTTGGTCGGGAACGCCACACCCAGCGTCGGGTCGTACACGTGGTTCACCGGGAAGATCTCGGGATGCCCGTCAACCATCACCGCGATCCTCCCGAGGGCAGCCGAGGCGAGCCGCTCCCGGCATTCGTCGTCGGACAGGTGCTCGAGCCACGTGGTCATGCCAACAGTCTCCCGCTACTCGACCAGGTAGATGCGCCGGCCGGTGACCTTGCCCGGCCGGATCCGCAACCAGTGCGAGCGCTCACTCAGGGCCCAGTCGGACCGGCGCAGGCCGGTGAACCGGGCAATGGCGCCCGGGTCGGTCTCCTCCTCGGCGCTGCCCACCATCATCACGCTCCAGCCGGCGCCGTCTTCGTCGACACCGTCGACCTCGAAGGCAACCAAGGTGGAGCTCAGGGCAGTGTGCAGCTTGGTCCCGGCCCCGGTCGGGAACACCACGCAGCCGGTCTCACGCTCGTAGACGTGGTTCACCGGGAAGATCTCGGGATGACCGGCGGTGATCACGCCCAGGCGCCCCAGCCAGCTGTGTTCCAGGAGATCAGCGCAGCTCTCGGGAGGCAGATCCTCCAGCCATGTCCGTGTCTTGGCTGTCATCGGACACCTCTTCTCTGGCTCGCTCGTCCGGGTCCGTCTGAGCATGGGCGGCCGGAGCCGCTGATGGCCAGGGCCGAACGGCCCGACGGCTTCGGGCCCCCGGCCTCCTCGTCGTCGGCGCCCGAGGCCATGGGGGCTTCGCCGGGTTGCTCCTCGGCTCGGTGAGCGAGCAGGTCGTGCGCCATGCGCCGTGCCCGGTGGTGGTCGTGCCGGCGACCGACTGAGCGCAGCACCAGTCACAGCCGTCGCCGACCGCGCCGTGGCCGGCGGCCGGCTCAGCCGTGGAGCAGGACGCCGAGGAAGAGCGCGCCGAGAGCGGAGACCCCGGTGACCCCACCCCAGATCGCCAGGCCCCGTCGCGACCGGCTGTGGCTGTGCGCCCATGCGCTCAGGCCCGACAGCACGACCACGGCGATCTTCACCCCGCCAGGGTGAGCTGCCCACCGGCGCAGCCTTGTGCTGCAGCTGAAGTCTACGAACCGGTGACCTTCGACCCTGGGCTCGTGACCACGGGGGCCCGATGCTTGGGTGGTGGACATCACCGCACTCTGGGTCATCGTCATCATCGGCACGTGGTTCGCGATCGGCGTTGCCGTGGCCTTGGTTCTCGGTCGCCGCGGCCATGATGCCTTCAGCTGGTTCGTGCTCGGGGCGCTCCTCGGGCCGTTCGCGGTGGCCCTTGCGGTCGGCGCCCTGCGCGATGAGCAACGGTCGCCCCGCCAGCTCCAGGGCTCGCGCCCGCGAGCCGGCGGCCGACCGGGCGTCGACGTCCTGGTCGGGTACGACGGCTCCCCGGAGTCGGAGGCCTGCGTCACCCGCACGGTCGAGGTCTTCGGGCACCACCTTCGCAACCTGACCGTGGCCACGGTCGTCCCGTTCGACTGTGGCGAATCGACCGAGACCCGGGCGACCGCGGCGCTCGCCGGCGTCGCCAACCGGCTGGTCGGCTCCGTCGCGATCGAGCCCCATCTGCTCCTGCTGCACGGTCATCCGGCAACGGCGCTGACGAAGCAGGCGGTGGAGGATGGGGCAGCCGTGCTCGCCATCGGGACCCGTGGCGCGGGCGGCCACCTCTTCGGGAGCGCAGCGGGCGAGCTGGCCAAGAGCGTCCAGGTACCGGTCCTGCTCGTCGGGCCTTCCGCCTGCGGCGCCGACGGTTCCTGATCGACGGAACGCCCAAGAGCATTGCCGGGCACGATCATCCGTGCCCGGCAGCGCGGCCGCTCCTCAGGGACGGGATCGAGAACCGAGCGTGGCCAGAAGGCCGCGGGCGAGCTGATCACGTTCGGCCGCAGTCAACCGGGCGTTCGAATGGAGGCCGAACCAGGTGTAGTACGAGGGCGGCATCGAACCATCTCGCACCGTTTCGGCAGCGTCATGGGCGCCCTCGCCGAGACCGGATGGCCACTTGTCGAAGTTCAACGCCGATCGGCCTTCGTCGACGTGCCCCTTGATCCACCACGACACCGGGGCCACGTGCTCGTACCAGACGACCCGCGTGCGGTTGCTGTGGCAATCGGCGCACGCTCGCAGGGCCAGGTCGCGCGTCGTCGGCGAGTCCCACGGCGGGTCGGCTCGCGCTGCTGGGTTGCTGATGCGATAGGGCACCACTTGGACCACTGCGAACAACGCGACCGCCAGGACCCCCGTCTTGAGAATGAAGCCCTTCGAGAGACGGCTCATCCGACGATGCTGGCCGAGGTCGGCATGGGCAACATCCCCGGCAACGCCGGGCGCCGAATGGCCTCGAGCACGCCGGAGGTGCGCAAGACCAGTTCGACCGCCCCCGTCTCACCGACCACAGCGGCGACACCGCCGGCGGCGCGGACGCGGGAGACGATGCTCGCCAGGGCATCCGTGCCGGGCCCGTCGATCTCGGTGCAGCGACTGAGATCGATCGTGACACAGGGGTCTCCGACGAACTGCCGGAGCAGAACCCGGAAGCCCGCGACGGCAGTGGCGGTGAGCGGGCCCGACACCTCGATGATCGATGCCCCAACCGCGCTCGAGCCACCTCGGACCGTGAACGAGGTCAGGGCGACTGAGTTGATCGACGGCATCGAGGTTCCTTGCGATCGGCGTCTTCCTTGCTGCATCCAACCAAGATCGGCCACGAGCGGCCCAGGGCCGAAGGTCCCTCCGCTCGTTGCCGTCGTGGTCTTCACCGCTCGTACGTCACCGAGGCCACTGAGCCGCCCGCGCTGACCCGACGCTGGCGCGATCTTGTGACCATGGTCCCTACTGCGTTCGTTGTCCCGACGTGGATGATGTAGGGATGACCGTCGACCGCAACGGCCTCGAGATCCTCGAACGGCCCGACTGCCTCGCCCTCCTCCGGTCCCAGGGCATCGGGCGGGTCGGGTTCACCTCGGGCGCATTGCCGGTGATCCTTCCCGTCGACTATGCCCTGGTCGAAGACCACATCGTCTTCCAGACCTCACCCGGGAGCTCGCTCGACACCGCCATGCGGGCCGAGACCGTGGTCGCCTTCGAGGTCGACAACGTCGGCCACGGCTGCGGCCCTCGCTGGAGCGTGGTGATCACTGGTCGGGCGACCGAGCTCGTCGACGAGGAGGCCATCGACGAGGCCGTGCTCGCCATCGGGCGGCGCTGGACGGGTGGAGGCCGGTTCGTCGAGGTGTCGACCGAGTTGATCTCAGGTCGTCGCCGCTGAAGGGGTCGCTGCCCGGCACGGCACCCGCCACTCCAACACGCTTCCACCCGCCGCGCCCGGCCTGAGCGTGATGCCGCCGCCATGCAGGGCGGCGCGGCGCTCCATGTTCGGTAGGCCATTCCCCCGAGCGGCGTCGCTCGGCGGCGGTCCCACGCCGTCGTCGGCCACTCGGAGCACCACCTCACCGGCCTCCACCCGAACCTCGACCTCGACCGAACTGGCCCGGGCGTGGCGGGCCACGTTGCTCAGCGCCTCCCGCAGGGTGGCCAGCAGGTCGTCACCCACCTGGTCGGACACCTCGGCGTCCACCGGGCCGGCGAAGAGGACCTCGGGCTCATAGCCGAGGGTTCGCGCCGCCTCCCGCGTGATGGCGAGCAGATGACTCCGGACACCCTCGTCCACCGTCGAGCGAGACGCCTCGAGCCCGAAGATGGCAGTTCGTATGTGACGAACGGTGACATCGAGGTCCTCCACCGCCGATTCGATGCGCTGCACCACCTCTGGCGACTGCGCCAGCCGGAGGGTGCCCTGGAGCGACAAGCCGGTGGCGAAGAGCCGCTGGATCACCGTGTCGTGGAGGTCGCGGGCGATTCGCTCCCGATCCTCGAGGAGATTCAGCTCCTGGACACGAGCATGCAGCCGGGCGTTGTCGATCGCCACGGCCGCCGCTGACGCCAGCGCGACCACCAGTTGCTCGTCGACATCGCTGAACACCTCGGCCGTGGTCTTCTCGGTCAAGTACAAGTTCCCGTACACCTGGTCGCGCAGCACGATGGGCACACCGAGGAACGAGCTCATCGGCGGATGGTTCGGCGGGAAGCCGAAGCTGTCGGGGTGCTCGTGGAGGTCGGGCAGCCGGATGGGCTTGGGATCGACGATGAGCAGCCCGAGGATGCCGTGACCCTCGGGAAGATCGCCAATGGCCCGGTGGGTCTCATCGTCGAGCCCCACCGTGAGGAACTGGGCCAGGCCGGTGCCGGCCTCGTTGAGCACACCGAGGGCGGCGTACTTGGCATCGACCAGGTCGGCAGCCGCCTCGACGATGCGACGGAGCATGGCCGGCAGGTCGAGATCGGCGCCGATCGACATCACCGCGTCGAGCAGGTGACGGAGGCTGCGCGGTCCGGCCAGATCGGGCACCAACCAACCTTAGGGAACCCGTGCCGCCCACACCCGCCCATCCCGGCCAGACTGTCGTCCCATGGCCGTGCGGGTGTTCCTTCTCGACGATCACGAGGTGGTGCGGCGCGGGTTGCGGGACCTGCTCGAGGCCGAGGACGACCTGACCGTTGTCGGCGAAGCCGGCACCGCCGAGGAGGCGCTCGCCCGGGTGCCGGCCACGCAGCCCGACGTCGCCGTGCTCGACGTGCGGCTCCCGGATGGGGACGGGGTGGAGGTGTGCCGGGAGATCCGCTCGCGGCACCCGGAGGTGCAGTGCGTGATGCTCACCTCATTCGCCGACGACGAAGCGTTGTTCAGCGCCATCATGGCCGGGGCCGCCGGCTACGTCCTCAAGCAGGTGAAGGGCAGCGATCTGGTCGAAGGCATCCGCCGGGTGGCAACGGGCGAGTCACTGCTCGATCCCGCGCTCACCGCCAAGGTGCTCGAGCGGCTCCGCGCCAAGCCCGACGACAGTGACGAGCTGTCGGGCCTCTCGCCCCAGGAGCGCCGCATCCTCGACCTCATCGGCGAAGGGCTCACCAACCGCCAGATCGGTGAGCGTATGTACCTGGCCGAGAAGACGGTGAAGAACTACGTCTCGAACCTGCTGGCGAAGCTGGGCATGAGCCGGCGGACCGAGGCTGCCGCCTACGCGGCCCGCCTCTCCGAGCGGAAGCACCCGACGACCTGACCCCGATCCCAGGGGTCGCTCGGCCGGAGGGAGAGGACCTTCTGCCCTAGGTGACTCGGCGAGGGCAGCCGGATGCTGCTCCCATGCGACGCGAGCGGGGCACGGATCCGTTCATCGAGGAGGTCCGGCGGCGCGTCAAGCCGCTCCTCACCGCGGCGAGGATCAACCCGGTCACCACCGCCTGCACCTTGGCGTGGGACGGGCCCCACCTCACCGTCCATTTCTCCGGGGCGACGGTCGACCCGTCGACCCGCCAGGCCATCGGCGTGCGCGTGCTGGATGCGCTCAGCTCGCTCGGGCACACGGTCGGCGAGGTCGACGTCGTGTTCGAGGAAGGTCCTAAGTCCCTACACGTGTGACCGACCGCCCTACTCGGCCCAAGCTGGCGACGGCCACGATCGACCGCATGGAAACCCAGGTCGACCCGGTCACGCCCCGCAACCGCATCGACGGCCTCGCCCTGGTGGGAATCGCCATCGCGTGCGTCGCCCTGCTCGCGGCCGTGTTCGGCGTCAGCTTGAGCTTCGGCAAGGTCGACGACGCCCGCCGCATCGCGGCCATCGCGGGAGTGGCAACCGAGACGGTGCCGGTGACGGTCAGCGAGTTCAAGATCGAACCCTCGACGGTCACCGTCGGCGCTGGCGGTCGGCTGCAGATCACCAACGGCGGGAGCACCCAGCACAACCTTGCGGTCAAGGGCACCGCCCTGCACACCGCCATGATCGATCCGGCCAAGACGGCCATGCTCGACCTGGCAAGCCTGGCGGCCGGCGACTACACGATCATCTGCGAGGTGCCTGGGCACGAAGGGTCGGGCATGACCGGCACGTTGCACATCGGGGCCGCTGGCACCGCCGAGACGGTGATGCCGGGCGGGGCCATGCCGGGCATGTCGCACGGGACCTCAGCCGAGCAGATGGACGCCATCATGGCTGCCCGCACCAAGGCCTTCCCGGCTGCCACGAAGGGCGTCGGTGCCGCCGACCTCGCCCCCAAGGTGCTCGCCGACGGCACCAAGGAGTTCGACCTCACCACCAGCCAGGTCGACTGGGAGGTCGAGCCGGGCAAGATCGTGAAGGCCATGGCCTACAACGGGATCGTCCCTGGCCCCACCCTGCGGGTCGAGCCCGGCGACCACGTCCGGGTCGTGCTGCACAACAAGATGGACCAGTCGACGGTGATCCACTTCCACGGCATCGACGTGCCCAACGCCATGGACGGCGTGCCGGACATCACCCAGCCCCCGGTCAAGCCGGGTGAGACCTTCACCTACGACTTCACGCCGAAGGTCCCCATGGTCGGCCTCTACCACTCACACCACAACGGCCAGGTCCAGGTGCCCGACGGCCTGTTCGGCGCCTTCTACGTGGGCCACATGACGCTCCCGGCCGGGACACCCAAGCTGGCGCAGGACTTCCCGATGATCCTCAACGATGCCGGCACCATCGGCTTCTCGCTCAACGGCAAGTCGTTCCCGGCGACGGCGCCGGTCGTCGCCAAGCTCGGCGACTGGATCAAGGTCGACTACATGAACGAGGGCCTGATGATCCACCCGATGCACCTGCACGGCGTGCCCCAGCTCGTCATCGCCAAGGACGGCTACCCGCAGGTGCCCCACCTCGAGGACACCATCCTCGTGGCGCCGGGCGAGCGCTTCTCGGTGCTCATCCACGCCACTGCCCCCGGCGTGTGGGCCTGGCACTGCCACATCCTCACCCACGCCGAGCGCGAGGACGGCATGTTCGGGATGGTCACCGCCCTCGTCGTGAAGTGAACGGTCAGCGAGGGAGGAACAGCACG
>JAEKLB010000197.1 GCA_019510095.1 Acidobacteriota bacterium | reverse complement strand
CAAGGGACCGATCACAAAAGTCGATGCGCCCGATCCACTCCTCACCGCCGGCGTTGACCTGCCGCGCGAGGGGTAGCTCGCCAGCCTGTCGGAGGATCTCCTCGAATCGACGCTCGAGGTTGCTGGCCGGCACCTCGACGCCCGGCGGACGGTCCCGCAGGAGCGCCCGCATCACCGAGATGCCCGGCCTGCCTTTGGTCGCCAGTTCGCCCAGCGTCCGGTGGAGCACGAACCCCATTGCCGGACTTCGGCTCAGGACCGTGTCGACGAGCCGCTCGAGGCGGCCGAAGGTCATGAGCCGCTGCCCAGCGAGGTCGAAGACGGTGCGGGCCAGCGACGTCACCGGGATCTGTTCGATGTGTTGGACGTGGTGCGGCAGCAGCAACCTCGGGCGGTGGAGGCGAGCGGTCGTCGGAACCCGCGTGTCATCGGCCCGAAGGACGGTCACGTCGAGACGGTCGAGATCGAACCCGGGAAGTCGCCAGACCCATGCGGCCGTCCAGTGGGATGCCGCCGCGACATGGCCCGCATCGAGCACGGCGATCATGACCCGCTGCAACGCCGTCGGCGCGCCGCCTCGCATGCGAACCACGCGGGGCGTCGGAAGATCGATCAGACCGGAGTCGGCCCAGCGTCGAAGCGTCTTGTCGCGCCACGGGAGGAATCCGAGTTGTCCCCGCCCAACGACCCCATGTTGCAACGACGCCAGCTCCGCCACTCGCCCGAACTCGTCCATATCGGACACCCAACCAGGAGGGTGTGACACGACCCGCCCAAATCCCCGTTCTGGCAGGGAAAACCGGACGTCACGGTCCGTTTTCCCCTGCCAGAACGGGGATTTGGGGGGGCTCAGCCCCGGTCAGAAGGTGGTGGGGCGGAGGAGGGCGTCGGAGCCGCCGTCGATGAAGATGACCTGGCCGGTGACGAGGGCGTTCTGGGGGCTGGTGAGCCAGATGAGGAGCTCGGCGACGTCGTCGGGGGTGCCGGGGCCGGGGATCGGCATGGGGACGGCCTTGGCCAGCATGGCCTGGCCCTCGGCGGAGTCGAGCAGGCCCTGGGTCATCGGGGTGGCGATCACGCCGGGCGCCACGCCGTTGAGCGGGATGCGGGCGCCGGCCCACGACGGGCCGATCGCCTCCCGGCGCACCCAGCGGCTCAGGGCCCGCTTGCTCTGGGCGTAGGCGTTCGAGCCTCCAGCGGCCACCGCCGCCGGCTCGTCGCCGGCCAGGCAGGCGGCCACGATGTCGTCGTCGTCGACGCTGATCGACGCCTGGGACGTCACCACGACCGCCCGGGGCGCGGCGGACCGCAGCAACAGCGGCCGCAGGCCCTCGAGCGTGGCCACGGCGCCGAAGAAGTTCACCTCGGCCGTGCCCCCTGACGTGACGCCAGCGCACGCGACCACGGCGTCGAGGGAGCCGCCTGCGAGCGAGGTCACCCCGGCCACCATCGCCGCCCGGCCG
>JAEKLB010000121.1 GCA_019510095.1 Acidobacteriota bacterium | reverse complement strand
GCACGGTCGATCACGGCCAGGTTGAGCTGGTAGCCGCGCTGGGCAGCGAGAATCGAGGTCATCTGATCGCTCATCTCGACGGCGGGAGCCCGCACCTCGCCCTTGGCATCCGCCAGAGGTGAGGTCGGGTCGTAGACGATCGTGCCCTCGGGATTGCTGAAGTCCACGCCGGCCACCTCGACGCCGCCACCGGCACGCTCACGCACCTCGATGAGCCGGGCCTGGAAGGCCGACTCGTTGGTGCGCTTGATCGTGTTGACGTTGGCGACGTTGTCGCCGAGTGCTGCCATCCAGGTCTTGAAGGTGTCGAGCGCAGAGCCAGATGTGTCGAGGACGCCATACAGACCGGCCATGGTCAACCTCCCATCGACGAGCGAAGGATGTGGAACTTGCTGTTGAGCCCCTGCACCATCAGCTGGTAGCGGAGGTCGGCGTCGATGAGCGACACCGTCTCCTTGTCGACGTTGACGTTGCTCGAGTTGGGTGAGATGGCGTCGGTGGTCGGCGTCGTCGTGGCCTGCACGGCCATGGGCGACTCACCTCCGGCCAGGGCATCGCGCAGCGACGGCAAGACCTCGCATTGAGGCCTGCAAGGCATCAATCGTGATGTCGCCCACGGACTTCCTCGGCTCCCAGTGATGTGGAATCGCCGATCCGTGGCGACGCTCAGAGCTTGTCCGTGCTCAGACGCTGCAATCGGCGGGCGGAGGCCGTTGTTGAGAGGTTCAGCGGAAGTCGCTACGCCCGGAACTGGGGGGTCGGTCGCTTGTCCTGCTCGATCGGCACGAACTCGACGGCGCCAGCGATCTCGACGGCAGCCAGCCGGAACTGGGCCGTCGTCAGGCGCTTGCGTCCCCGGCGAACCTTCATGGTCACACCCGGGCGCATGGCCAGGCGGGCCACGATGCGCGGCTTCATCTCTTCGGGCACCGTCTCCAACGTCTGGAGGCGCTCGTCGATCTGCTCGGCGCGGGCCGTCTTCGTCTTGTACGCCTCCATCAGCTTCTGCACCGCGTCCCGGCGATCCTCAGGGAGGGAGTCGATGAGATCGGGCTTCAGCAGGAAGGTCTGGATGGCCGGCTGCATCCGCTCGAGGGTGGCAGTGTGCTCGGCCCGCTCGGCCTGGAGCTCGGCGATCTCCTCGGCCGTGAACGGGTCGGACCCCACGGCGACATAGGTCGGCACCTCCCCGACTGCTCCGATCTCGGCGGCGATGACCTGGTAGCCGGCGAGGGTGGTCCCCCCGACCAGGCGGTTGCGCGGGTGCTCGAAGATGACGTCGGCTGCCGCCATGATCGTCGCCGACTGGGCCTCCCGCTCGACGAAGACCGAGCCCCGTGCCTCGATCCTGGCCTCGTGCACGGTCCGCACCTTCACGTCGCCGCCGCAGCGGATGACGCAGTCGGCCCCGACCACAGCGCCGCGGACCCAGACCAGGCTGGCGGCCTCGATCTCGGCCTGGTCGACGTCGCCCATGATCACCAGGCGGCCGCCCGACTTCACCCGGAACTCGGGCATGACCGAGCCGCGGATGATCACGTCGCCATGGAAGTCGACCGAACCCGACTCGAAGTCGACGTCGCCCGGGATGACCAGGTCGGGTCGGACGACCATCTGGTTGCCATGGATCTCCAGCAGGCCATCGACCCCGGCGTGGAGCTGCGTGCCGTCGTCGGAGAGCCGGATGTTCTTGCCCGACGGAACCGTGGCCTTCCGGCCGGTCCGGGCCTTGATGCTCTCGCCCAGGACGGTGCGGCCCGGTATGCCTTCGGTGGGCTCGTGCACGTTGGCCAGGAGGTCGCCCTCCCGGACGTCGGGGATGGTGGCCACCGCCCGCAGGTCGACGCCGCCGTCCTCACGCGGCTCGGGCCGGATCTCGTGGTTGACGTCGACGAGATACTCGATGTGGCCGTCGTGGCCGTCGACCGGCTCCCAGCCCTCGGCCACCACCTCGGTGTTGGGCATGGTGAGTGACACCTCGGCCAGCTTGGCCTCGTCGATGCCCTCGACGACCCCGACCGCGGCCAGCGCCACCCGCAGATCTTCCAGCACCAGCGGCTCGGCATCGTCGCCGGGGGGCACCACCTGCACCGACGCCGACATGCCGTCGTCGGCGATGTGCACCAGGACGACGCCCGGGCGCTTCGACTCCGAGGTGGTCCCGACCGCCCGCGGGAGGAGGTCGCTGAACGACGTCCGGACCAGCTCCTCGTCGACGCCGTCGTAGCCGCCCGCCACGATCTCGGCGAGCCCGGTCTCCACGTCGACGTCGCTGAACGGCGACACCGTCAGCCAGACCTCGGTTCCTCGCAGCTCGAGGATCATCTCGGGTCAGAGACTACGGTCGACGTACGCGGGGCGCTTGCCCTCGATGTGGTCGGCGGCGAACCGGTCGACCACACCTCGCGCCTTGGCCAGCGCCACCAGCTGGGTCTCGATCTCGGCTTCGAGCTGACGCGACTCGACGAGCAGGCGCTCGCCCCGCTTGAGCAGGTGCTCGGGGATGGGGCCGAGGTCGACACCGGGCCGGAAGGCGACGATGGCCGCCACCTCGCCGGACTCCAGGAGCTCGCGCTGCTCCTCGAGGCACCACTCGAGCCCGTCGAGCGTGTCGTCCCAGACCGATCGCTCCATCAGGCGTCGCTCGCGGCGAGGGCCACCGCCTGCTGCCACGCGTCCTGCAACGGCGTGAGCAGATCGAGACAGCTCCGCACCTTGGCCACGTCCTGGTGGAGGTTGGCCGTCAGGAGCTCGTTGGTCAGGAACACGTAGATGCCTGCCAGGGCCGGCCCACCGCTCCACGCCTCCTGGTCGAGGGCGCCGAGCAGCTCCATCAGGATCGCCTGGGCGTGCTGGATCTGGTGGTTGCACTCCTCGCGGTCGCCCCGCTCGATGGCGGCGATGCCGTACTCGAGGTCGACGACCATGCGGTCGTACATCATGGTGATCAGCTTGGCGGGATTCGCAGTGCCGACGTTGTCGGTCTTGTAGCGGTCGCGCATCAGGCGCGCCGGTGTCGACATGGTCAGCCGCCCCCGTTCACGTTGGCATTCAAGCTTGCCGTCTGGCTGGCCAGCCAGTTGCTCTGGGCCTTCATGTTGGCCAGCGCGGTCTCCATCTGGGTGAACTGCGCCCGCAGGATGTCCTGCCGCTGAGCGAGGCGCGTGTCCCAATCGGCGATCTGGGTGTTCAGCTGGTCGATCTGGCTCTTGCGACTGGTGAGGTTGTTGGTGATCGAGCCGATGTCGATGGCGCTACCGGCGTCCGCCACCGTCGACAGCCGCTGGGCGGCGCCGTTCTCCACGCTGAAGCTGCCGAAGTTGGTCGAGAACGCAACCTGGGCGGCGGTTGCGGTGATGCGCAGCGACAGGCCCTGGAGGATCGGGTCGTTGATGGGGGCCACGAGCGCTTGCCCCGAGCCGATCGCGGCCACACCGTTGATCGTGCCGGCCACGTTCACACCAGTGTGGGGCTCGAACGCACCGGAGGCCGTCACGATCTGGGTGGACCCCACGCCCGACTGGTTGCTCTGCACCGAGAACGTGGTGCTTGCCCCGTAGTCACGGCTGGTGAGCACGAGGGCCCCGCCTTGCACGGAGGCGATCACGCCGAGGTTCTGGGCCAGCATGCTGGCGTTCAACCCGTCGGCGATCGAGGTCAGGCTGGCACCGGCCAGGGCTGAGTACGACGCCGTCGTCGCGCCGACCTTGACGTCGATCTGTTCGGCGTTGGCGATGCCCCCGCCCACGACCGCACCGGTGACCGATGCCTGTTGGCCGGCGGTGGTGATCACGACCGGGAAGGCGGTGTGCTGCTGGGTGCGGTCGTTGATGCCGATGGCCGACACGGCGGCATTGGTGGCGACCCCGCCCTGGGCGAACAGCGACTGCACGCCTTGGGGGTTCTGGGCCTGGGCGGCGAGGAACTTGTCGCGATCGAAGGTCAGGAGGCCGTCCTTGGTGGTCTGGAAGCCGACCGCGGACGGGTTGCCGAACGAGCTGGTGGCCACGCCATCGATCACCCCGCTGAGGAGGTGGTCGGCGAGCTGGCGGATGGCGAAGTCGCCGAGCAGCGGGCCTCCACTGTTGGTGCTCGCATCGAACGAGGCGTTGTCCTTGATGAACTGGAGGACGTCGTTGGTCGCCTTGAAGAGCGAGTTGACCTGGTCGGCCAGGCCGCCGGCGTCGGTGGCGACGGTGATCGAGGTCGTCCCCGTCGCCGCCAAGTTGATTGTGACGCCACTGAGCACACCCGATACCGAGTTGGTGCTCGAGGTGACGGTGTAGGCCGCCGGGCCCGTGCCAACGGTGAGGGTGGCGTCCTGGCCGGTGCTCAGGCTCTGGAGCGTGCCGAGGGCGCCGAAGGTGTTGGCCGCGAGCGTGATGGCCGAGGCCACGCCGGTCGAGGTGGACGTGAGCTGCAACCGGAAGTTGCCGGGCGTGGTCTGGACAGCGGTGGCATTGACGCCCGATTGGGCGCCGTTGATCGCGTTCGCAACCGACTGGAGGCTGCCGTCGCCGGTGTCGACGTTGTTGGCAGTGGTGGTCCCGGCCCGCAGCCCGGCGGCGAAGGTCGCGGTGACGTTGCCCCCCGTGGCCGCCAACACCAGCGGGACACCCGCCTTGGTGGACGTCACGGTGACCGGCGCCCCGCCGTCGACGGTGAGCGCGCCGTCGACCCCAGTCAATGCAGCGCCGTCGGCGGTGAGCGACAGCACGCCGAGCGCGGTGCTGGCGACGTTGACCTTCATCGTCGCTGCGCTACCCTCCTCGGCGGTCTTGAGCACGAGGGCGCCGGTGCCGTCGAGCGAGGCGGTCAGGTCACCGCCCGACGCGGCCTGGACGGCGGCGGCGAGTTGGGCGGCGGTGTAGCCGCCGGGGCCAGACGCGGCGATCGTGTAGGTCTTGTTGATGCCGTCGACGTCAATGTCGATGGTGTTGTTGGCGCCGGTGATCACCGTGTTCGCCGCCAGTGGGGCGGTGCCGGTCTTGGTGGCGGCGGCCGTGCTCTGGGTGACGGTGATCGTGTGGGCCCCGAGGGCGATGCTCTGGTCTCCACTGAGGCTGGCGAAGCCGAGCCCGCGGGCGCTGGAGACGAGCAGGTGCCCGGAGTAGATCGGGGAGGACAGGCTGGCCACCGACCCCGAGGAGACGACGGCGCTGCCGGTGGCGAGCTGGTTGATGGTGAACGACAGCGACCCGGGTTCCAGGCACTCGGCTTGCTGAGGCCGTGGGCGGTGTCGTGCAACGCCTGCAGCTTCGTGTTGAGGGTCTGGTAGGCCGACACCACCGTCTGCGCCTTCGCCAACTTCTGCTTCAGCAGGTCCTGCGGCACCTTCTCGGCGGAAATCAGCTTGTTGATGATGTCCGTCGTGTTGAGGTTCGACACAAGCCCGTCGACTTGTGTCAATGCCGAGTTCGCGCTGGTGATCAGTGGCGTGGAGCTGGCAGTGCTGCTGACATTGCTCATCTGGTTACGCCTTGCCTCGTGCCTTGGCCGTGAACTGCGCCACCATGTCGATGACTGCCTGGATGGGCAGCTGATGGATCACGGTGCCGTCCGTCTGGCTGATGAACACGAAGAACTGCGCCCCGCTCGCCGGATCGACGCCCCAGTCCACCTGCGCCGGCGGCGGAGCCACTGGCGGGGGCGGAGGGACGTTGATCTCGACGTGCGGAATGGTTGCTGCATCTGAGGCTTGGCCCCGAGCCGAAGCCGGCGGCACACCCGACCCCGAAACGGGGCCGACAGGGCCGATACCCATGACGGTGACGACCGTCGCGGACGGCGAGAACCTCGTCGCTGAAGCGCTCGTCGTCCACTCAGGTCAGTCCTTCTCTACTTGAGGAGCTGGAGAACCGTCTGGGGCACCGCGTTCGCCTGCGCCAGCATGGCCGTGCCAGCCTGCTGGAGGATCTGCGCCCGGGTGAAGCTCATCATCTCGGCCGCCATGTCGGTGTCACGGATGCGGGACTCGGAAGCCGAGAGGTTCTCCGTGGTGATCGACAGGTTGCTGATGGTGTGCTCGAAGCGGTTCTGGTAGGCGCCCAGGTTGCCTCGAAGGGTCGAGACCGTCGTGATGGCGGCATCGATGGCCGTGATGTTGGTGGTGGACGCAGAGGCGCTCGAGACGTCGACGGCCGAGAGGCCGAGCGAAGCAGAACGCATGTCGCCAATGGTGATGCTGATCTGATCCGACGCCGAGGTGCCGGAGCCGACCTGGAACGTGCCACCACTACCCGAAACGGTGCTGACGTGTGCGACGACACCCAAGGCCGCTGCCACATCGGCAGCAGTACCGACGCCGAGTGCGTCCTTGTCGATCTTGAACGTCTGGGTCGGGTTGCTGCTCGAGAACGTCGTCACGAACCTCGCCGCCGCACCAGTGCCCGAGATCGTCACCTTTGCGGTGAAAGGCACAGAGCCCGCACCGTACGCAGGGACGAGTGCGGTCTGCAGCGCCTTGTTGATGTCGGTCTCGAGGGCCTTGGCGGCGGCGGACCCGGACAGCTTCGTTGCCGTCGCCGCGACCGTGTCGTCAGCCGTGTACTGAGTCACCAAGCCGGTGCCCGTGAGCGTCACGTCGACCGCCGTTTGCAGGCCGGCGTTGTCGACGTCGATGCTGAACTTGAACGTGGTGCCGATGTCGACAAGCGCAGCGCCGGCCGTACCAGCAGTGGTGGAGTTCGTAACGCCGTAGCCGCCGTTGAGCAGCGTCTGGGCGCCGAACTTGGTGGTGTTGGCGATGCGGTCGAGCTCGCTCTTGAGCTGGACCACTTCGACCTGGGCGGCGTCACGTGACGGCTGGTCGGATGAACCGGTCGAAGCAGCCTGCACCGCCAGCTCACGAATGCGCTGGAGGATCGAGTGCGTCTCCGTGAGCGCACCTTCAGCTGTTTGCACGACCGAGACACCGTCCTGGGCGTTCCGGGTGGCCATCTTGAGGCCCATGACCTGCGAGCGCAGGCCCTCCGAAATGACCAGACCGGCAGCGTCGTCAGCCGCCCGGTTGATCCGGAAGCCAGAAGACAGTCGCTCCAGGCTCTTGCTCAGCGCGCCTTCCGAACTTGTCAGGTTCCGGTAGGCGTTCATCGCCATGACGTTCTGGTTGATACGGATACCCATTGAATTCCTCCTTGAATGGGATTCCCGACGCCGTCCTTGGCGTCGGTTGTGATGCTGGTGTTGCTCACGGTCGGCCCGAGGCCAACCGTGCCCACAAGATCGACGCCTCCGCGCCGACCTTGAGAGATCTCGAAAGGTTTTTTGCACCTACCGCTGCTGCAGCAGCTGCAGCACCGTCTGCGGCACAGCATTGGCCTGGGCGAGCATGGCGGTGCCGGCCTGCTGGAGGATCTGGGCCCGGGTGAAGGACATCATCTC
>JAEKLB010000193.1 GCA_019510095.1 Acidobacteriota bacterium | reverse complement strand
TCCATCACCAATCTCTTTTCGCAGTGGGGGCAACGACGACCGCGGCTGTCGGCTCGGCGATATCGTCCCCAGTCGGGGGGCAGTTCGGCGTGGAGGAGGTCGCGCACGCGGCGTCGATAGCTGTCCTGCTCCCGGCTCCAGCCGAATTCCATGCGCGGCTCCTCGTGGCGAAGTTGGCCCGGAGCTGGGTCCGCGCCTTGGCTTTTCCTACCGGTCGCGGCGGGCGCGGTTCATCGTCTGGCGGGACTAGCAACCCCCGGGGAGGCCCGGCGGCGAGGCCTTCGGGATGTCGGCCTAGTCCATCGAGGGGATGGCGGCGTTGGGGCATTGGGCCATTACGGCGCAGCATGGTCGTGAACACTCTGGTCGGCGACGCGCTGACGCAATCCCTGTCCGAGGAACTGTATGGCGCGCTGCGCACGGGCCGCACCGTGGCGCCGCTGCGGCTGCGCCATCCGGGGCTGGGCGTCGACGAGGCCTACGCGATCTCGCTGGGGCTGCTGGCGCGCCGGGTCGCCGACGGCGAGCGGGTGATCGGCAAGAAGATCGGCGTCACCTCCAAGGCGGTGCAGGACATGCTGGGGGTGCACCAGCCGGACTTCGGTTTCCTGACCGACCGGATGTGGATCCGCGGCGAGATCGACGTGGCCCGCGCCGGGCTGATCCAGCCGCGCGCGGAGGCGGAGATCGCGTTTCTGCTGCGCGAGCCGTTGCAGGGCCCCGGCGTGACCGCCGAGCAGGTGATCGCCGCCACCTCGGCCATCGCGCCCTGCTTCGAGATCGTCGACAGCCGCATCGCCGACTGGAACATCGGCATCGTCGACACCGTCGCCGACAACGCCTCGTGCGGCGTCTTCGTGCTCGGCGACACCTGCGTCAGCCCGCAAGGCGTCGACCTGCCGAACCTGCGCGTGACCGTCAGCAAGAACGGCCGGCCGCTCAGCGAGGGCCTGGGCTCGGCGGTGCAAGGCTCGCCGGCCGCGGCGGTGGCCTGGCTGGCCAATACGCTCGGCGCCTACGGGGTGGCCCTGGAGGCGGACGAGGTGATCCTCTCGGGCTCGCTGGTGCCGCTGGAGCCGGCGGCGGCCGGCGACGTCTTTGAGATGACGCTGCACGGCGTCGGCGGCTGCGCCGCCCGGTTTGTCTAGGAGCGACGACTTTGGCGAAAATGAAGGCCGCGATCATCGGCTCGGGCAACATCGGCACCGACCTGATGATGAAGATGCTGACGCGAGCGCGGCGTGGCCACCACCCATGAGGGGATCGAAGGCCTGAAGCGGATGCCGGTCTATCCGGAGATCGGCATCGTGTTCGACGCCACCTCAGCCTACGCCCACAAGGCTCACGACGCGGTCCTGCGCGCCGACGGCAAGCAGGTGGTCGACCTCACCCCCGCCGCGATCGGGCCATTCACGGTGCCGCCAGTGAACATGACCGCCCACCTCGACCAGCCCAACGTCAACATGGTCACCTGCGGCGGCCAGGCGACCATCCCGATGGTGGCGGCGGTCGCCCAGGTGGCCAAGGTCCACTACGCCGAGATCGTCGCCTCAGTGTCCTCGCGCTCGGCCGGCCCCGGCACGCGGGCGAACATCGACGAGTTCACCCGCACCACGGCGCGCGCCATCGAGGCGGTCGGCGGCGCCGCGCACGGCAAGGCGATCATCATCCTCAACCCGGCCGAGCCGCCGATGATCATGCGCGACACCGTCTTCACCCTCTCGGAAGTGGCCGACGAGGACACCATCCGCGCCTCGGTCGAGGCCATGGTCCGCAAGGTGCAGGACTATGTCCCGGGCTACCGCCTGAAGCAGGAGGTCCAGTTCGAGCGCTTCGGCGACAACAGCAAGCTGAAGATCCCCGGGATGGGCGAGTTCACCGGCCTGAAGACCTCGATCTACCTGGAGGTGGAAGGCGCCGGCGACTACCTGCCGGCCTACTCCGGCAACCTCGACATCATGACCGCGGCGGCGAAGGCCACCGGCGAGCTCCTGGCCGAGAAGCTCCTGGCCCGCGAGCAGGTCGCCGGCTGAACGCCCTCCCCGCTGCCGCCCCACAAGGATCCGCCATGAAGTTCGACGTCGCCCACGACAAGCTCTACATCCAGGACGTCACCCTGCGCGACGGCATGCACGCCATCCGCCACATGTACGGCCTCGACCAGGTGCGGGCGATCGCCCGCGCCCTCGACCGCGCCGGCGTCGACGCCATCGAGGTGGCGCACGGCGACGGCCTGTCGGGCGCCAGCTTCAACTACGGCTTCGGCGCGCACACCGACTGGGAGTGGCTGGAGGCCGTCGCCGAGGGGCTCGAGCGGGCGGTGCTCACCACCCTGATCCTGCCTGGGGTGGGCACGGTCGAGGAGCTGAAGCGCGCCTATGATCTGGGGGTCCGCTCGGTGCGGGTGGCCACCCACTGCACCGAGGCCGACGTCTCGCGCCAGCACATCGGCATCGCCCGCGACCTGGGCATGGACGTCGCCGGCTTCCTGATGATGAGCCACATGATCGACGCCGAGGCGCTCGCCGCCCAGGCCAAGCTGATGGAGGACTACGGCGCCCACTGCGTCTATGTCACCGACTCCGGCGGCGCCCTCGACATGGACGGGGTGCGCGAGCGCCTGCGCGCCTATGACCGGGTGTTGAAGCCCGAGACCCAGCGCGGCATGCACGCCCACCACAACCTCGCCCTCGGCGTCGCCAACTCGATCGTCGCGGCCCAGGAAGGC
>JAEKLB010000191.1 GCA_019510095.1 Acidobacteriota bacterium | reverse complement strand
CACCAGTGCGGTCTGCCCAAGCAGATGGCGCTCGAGCTGTTCAAGCCCTTCGTGATCAAGCGCCTCATCGACCTGAGCCACGCGCAGAACATCAAGAGCGCCAAGCGCATGGTCGAGCGTTCGCGTCCGCAGGTGTGGGACGTGCTCGAGGAGATCATCCGCGAGCGCCCCGTTCTGCTGAACCGCGCGCCCACGCTGCACCGTCTCGGCATCCAGGCCTTCGAGCCTCAGCTCGTCGAGGGCAAAGCCATCCAGCTGCACCCGCTCGTCTGCGCCGCGTTCAACGCGGACTTCGACGGCGACCAGATGGCCGTGCACCTGCCGCTGTCGGTCGAGGCCCAGGCCGAGGCCCGCATCCTGATGCTCGCCAGCAACAACATCCTGAAGCCGTCGGACGGCCGCCCGGTGACCCTGCCCACCCAGGACATGATCATCGGTCTGCACCACCTGACGACCATCAAGGAGGGTGCTGTCGGTGAGGGCCGTGCGTTCAGCTCGATCGCCGAGGCGATCCTCGCCAAGGACCAGGGCTCGCTCGACCTCAACGCGGTCGTGCGCATCCGTCTCGAGAACGTCTACTTCGGCGAGGATGTCGCTCCCGAGGGCTTCGTGCAGGGTTCGACCTACCTGGTGAAGACCTCACTCGGTCGCGCGATCTTCAACGAGACGCTCCCGGTGGACTACCCGTACGTCGAGGCCGTCGCCGACAAGGGCAAGATGAGCTCGATCGTCAACGACCTCGCGGAGCGCTACCCCAAGGTGGAGGTCGCTGCGGCGCTCGACCGGATCAAGGACGCCGGTTTCTACTGGGCGACCCGCTCCGGAGTCACCGTTGCACTCAGCGACATCCTCACGCCGAAGGACAAGCCCGAGATCGTGGCCAAGCACGAGAAGCGTGCCGCCAAGGTGCAGGGCGAGTTCGACAAGGGTCTGATCGACGACGCTTCGCGCCGCCGGGAGCTCATCGACATCTGGACGGAGGCCACCAACGAGGTCGCCGCCTCGATGCAGGAGAACTTCCCGAAGGACAACAACATCTTCCGGATGGTGTCGTCCGGCGCTCGAGGCAACTGGCTGCAGGTGCGCAACATCGCCGGCATCCGGGGGCTGGTGTCGAACCCGAAGGGTGAGACCATCCCGCGTCCGATCATCTCCTCGTACCGCGAGGGCCTGTCGGTGGCCGAGTACTTCATCGCCACCCACGGTGCGCGCAAGGGTCTTGCCGACACCGCGCTGCGTACCGCCGACTCGGGCTACCTGACCCGTCGCCTCGTCGACGTCTCGCAGGATGTCATCATCCGCGAAGACGACTGCGGCACGACCAAGGGCCTCGAGCTGCGGATCGCGGCTAAGCTGGGCGACGGCACGCTGGTTCGCGACGAGAACGTCGAGAACTCGGTGTACGCCCGCAGCCTGGCCGAAGACGCGCTCGACGCCAAGGGCAAGGTCGTGGCCGAGGCCGGCAGCGATGTCGGAGACGTCCTGATCGACAAGCTGATCACC
>JAEKLB010000066.1 GCA_019510095.1 Acidobacteriota bacterium | reverse complement strand
GAGGTGCTCGACCGCAGTGAGCCGGCGCAGCCGGGGCTCGGCGACCCTCTCCTTGCCGATCTGGTCCGCCGGGCCGGCCTCAAGGTGCGGGCCAAGCTGGGCTGGACCGACGTGGCCCGGTTCTCGGCTGCGGGCGTCCCGGCCAGCAACTTTGGCCCTGGCGACCCCGAGCTGGCCCACACGGCGGGCGAGCGCGTGGACCGATCGGCCATCGACGCCGTGCACACTGCCCTGACCAACCTGTTGACCACGACGCCCGAGGAGTAGCCCACCCATGCCTGCCGAGATTGGCCAGCCCGCCCCCGACTTCACACTTCCCGCCACCACCGGCGAGAAGATCTCGCTCTCGCAGTACAAGGGCAAGCAACCGGTGACGCTCGTGTTCATCCCGTTCGCCTTCACCGGCGTGTGCCAGGGCGAGCTGTGCGAGATCCGCGACGACCTCGGGCGGTTCGAGAAGGGCGGCGCCCAGGTGCTGGCCATCTCGTGCGACACCGGCCCGACCCAGAAGCTGTGGGCCGAGCAGCAGGGCTACACGTTCCCCCTGCTCTCCGACTTCTGGCCCCATGGCGAGGTGGCCAAGGCGTACGGCGCCTTCAACGACGAGCGGGGCTGCGCCAACCGGGTGACGGTCGTGATCGACAAGGACGGCACCGTCGTCGACAGCTTCGCCACGGAGAACCTTGGCACCCCCCGTTCGGCGGAGCGCTACGACGAGGCGCTGGCCAAGCTCTAAGACCTGCTCGGTCTGCATCTGTTAGGGCTGCTTGACACAGTTGAGTTAGGTCACTAAACAACCGGCCAATGAGGCAATCGAGCTGGGCGGCGATGGCGATGGCCGGGGTGTTGGCAGCGGGCCTGGCCGGGTGCGGCTCCGACGACACCGGCGGCCGGTCGGCGGGATCAGCGACGACGGCGCCGGAGGAGAAGGTCTCGACCGGTGCTGAGCTGGTCGCCGGTCTGGCCGCGGTCAAGGCGCTGGCGGCCGGCGTGCCGTCGCTCGAGGGCGGCGAGGCCGACCGCGCCGTTGCGGCGCTGTACACGCGCTGGTTCCGGGTGGAGGGCACGGTGCGGGCGACGGACCGTGACCTCTACCTCGACATGGAGGACCAGCTGGCCGCCATCAAGGGTGGCGTCGACGACGGCGACGGCGACCGGGTGACGGCGGCGGCAGCAGAGCTGGCCACGGTCATCGACAGCTACTTCGCCGCCCACGGCGCCACCACCGGTACGACGGTCGCCGCCGGCAAGCGGACGCCGGTGGCGGTGGCGCTCACCGACTACCGGGTGACTCCTGAGGCGGCGTCGATCAGCTCGGGGGTCACCACCTTCGACGTCACCAACCGGGCGACCCAGGTCCACGAGATGGTGGTGGTCCGCACCGACCTGCCGCCGGCCGACCTCCCCGTCGACCACGACGGCAACGTCGACGAGAAGGGCAGCGGCGTCGAGTTCATCGACGAGGTCGAGGACGTGAAGCCCGGCACCTCGACCCAGCTGAGCGTCGACCTGCCGACTGGCAGCTACATCCTGCTGTGCAACCTGCCCGGCCACTTCAAGCTGGGCATGTACCGCCAGCTCGAGGTCACAGCCTCCGCAGGACGGTGACGACCTTGCCGAAGATGGTGACCTCGGAGGCCGGGAACCGCATCGGCTTGAGCCGGCTGTTGGACGGCAGCAGCACGATCTCCTTGCCCTCGCGCTTGTAGGTCTTGACGGTGGCCTCCTCACCAGGGATGCCGGCCACCACCACCTCACCGTCACGGGCTTCGGGCTGTTGGCGCACCACCACGTGGTCGCCGTCGAAGATGCCGGCATCGATCATCGAGTCGCCCCGGACCCGCAGCATGAACAGGCTGCCCTCGCCAGTGAAGTCGACCGGCAGGGGAACGAGCTCCTCGATGTTCTCGGCGGCGAGCACGTCGGTGCCGGCGGCCACGTCGCCCACCAAGGGGATGTGGGTCGCCGGCCGCCGCTCGGCGGTGGCGCCCGACGCCGGGTCGTACCGGACCTCGATGGCGCGGGGCTTCGTGGGGTCGCGCCGGAGGTAGCCCCGACGCTGGAGCGTCGCCAGGTGGGAGTGCACGGTCGAGGGTGACGTCAGGCCCACGGCCTCGCCGATCTCCCGGACCGAGGGCGGGAAGCCCCTGGTCTGCTGCTGGGTGACGATGAAGTCGAGTATCTCGCGCTGTCGATCGGTGAGCGCCTCATCGGTCACGGCTGGCCTCCTGCGGTCCGGCACCCGGTCGAACACCGGTTCGTGCGGCACGGTACCCGACGGCCGGTCGCACGGCAAACACCTGTTCGAGTTTTTCTTGACAGGCGAACGGGCGTTCTGGTTGGCTGTGCACGAACGGTTGTTCGCCACCATCTCCCGTGATGGCGCCGGCACGAGCAAGCACAGAGGAGGAGCAGCACATGACCGCCATCACCTGGGACGAGGCACGGACCTGGGAGCCAGCACGACGTGGGCTCGAGCGGCGGCCCCACCTGCGGGTGGCGGCGGCGCCGCCGGACCGCCGCCGGCCGAGCGCGGCCGTCATCCGTCGCCGGCGGCTGGTCGCGGTGACCCTGTTCGTCCTGCTCGCGCTGGGCGGCGTGCGACTGGGGGAGCGGTGGCTGGGGGCGACGGCCGAGGCCGGTGCAGTGGCGCCGGCGCCGGTGGTGCTGGTCGCCCAGTCGGGCGACACCTACTGGGGACTGGCGTCCCGGGTCTCGCCCGGCGGCGACATCCGCAGCACGGTCGACTCGCTGGTCCGGGCCAATGGCGGCCGGGAGCTCCGGGCCGGCGACCGGATCCGCCTGTCGGAATGAGCGAGCGGAGCGAGCGAATCATCAGCACAGCGTCTTTCTCGGCACGAAGTGCCGATCGGTCATTGCGTGCATCCCGAAGGGTGCACCAATGACCCGGGCAGAACTACCGTGCGGGCGATGCGCTGCCCCACCTGCGCGAGCGTCGACGACAAGGTCGTCGATTCGCGGGTGGCCGACGACGGCGCCGCCATCCGTCGCCGGCGCGAGTGCCTGGCGTGTGGTCGCCGGTACACGACCTACGAGCGGCTCGAGGAGGCGCCGCTCACCGTGGTGAAGCGGTCCGGTGACCGGGAGCCCTTCGACCGGGCCAAGCTGGTCGCCGGCGTGGCGGCGGCGGCCAAGAATCGGCCGGTGGACGCCGAGCAGCTGGCGATGCTGGCCGGCGATGTCGAGGAGGAGCTCCGCATGATCGCCCCCGACGCGTCCACCGAGTCGGTGGGGTTGGCGGTGCTCCGGCGGCTCGAGGTCCTCGACCACGTCGCCTATCTCCGGTTCGCCAGCGTGTACAAGGGGTTCGAGGACCTCCAGGACTTCGAGCGGGAGGTCGTGGCCCTGGCCAAGTCCACCGTCCCGAAGTCACACACCTGACGGCCTGCTGCTCCCCGCCCGAACTGGGCCCCGTTGTGGAGAAGCGCCAGTGTCATCCCCAGGTTGTCCACAGCCTGGGGAAGACAACTCACAACCCTGTCCTCTATCGATCCCCAGGGGCTGGTCCGTAGCCTGGGAGAGCCAGGAAAGATGGGTCGTCGAAGCCATTGACAGGTGTGTAACTACACTGATGTAATGCCCGAACATCTTGTGGGCCTGAGGAAGGTTCCGGGGGGAAACCACCAGATGTTGTGGCTCTCGTCTTCGGGCGGGCACCGCGCACCGAAGACGGAGGACAGGCGGAAACCCGCCGGAAGGGAACAAACAGCATGACGATCGCAGCGGCGGGAATCGGCACTGGCGCACCGTCCGGAGGACTCGGGATCCGGCGGCACTTCACCCGGGTGGGGACCCACCCGTACGACCAGGTCAGCTGGGAGCGGCGCGACGCCCGCATCACCAACTTCCGGGACGGGTCGGTCGCCTTCGAGCAGCTCGGTGTCGAGGTCCCGACCGGTTGGTCGCTCAACGCCACCAACATCCTCGCCCAGAAGTACTTCCGCGGGACCCTCGGGTTGCCGGAGCGGGAGTGGTCGCTGCGCCAGGTCGCCGACCGCGTCGTCGACACCATCACCGCGTGGGGCGTGAAGGACGGCTACTTCACCGATGCCGAGGAAGCGGCCGCCTTCTCCGACGAGCTGAAGTACCTCATCATCACCCAGCGGGCCGCCTTCAACTCGCCGGTCTGGTTCAACATCGGCGTCAAGGGCGTCCCCCAGCAGGCATCGGCCTGCTTCATCCTCGCCGTCGACGACACCATGGACTCGATCCTCAACTGGTACCGGGAGGAGGGGACGATCTTCAAGGGCGGCTCGGGCGCCGGCATCAACCTGTCCCGCATCCGTTCGTCGGCCGAGATCCTCCATGGCGGCGGTACCGCCTCCGGCCCGGTGTCGTTCATGCGGGGCGCCGATGCCTCGGCCGGCACCATCAAGTCGGGCGGCAAGACCCGCCGCGCCGCCAAGATGGTCATCCTCAACGCCGACCATCCCGACATCGAGGACTTCATCTGGTGCAAGGCGGTCGAGGAGCGCAAGGCGCGCGTGCTGCGCGACAACGGCTTCGACATGGATCTCGACGGCAAGGACTCGCACTCGATCCAGTACCAGAACGCCAACAACTCGGTGCGGGTCACCGATGAGTTCATGCAGGCGGTGCTCGACGACGCCGACTGGGATCTACGGGCGGTCGTGAGCGGCGAGGTCATCCGGACGGTGAAGGCCCGCGACCTCATGCGGCAGATCTCCGAGGCCAGCTGGCAGTGCGCCGATCCCGGCATGCAGTTCGACACCACCATCAATCGCTGGCACACGGCGTCGAACACCGGTCGCATCAACGGCTCCAACCCCTGCAGCGAGTACATGCACCTCGACAACTCGGCCTGCAACCTGGCGTCGATCAACCTGCTCACCTTCCTGACCGCGAGCGAGGACGGCACGACCGACGGTGTCTTCGACGTCGACGGCTTCATGGCCGCGACCGAGTGTGTGTTCACCGCCCAGGAGATCCTGGTCGGCAACGCCGACTACCCGACCGAGCCGATCGGCGACACGTCCCGCCGGTTCCGCCAGCTCGGCATCGGCTACGCCAACCTCGGTGCCCTCCTGATGGCGCTGGGCCTGCCGTACGACTCCGAGGCCGGTCGGGCCTGGGCGGGTTCGATCACCGCCCTGCTCACCGGGCACGCCTATGCCACCTCCGCCCGCACCGCCGCCCGCATGGGCCCGTTCGCCGGCTTCGCCGAGAACCGCGACCCGATGCTCAACGTGCTGCGCATGCACCGCGAGGCCGTCGCCCAGGTCGACGAGGAGCTGGTGCCGCCCGAGCTGCTGGGCGCCGCCCAGCAGGCATGGGACAACGCGGTCGAGTGGGGTGAGCTCTACGGCGTGCGCAACTCGCAGGCGTCGGTGCTGGCCCCCACCGGCACCATCGGTCTGCTCATGGACTGCGACACCACCGGCATCGAGCCCGACCTCGGGCTGTGCAAGATGAAGAAGCTGGTCGGTGGCGGCACCATGACCATCGTCAACCAGACCGTGCCCCGCGCCCTGCGCCGCCTGGGCTACGGCGCCACCCAGATCGACGAGATCGTCGCCTGGATCGACGAGCACAAGACGATCCTCGGCGCGCCCCACCTGTCGGCCGACCACGTCGCCGTGTTCGCCTGCTCGATGGGCGACAACGCCATCCACTACGGCGGTCACGTCAAGATGATGGGAGCGGTGCAGCCCTTCATCTCCGGCGCCATCTCCAAGACGGTGAACATGCCCGAAGAGGTCACCGTCGAGGAGGTCGAGCAGCTCCACATCGACGCCTGGAAGCTCGGCATCAAGGCGGTGGCGATCTACCGCGACAACTGCAAGGTCGGCCAGCCGCTCTCGATGGCCAAGAAGGACGGCGCCGCTGGCGATGCGTCCGACGCCTCGGCGCCGGTCGTCCAGGTGATCGAGAAGATCGTCGAGAAGGTCGTGCACACCGCCGAGCGCGAGCGGCTGCCCCGCCAGCGCCGGTCGAACACTTTCAAGTTCCGGGTGGCCGACTGCGAGGGCTTCGTCCACGTCGGCGAGTACGCCGACGGCCGGCCCGGTGAGCTGTTCATCAAGGTCGCCAAGCAGGGTTCGACCCTGGCCGGGATCATGGACGCCTTCGGCCTCGCCATCTCGATCGGCCTCCAGAGCGGCGTGCCGCTGAAGACCTACGTCGACAAGTACACGAACAGCCGGTTCGAGCCGGCCGGCATGACCGACGACCCCGACATCCGGTTCGCCTCCAGCCTGATCGACTACATCTTCCGGCGGCTGGCGGTCGATTACCTGCCGCTCGATGTCCGCATGGAGCTGGGCATCCTGTCGGTCGGCGAGCGGCTCGAGCCGACGCTCCCGGGCATCGAGGAGGCGGCCACCGTGTCGACCTCGAGCCTCGACATCGTGGGTGAGATGCCGCTGAAGACAGAGTCCATCGACCTCAGCGCCAAGCCCTCGTTGTTCGACGACACCCCGGCGCGATCGGCGCCCGCCGAGCTCACCGTGCGCCCGGCCAACGGGGATGCGCCCTTCTGCAACACCTGCGGCATCCAGATGCAGCGGGCCGGCTCCTGCCACGCCTGCCCCAGCTGCGGTACCACCTCCGGCTGCTCATAAGCAGCAACGCCATCTCGTTCTGGCAGGGCAATCCGGACGTCGGTGTCCGTCTTTCCCTGCCAGAACGCGTGGTCAGTCGCGGGGGAGGACGAAGCCTTCGCTGTGGACGAGGAGGTAGTCGTCCTCGGCGAGGATCTCGGAGATCGATGCCGGTGACTCGATGGCCGAGGAGTCGGCGCCCAGCACCGCGACGTGGCGATGGTGGGCGAGTGAGGTGGCCCGGCTGCCGACGAGGGCGCCGACCCCGGCCAGCGCGCCGATGACGAGGTAGGCCGCCGCGAACGGGCCGTGGCTGGTGCTGTCGCCGACCAGGGCGCTGAGCAGGCTCATGGTGACCACCCCGCCCATCTGGTTCGCCGTCTGCTGGAGCGACGCGGCCAGGCCGAAGTGCTCCTCTTCGACGGCGTTGCCGGCGAGCGACAGCATCGACGGCTGGGCGTGCCCGAAGGCGATGCCTGCCATCATCATCGCCACCACCACGAGGGCGATGATCTCGACGGTGGCGCCGGTTGCCATGAGGCCGCCCGCCACCGCCATGCCCAGACCGCCGCCGACGATGAGCCGGCGCTCGCCGAAGCGCACACCGAGGCGGCTGGCGACGGGGGCCGACAGGCTGATGGACAACGTGCGTGACACGGTGATGAGCGAGGTGGCGGTCGCCGAGTAGGCGAACACCGACTGCAGGAGCAACGGCGTGATCAGGAAGCTGCCGAAGTGGGAGCCGCCGATCAGGAACGAGCTGCCGCCGGCCACCCGCACGTTCCGGTCGCGGAACAGGTCGAGCGGGAGGAGCGGATTCGCCGTCCGCCGCTCGACCCGCAGCAGGAGCCACAAGGCGATCGGGAAGACGGCGGCGAGGACGACGACGATCGGATGAAGGCCCCAGGCCGCTGCCCGGTTGATGCCGAACGACGCGCTGAACGCGGTGATCGCGAGCAGCACTGCTCCGGCCCGGTCGAGTGGCAGGTGGCGCCGGACGGTCGACGTCTTGAGGATCACGAACGCCGGCACCAGCGCGCACAGGGCCAGCACTGCCTGGATGACGAAGAGAGGTCGCCAGCCGACCGAGTCGACGATCACGCCGCCGATGGCGAGCCCGCTGACCGACGCCCCCGACAGGGTGCCCGATGCCCAGGCCGAGGCCCGGACCCGCTCCTCGGGGGGGAAGGCCTGGAACAGCATGGCGAAGGAGGCCGGCACGGTCGAGGTGCCGGCCAGCTGGGCGATCGTGCGGAAGGCGATCAGCGACCCGGCGTCCCAGGCCAGGGCGGTGAGGATGCTGAACACGATGCAGATCGAGAAGCCGGTGAGGTACACGCGCCGGTGGCCGCGGATGTCGCCGAGTCGGCCGAGGATCGGCATCGCCACGGCTTGGGCCAGCAGTGGCGCGGTCACCACCCATGCCACGATCTGGGGCGTCGAGCCGAGATCGGCGGCGACCGACTTCAGCGAGACGGTGAGGATGGTGGCCGTGAACGTCGTGGCGTACATGCCGGTCAGGCAGGTGAGCAGCAGGACTCGCGGGTAGCGAGGGCTGTTCTGCACCCGTTGCTGCAGCGCGGCGATCACTGGCCGGACGATAGGTGGCTGCCGCGTCCGGGCGACAGTCGCTGAGCATCCGCGATCTCCAGGGGCCCGCTTCCTACGATCGCCGGAGCGGAGAGGGGAGGTCGTATGCACGACGGGGACGGGCGCGTCGAGGATGCGAACGAGCTCGAGGCCCTCTGGCAACAGGTGACCCGATGCGCGGGCTCGGCTCGGGCCGATGTGCTCGACCAGCTGGGCGGCGCCCTGGTGCAGCGCGGCCGCCAGAGTGAGGCGCTCGAGGTGGTCGAGGCGGCCCGCGCCCTCTACGTCGAGGCGGGCAGCGGGGTCGACATCGCCCGCAGCGACCACAACCTCGGCGTGATCCTGGGCGACCTCAATCGCGACGACGAGGCGCTCGACGCCTATCGCCTGGCGAGTGAGGGCTATCGGATGGCGCTGCAGTGGGGGGAGGCGGCCACGTCGTTGCGGGCGATGGCCGACCTGCTCGCCGACGGCGGCAACAGCGATGAGGCGTATGCCTCGTTGCTCGCGGCTGCCGCGCTCCACGACGATGCCGGTGAGGGCGTCCGGGCGGCCCTCGCCCGGATGGAGGCTGCCGAGGTGCTCCTCGACAGTGACCGGGTCGACGAGGCCGCCGGGCTCCTCGACATCGCCCGGGCCGCGTTGCGGATCGATGGCGCTCTGCTGTGGGTGGCCCGGTCCGACCAGCTCCTGGCCGACGTGGCCCGCCATCGTGGCCAGTGGGACGAGGCGTTCTCGCTGGTCGGGTCGGCCCGTGCCGTCTTCGACGCGGCCGACATGGATGGCGACCGCGATCGCTGCGACGACCTGTGGTGCTCGGTGCTCATCGATGCCGGCCGGCCGAGCGAGGCGGTGGAGCAGCTCGAGCGGGCTCGGGCGGCCCGGCAGTCGGAGGGCGACCCCGTTGGTGTGGCGTGGTGCGACCTCCACCTGAGCCGTGCGCTCGACCGGTTGGGCGAACCGGTGGCGGCCGCCAGTCGCCGCCGCCAGGCCCGGGCCGTCTTCGACGCCGCCGGGCTCGATACCGTGCTCCGGCGCCGGGAGCTCCAGCTCTCCTGAGCCGTCCGACCTCGGCTTTTTCTCGGTACCGGGGGCCGACCGGGATTTTGGGGGGTGCGAAATTCACACCCGCCGTCGTACACTGACCTCCTCGCGCGTCCCTCGCCGGACCCGACAATGGTGATCTTCTCGACAAACCACTCTCGAAAGAGGACCCCGAGTTGCCCAAGCAACGGCCCGAGAGGGCAGAAGAGGACCTTGTTCGCCTCTATCTGAGCGACATCGGCAAGCATCCCCTCCTCACCAAGGCCGATGAGGCCCGGTTGGCCCAGCAGATCGAGGACGGCAACGCCGCCCGCACCGAGCTCCAGGATGCCGAGGCCAAGGGCGTCAAGCTGACGGTGGCCCGCAAGCGGGAGCTCAGGCTGAAGGTGCGAGGCGGCGACGACGCCACCCAGACCTTCATCCAGGCCAACCTCCGCCTGGTCGTCTCCATCGCCAAGAAGTACCAGGCCAGCGAGCTGCCCCTGCTCGATCTGGTGCAGGAGGGCAACCTCGGCCTCATCCACGCCGTCGAGAAGTTCGACTGGCGCAAGGGCTTCAAGTTCTCGACCTACGCCACCTGGTGGATCCGCCAGGCCATCACCAGGGGCATCGCCAACACCGGTCGCACCATTCGGCTCCCGGTCCATGCCGGCGATCAGCTGACCCGGCTGCGGAAGGCGAGGGCCACCCTCGAGGTCAAGTACGGCCGGCCCGCCACCATGGCCGAGCTGGCCGAAGAGCTCGACATGCCCATCGAGAAGGTGTCGGAGATCGTGCGCTATGCCGCCGACACGCTGTCGCTGTCGGATCCGCTCCGCGAGGACGGCGACGCCGAGCTCGGCGACGTGGTGGCCGACCCGTCGGCCGTTGCCCCCTTCGACGCCGCCGCTGAGGCGCTCCTGCCCGAGGAGATCAACCGGCTGCTGAAGCCGCTGGACGACCGCGAGCGCGAGATCCTGCGGCTGCGGTTCGGCCTCGACCGGGGCGAGCCCCGGACCCTCGAGGAGGTCGGTGAGTCGTTCAAGCTCACCCGCGAGCGCATCCGCCAGATCGAGGCTCGGGCCATGTCGAAGCTGCGTCACCCATCGGTCGACATCGGCGCCCGGGAGCTGCTGCCCTCCTGACCGCATCCATCTGATCTGCCGAAGGCCGCCCGTTGAGGGCGGCCTTCGGTCGTTTTGCCACCCATGCGAGCTATGGGTGACATGGCGCACCGATGTCATAGTTGACGAAATCGTGACGGAAGGGTGGCGCTGGGGTGACGGCAACTGTTACGGTTTCGTGACCCGAACGACACGCTCGTCCCCACGTAGGGGCCGGTTGGCTCGCGCCAACACGGAACCTGGGGGCGCATGACACCGGAGAGCCATGCGGGCGCGACCGTCCATCACAATCTTCCTTGGTGCCGCCGTGCTTGCGGTGGCCCCCATCGGTGTGGCTGCTGCTGCCGCCGCCACCGCCCATGCCACGCCGAAGCGGCCGGTCATTGCCCGGCTGGTGTCGGCGCCGAAGGTGATCGCCCCGACCTTGCGGGTGGAAGCTGCGCAGGCCTCGCCGGCCCCGCCGCCCTTGAACCCCCACGATCCCAACGCCTTCGTCGATCCGCTCGATGACTTCCACGTGATCTCGCCCTACGGCTTCCGCAGTGGGCGCCGCCACGAGGGAATCGACATCAAGGCCGCGTACCACAGCCCCGTGCACGCCTCCTTTGCCGGCACGGTCCTCCAGGCTGGTCCCGGCCTGTCGGGCTACGGCAACACGGTCACCCTCGACCATGGCGACGGCGTGACCACGCTGTACGCCCACCTCGCGGCATGGACGGTCAAGCGGGGTGACGAGGTTGCCCCCGGCGACGTCATCGGTGCCGAGGGCCAGACCGGCAACGCCACCACGTACCACGTGCACTACGAGGTCCGGGAGGACGGCGTGCCCCGCGATCCCGCCCCCTACCTCAGCGGCGAGTAGGCCGGTCGGGCCGGAGGGCGGCCACCAGGCCAGCGAGGCCCAGGCCGATGAGCAAGACCGGCCACACCCACTTGCCTTGGACGTCGACGACGTTGGCATGGTCGAGGAGGCTGACCGCGGCGATGGCCGTGAAGACCACGCCCGCCACCAGCGAGACGGGGTCGAGATCGTGGCGGGTCACCGCTGCACCTCCGATGGCACGAACGCGTTGGGGGCTGGGGGCGGGCTGAGCGCGCCGCCGCCTCCCTGCACCAGGAGGTGGCCCACGCCGACGTGGAGATCGAGCACGAGACGGTTGGTGCCGGGAGCGTTGAAGAAGACGTGCTCGTCGTGATCGAACCGGCGGGTCAGGCCTCGGTCGGGGATCTCGACCCGGCCGATGCCGGTGGAGGCCCGCACCTCGACGTCGACATCACTGGGCAGCGTCACCTCGAGGTTGCCCATGCCAACGTCGACCTTCGTCACCCGGGTGCCGTGGACTCCCTTCAGGAGCCGGAGGTCGAGCCGGGCGTGGCCGCCGCCCAGGTGGTACCGGTGGCGCAGCTCGCCGACTGAGGTCGGTTGCCACCGGCGATCACCGAAGCCACCGCCGAAGTGCACGTCGGCCGCGGTCGTCGACACCGCGCCGATCGACAAGAGGAACCCGAGCAGGATCAATCGCCGGGCGTGCCCGTACCAGGCACCGACGATCAGGCCGGCCGCCACGACGAGCAGGAGCATCGAGAAGACGGTGGCCGCCGAGAGCTCGGCCGCATTGGATGCGTCGAGCGCAGCGAGGATGCCGCTCACGACCAGGCCGGCGCTCACGGTGAGCAGCCACAAGCGCGACCGCTCTCGTTCGCGGCGATGGTGTTGTCGCATCTCGGCCTTGTGCTCGCGCCAGCGCCGGTCCATCTGAAGGGCGGCCTCGAGCTGTTCTGGCTGGGTTGGCGGCGTCGACGGATCCGGTGGAGGTGACGCAGACCACGGAGCAGCGTGGCGCCAGCGGGCCCGTCGCCGGGGCGAGCTGAGGATCAGCACGAGGATGATCAAGCCCACGATCGGGATGCCGCGACCGAAGATCACCGAGACGATGAGGAGCGGGAAGCCGAAGATGACGGCCACGACGACGAGGGCGATCACCAGCGCGGTGTTGGGCCGCTCGCGCTCGGGATCGCCTTCCTCGGGGATGAGCGCCCATGCCAGCAGGTAGGCCAACACGCCGCCGCCGCCGAGCAGCGCCGCCACCGAGAAGCCGATGCGGAACACGACGGGGTCGATCCCGGTGTAGTCGGCCAGACCACCGCAGACGCCGCCGAGCATCCGGTCGTCGAGGCTGCGGGTCAGGCGCCGAGGAGGTGCCTCGGGCGCGGGGGTGTCGGTCATGGCTCGATCATCGGCCGGCGCCGAGGTCGGCACCATCGGGGATGACCCCGAGCGGCCTGATGGTCATCCCCGATGCGCTCCGCCGAGTGCCGTGTGATCATCGAGGCGTGTCCCCGGCCCGCCCGCCCCTCCAGCGCCAGCGTGACGGCGCGCTGGTCGCCGGTGTGGCCTCGGGCCTGGCTCGTCACCTCGGTCTCGAGCCGCTCGTGGTCCGACTCGTCTTCGCCGCGCTCACCGTGGCCGGCGGTGCAGGGCTGCTGGCCTACGCCGCCTTCTGGGTGTTCGTGCCCCAGGTCGGGGGCGACGCGGTGCCGTCGCCGGGCCGCGAGCAGCTGCAGGTTCCCGCCCTCGCCGCCCTCACCCTCGGCGGCTTCCTCGTGCTGCACGAGGTGTTCGCCTTTCCCGGTGGCTCGGCGCTCTGGCCGGCCCTGGTGATCGGCATCGGCGTGGCCATCGTCTGGCAGCAAGCCGACGATGCCCAGCGCCGCCGTTGGCTCGGCGCCAACGACGGGTCGGGCACGGCCCTGCGGGTGGCAGGGGGCGTCGTGCTGTTGGTGTCGGGCGCCATCGCCTTCGTTGCCACCAACCACGAGCTGACTCGGACCATGAACGGCATCGTGGCGGTGCTGGTGGTCGCGGCCGGCCTGGTGCTGACCTTTGCGCCGTGGTGGTGGCGCCTGCTCAACGACTTCACCGCCGAGCGCCGCGTCCGCATCCGCTCCCAGGAGCGGGCCGAGGTTGCTGCCCATCTGCACGACTCGGTCTTGCAGACCTTGGCCCTCATCCAACGTCGTTCGGGATCGCCCGACGAGGTGCAGCGCCTCGCTCGCAGTCAGGAGCGGGAGCTCCGCTCATGGCTGTACTCGCGGGCCGACGAGCTGCCGGGTGGCGGGCTGGCCGGTGCCCTCGAGGCGGCCGCCGCGTCGGTCGAGGACGAACACGGCATCTCGGTCGAGGTGGTGACGGTTGGCGACGTCTCGCTCGACGAGCATGTCGAAGCAGTCGTGCGAGCGGCGCGGGAGGCCATGGTCAACGCCGCCAAGTTCGCCGACGCCGGCTTGGTCGCCGTGTTCGCCGAGGTCGAGGACAACGGCATCACCGTGTTCGTCCGGGACACGGGGAAGGGCTTCGAGCCGGCGACGGTGCCCGCCGACCGGCGAGGGTTGGCCGAGTCGATCATCGGTCGCATGGAGCGGCACGGTGGGGTGGCGACCGTGCGCAGCGTGCCGGGTGAGGGCACGGAGGTCGAGCTGCGCCTGCCCCGGGCGCTGTCGTGAGGTCGCCGTCATGAGGAAACTCTGGTGACCGTGCCGCGCGTGGTGATCGTCGATGATCACCAGATGTTCCGTGCCGGCGTGCGGGTCGAGCTGGCCGACGCCGTCGAGATCGTCGGCGACGCCGAGGACGTCGAGTCGGCGGTGCAGGTCATCCGCTCGACCGCGCCCGACGTCGTCCTGCTCGACGTCCATCTGCCCGGTGGCGGTGGCAAGGCGGTCATCGAGCACGTCAGCGCCACCACGCCGGAGGTCCGCTTCCTCGCCCTGTCGGTGAGCGACGCGGCCGAGGACGTGATCGGTGTGATCAGGGCGGGAGCCCGCGGCTACGTGACCAAGACCATCTCCGGGCCGGAGCTGGCCGACGCCGTGCGGCGGGTGGCCGACGGCGATGCGGTGTTCTCGCCGCGACTGGCGGGCTTCGTGCTCGACGCCTTCGCCGGCTCGGCCGAGGTGCGGGTCGTCGATCCCGAGCTCGACCAGCTGACCACTCGGGAGCGCGAGGTCCTGCGGCTCATCGCCCGGGGTTACACCTACAAGGAGCTGGCCCGTCGCCTGGAGATCTCGGTGAAGACGGTCGAGACGCACGTCTCGGCGGTGCTGCGCAAGCTGCAGCTCTCCAGCCGGCACGAGCTAACCCGTTGGGCCACCGATCGCCGGCTGATCTGAACGGGGCCGTAGCCTGGCGGCATGGCAGATGTGTTGGGCGAGGCGGCGCGCCGTCGCACGTTCGCCATCATCAGCCATCCCGACGCCGGGAAGACCACCCTCACCGAGAAGTTCTTGCTCTACGGCGGCGCCTTGCAGGAGGCGGGCGCGGTGAAGGCCCGCCGTGGCCGCCGGGCGGCAACCTCCGACTGGATGCTGCTCGAGCAGGAGCGGGGGATCTCGATCACCTCGGCGGTGCTCCGGTTCGACTACCGGGGCACGTCGATGAACCTGCTCGACACGCCGGGTCACCGCGACTTCAGCGAGGACACCTACCGGGTGCTCGCCGCGGCCGACGCCGCCGTCATGGTGCTCGACGCGGCCAAGGGCATCGAGCCCCAGACCCGCAAGCTGTTCGAGGTGTGTCGCGACCGGGGCGTGCCGTTGCTGTCGTTCCTCAACAAGTGGGACCGGCCCGGGCGGGGACCGCTCGAGCTGGTCGACGAGATCGAGGAGCAGCTCGGCATCCGACCCACGCCGGTCACCTGGCCGGTCGGCATCGCCGGTGACTTCCGGGGCGTCGTCGACCGCCGTGACGGCAGCTTCGTGCGGTTTGGCCGGAGTGCCCGCGGCACCACCGAGGCGACCGAGGAGGTCGTCGATCCGGCGGGGGAGGGCGCGGCGTGGGAGGCAGCGGCGGAGGAGCTGGCGCTGCTCGACGCAGTCGGCGCCGACTTCGACGAGAAGTCGTTTCTCGCCGGTGAGTCGTCGCCGATGTTCGTCGGGTCGGCGCTCACCAACTTCGGGCTGCGCAAGCTGCTCGACGCCATGGTCGACATCGCTCCTGCGCCTCAGCCTCGTGTGGATGTCGACGGCAACCTGCGGCCCCTCGACGCGCCGTTCTCGGCGTTCGTGTTCAAGGTCCAGGCCAACATGGATCCGTCGCACCGGGATCGTCTTGCCTTCGTGCGGGTGTGTTCCGGTCGCTTCGAGCGAGGGATGACGGCCATCCATGCCCGCAGCGGCAAGCCGTTCGCGACGAAGTACGCGTCGACGGTGTTCGGCGCCGACCGCGAGACGGTCGACGAGGCGTTCCCCGGCGACGTCGTTGGTCTCGTCAACGCCACCGATCTGCTCATCGGTGACACGCTCTACGAGGCCGACCCGGTGCGCTTCCCGACCATCCCGAGCTTCGCCCCCGAGGAGTTCGTCGTCGCCCGCCCCCTCGACACCGGGCGGTTCAAGCAGTTCCGCAAGGGTCTTGCCCAGCTCGACGAGGAGGGCGTCGTGCAAGTGCTGCGCGATCCCGACCTCGGTGACACCGCGCCCGTGCTGGCGGCGGTTGGCCGCATGCAGTTCGAGGTGTTCAGCCACCGGCTGGCCCATGAGTTCGGCGCGCCGGTCGAGCTGTCGTCCACCTCCTACAAGGTCGCCCGGCGCACCGATGCGGCCTCGGCCGCCGAGCTCTCCCGCACCTCCGGGGTGCGAGTCCTGTCGCGCGTCGACGGCACGATCCTGGCCCTGTTCGAGAGCCCGTTCTGGCTCGATCGGCTCCAAGCCGAGCGACCCGAGCTCACGCTCGAACGCATCGTCGCCGACTGACGTCGAACCCGCGACGGATCGTCGGCAGATCTGCCGACGATCCATTGCAAGTTGCGGTGGTGCAGGTGGGTCAGAGCTGGTCGTGCTCGGGCTCGACCTCGGTGGCCTGGTCGAGGGCGTCGGCCTCGGGGACCTCGGGGTCGGTGCTCGGCGGGTCGACCCGGGTGCCCGGATCGACCTCGCTGGCTTGCTCCAGGGCGTCGGCTTCGGGCACGTCGGACATGGCCCGGTCCCTACCCGCTCAGCTCAGCCAGAACCGCAGCCGAGAGCCGGGGCCAGGCGTCGGCTGCCCACGGCCCGAAGTCGGTGTCGGTGAGGCAGGCGCACGCCAGGCCGGCGCCGGGGTCGACCCACACGAAGCCGCCGGCCTGGCCGAAGTGGCCGAAGGTTGCCGGCGAGTTGGTCGCTGCCGTCCAGTGGGGCGCTTTGGCGCCCCTGACCTCGACGCCCAGGCCCCAGTCGTTCGGCTGTTGCCGACCGAAGCCGGGGAGCACGCCGTCGAGGCCCGGGAAGACCACGGAGGTAGCGGCGCCGAGGGTGGTGGCGGCCACCAGCGTCGGCGCCAGCAGCTCGCCGGCCAGCCGGGCGAGGTCGGCCACGCTGGCGATGCCGCCGGCCGCGGGCGAACCGTCGAGCCGGGTGCCGCGCATCCCCAGCGGCCGGAGCACGGCCTCAGCCAGGTAGTCGTCGAAGGCCATGCCGGTGCTGGCCGCCAGGCGGTCGGCCGCCACATCGATGCCGCGGTTGGAGTAGATCCGCCTGGTACCGGGTGCGGTGAGGACGTCGTCACTGTCGGGCGCGAGGCCCGAGGCGTGGGCGAGCAGATGGCGCACGGTCGAGCCCGGTGGCCCGGCGGGAGCGTCGAGGTCGAGGGTGCGCTCCTCGACGGCGACCCAGCAGGCCATTGCGGTGAGGATCTTGGTGACCGACGCCAAGCGGAGGGGGCGGTCGAGCGGTCCGGTCTCGGCCACGACTCCCGAGCCCGAGATCACGGCAACCGCCGCCACGCCGACTGGCCAGTCAGCGACCTGGTCGAGGGGACCTGCGGTCACGCCGGCAGCAGCTCGAACCAGACCGACTTGCCCGGCGAGGCCGGATCGACGCCCCACCGCGTGGCCAGCGCCTCGAGCAGCTGGACCCCCCGGCCCGAGGCCGCCTCCACGCCCAGGTCGAGTCGCTGCGGTGGTTCGCTGCTGGCGTCGGAGACGGCCACGTGGATGCGGCCGTGATTGGCGCCGACGGTGATCCGCACCGGCCCGAGGCCGTGGGTCACGGCGTTGGTGATGAGCTCGCTGGCAAGAAGGGTGGCGACCTCGATCTCGGTCCGCGTCGCACCCCAGCCAGCCAGTGCTGCCTCCACGAACCGGCGGCCCTGCGCCGGCGCGCTCGTGTCACGAGGCAGGTCGGCCATGACCGATGTCGAGCTGGCGGTCAGCTCAGGTACCCGTACGACCACGATGGCCAGGTCGTCGCGCGGGGCCTCCTCGACGAAGGCGCGCGCCGCGGTCTCGATCCGCTCGGCGAGGGCGGCGGCGGTGAAGCCGACGCAGCGCGAAAGGAGGGCGGCGAGGCCGTCCTCGTCGAAGAAGCGGTCGCCGAGATGACGCTCGGTGACGCCGTCGGTGTAGAGCACGAGCGAGTCGCCGGCCGCAAGGACGACGGTCGTGTCCGTGAGCTCGGGCTCGGCGACGATGCCGAGCACGGTTCCGGGCTGGCCGGCCCGCTCGACGCCACCATCGGCACGGAGCACCATCGGTGACGGATGCCCACCAACGGCCAAGGTGACGGGCACCGTGCCGTCGCCCGGCTGCACCACCGCGACAACGGCGGTGCAGAAGCGCGGCTCATCGGCCTCCTGGTCGCGTTCGAGCACGATCAGGAGCTCGTTGAGCTGTGCGAGCATGACGGCCGGCGACGTGCTGTTGAGCGCTGAGGCGCGCAACGAGTGGCGGGCGGCACCGGTGATGGCGGCGGCTTCTGCGCCCTTGCCGCGCACGTCGCCGATCACCACAGCCCACTTGTCGAGGGGGGCGCTCGGACGGCCGAGCCGGATGACGTCGTAGAAGTCGCCGCCGACATCGATGCCGGCGCCCAGCGCGAAGAAGC
>JAEKLB010000120.1 GCA_019510095.1 Acidobacteriota bacterium | reverse complement strand
CCTGGTCCCGCAGCTCGCCGGGCAGCAGCGCCACCGATCCGTACAGCGACGCGAACACGCCGCCACGTTCGATGTCGCACACCAACACTGCCGGCACCTTCGCTCGGGCCGCCAGCGGGAGGTTGACGAGATCACGATCCAACAGGTTGATCTCGGCGGCACCACCTGCTCCCTCGAGCAGGACGACGTCGAAGCGCGACCGAAGGTCGTCGAGGCAACCCAGCACCGTGCCCCACAACCCCGGGATCGCGTCCCGGTAGGCGACCGCGTCGAGCGTCTCGGTCGGCTTGCCCATGACCACCACCTGGGACGACCGCTCACCGGCCGGCTTGAGCAGGATCGGGTTCATCCCCACCTCGGGCTCGATGCCGCACGCGGCGGCTTGGAGGGCCTGGGCCCGCCCGATCTCGCAACCGTCCGGGGTCACGGCCGAGTTGAGGGACATGTTCTGGGCCTTGAACGGCGCGACCCGCACCCCGTCACGGGACAGCAGGCGGCACAGCCCAGCCACCAGGACGCTCTTGCCGACGTCGCTGCCGGTGCCACAAACCATCAGGGCGCCGCGCACGGGCGGACACTACGAGCGCCGTGCACCTACACTTCACGGGTCAACCGCAAGTGCCAGGAAGTCCGGTTCGAGTCCGGCGCTGTCCCGCAACGGTAAAGCCCTCACCCCGAGGGACGAGCCCGGTCAGGTGCACCTGTAGGTGACGAACAGACCCTCGCAGGAAGGGAAGTTCGTCCACGACAGGCCTCCTGTCGAGACGACCCACCCGCCTCGACAACCAGGAGGAAGCACCATGCTCAGACGTTCCCGCGGCATTGCCGCACTGCTGGCGGCCGCCGCCCTGGTGGCGTGCGGCACCAGCGGCTCGACCGCCGCCACCAAAGCCACCCCGAAGCGCATCGTCTCGATGTCGGCCAGCACGACGGAGGACCTCTTCGCCATCGGTGCCGGCAAGCAGGTGGTCGCGGCCGACAGCTACTCGAACTACCCGAAGAACGCGCCGACCACCAAGCTCAGCGCCTACGACCCCAGCGTCGAGGCCATCGCCAAGTACAAGCCCGACCTCGTGATCCTGTCGGACGACACCAAGAACACGGTCAAAGGGCTCAAGGCCCTGAAGATCCCGGTGTTGCTCCAGCCGGCACCGGCCAACATGGCCGCCGCCTACGACCAGATCACCCGCCTCGGGCGGGTGACCGGCCACGCCGCCCAGGCAGCCAAGGCCGTCAACCGGATCAAGGGCGAGCTGGCGGACATCGTCGCCACTTCCCACGTCGCCGGTCGGTCCTACTTCTACGAGCTCGACTCGACCCTCTACAGCCAGACCAGCCAGACGTTCCTGGGCCGGCTGCTCGGCAAGATCGGCCTGGTCAACATCGCCGATGCGGCCAACGCATCCTCGCCCTACCCGCAGCTCTCCGCCGAGTACGTCATCAACGCCGATCCCGACCTGGTGCTGCTGGCTGACACCAAGTGCTGCCAGCAGTCGGCGGCCTCGGTGGCTGCCCGCCCCGGCTGGGGGAACATGAAGGCGGTCACGGACAACGGCGTGGTCGGGCTCAACGACGATGTCGCCTCCCGCTGGGGACCGCGCGTCGTCGAGCTCCTGCGCACGGTCGCCACCGCCGCCGCCAAGGTCCACACCGGCCAGTGACGACCACGACGACGGCTGACGTCCGCCCGACGACGGTGCCACTCGGGTGGCTCCTCGTCGGCGGCGTCGCCGTCGTCGCCGTCACCGTCCTGAGCTTGGCCGTCGGTGCCGTCTCGCTCAGTCCCGGGCGGGTCTTCCTCGAGGTGCTCGACCATGTGCCGGGCCTGCGCGTGCACTCCGGCCTGAGTGAGACCGACGCCCAGATCGTGTGGCAGCTCCGCCTGCCCCGTGTGGTCCTCGGTCTGTTGGTGGGCGCCATGCTGGCCATGGCCGGGAGCGCCTATCAGGGCGCGTTCCGCAACCCACTGGCCGACCCCTACACCCTCGGCGCCGCGTCCGGGGCCGGCCTGGGCGCCACCATCGCCATCGTCTTCCACCTCACTGGCGCCCGTGGCCCCTTCAGCACCGTTCCCCTTGCCGCCTTCGTCGGCGCCCTGGTCGCGGTGGCGCTCGCCTACGTCCTGGCCAGCATGGGCGGCAGCAGCCGCTCCCCCGCCGTGCTCCTGCTCGCCGGCATCGCCGTGCAGAACTTCCTCACTGCCATCCAGACCTACCTGCAGCAGCACTACATCGAGACCATCCGCGAGGTGTACTCCTGGGTGCTGGGCCGGCTGGCCACGAGCGGGTGGGACGACGTGCTCTCGGTGCTCCCCTACTTCGCGATCACCTCCGTCGTGCTCCTGACCCAACGGCGGAAGCTCGACGTGCTCGCCGTCGGCGATGACGAAGCGGCGACCCTGGGGCTCGACGTGCGGCGCACCCGGCTGCTGATCGTGGCCATGGCCTCGCTCGCCACCGCCGCCGCCGTGTCGGTGAGCGGCCTCATCGCCTTCGTCGGCCTCATCGTCCCCCATACCGTGCGCCTCCTGACCCGCTCGAGCTACCGGGTCGTCCTCCCCCTGTCGATCCTGTTCGGGGCCGCCTTCCTTGCCGGCACCGACGTCGTGGCCCGCACCCAGATGGCCCCGGCCGAGATCCCCATCGGCGTGATCACCGCGTTCATCGGCGCGCCCTTCTTTGCGTTCGTCCTCCGATCCCGGCGCCGGGCGACCCTGTGATCACCTGCCGGGGAGTTGGCGTCACGCTCGGCGACCGGCGCGTGCTCAACGACGTCGCCCTCGACATCGCCGACGGTGAGTGGCTCACCGTCGTCGGGCCCAATGGGGCGGGCAAGTCGACCCTCCTGCGGGTGCTCGCCGGCCTGACCCCGTGCGAAGGCAGCGTCACCGTCGGCGGGCGCGACAGCAACGCCCTCCACCGGCGCGACTGGTCGCGGCTCGTCGCCCTGGTGCCACAGGTGCCGCTGATGCCGACCGGCATGACGGTGACCGAGTACGTGCTCCTCGGCCGCACCGCCCACCTCCCCCCGTTCGGCGGCGAGAGCAAGCACGACCTCGACGTCGTCCACCGCTCCCTCGACCGCCTCGACCTCCTCGCCTTCGTCGACCGGATGATCGACACCCTCTCGGGCGGTGAGCGGCAACGGGTGCTCGTCGCCCGCCTGCTCGCCCAGGACGCGCCCATTGCGCTGCTCGACGAGCCCACCAGCGCCCTCGACGTCGGCCATCAGCAGCAGGTGCTCGATCTGGTCGAGGAGCTCCGTCACACCGACGGCCTCACCGTCGTCGCCACCCAGCACGACCTCACCCTCGCCGGCCAGTATGGCGACCGCGTGGCGCTCCTCGTGAACGGCCGGGTAGAGACCATCGGCTCGGCCACCGAGGTGCTCACCGAGGCCACCCTCACCACCCATTACGGGGCCCGCGTGCGGGTCATCGACAGCGACGACGGCCCGCTCGTCGTTCCCGTTCGCAAGAAGGAGCAGGCATGACCACCGCCCCACCGACCGAGCATGAGCATCCCGACGGCGTGCACCGGGCACCGTCGGTCGTGATCGTGAACACCGGCGACGGCAAGGGCAAGTCGACCTCGGCCTTCGGCGTGATGACCCGCGCCATCGCCCGTGGCTGGTCGGTGGCCGTCATCCAGTTCGTGAAGTCGGGTGAGTGGAAGGTGGGCGAGGAGAAGGTCGGTCGCCAGCTCGGTGTCGACTGGTGGGCGATCGGCGAGGGGTTCAGCTGGGAGAGTGACGACCTGACCCGCGACGAGGCCGTTGCCCGCGAGGCGTGGCGTCACGCGGCCACCGTCATCGCCGCTGGCGCGCACCAGCTGGTGATCCTCGACGAGGTGACGTACCCCATCAACTGGGGCTGGATCGACGGCGACGAGGTGGCCGGTGCCCTACGCGACCGTCCCGAGAAGGTCAACGTGGTCGCGACCGGCCGTGACGCTCCCGCGGCACTGGTCGACGTGGCCGACACCGTGACCGAGATGCGCAAGGTCAAGCACGCCTACGACACCGGTATCCGGGCCAGCCGGGGCATCGACTATTGAGGCCGACCTCCGAGAAGCACGAGACCACCGGCGCGCCGCGCCCGGTGCTGGTGTGGCGCCTCGATGAGCCGATGCTCGTCCTGTCGTCGGCGCCGGCCGGTGGCGGCATGGGTGTGCGCGACTGGATTCTCAACGCCGAGGTGCCGATGGACTACGGCCGTCACGACCTCGAGCACCATGTCGACGAGATGGCACGGGAGCTTGGCTGCGCCGGGCCCGGCGTCGGATTGCTGACCGCCACCGATGTCACCCGTTGGCGGCACGCCTCCGATGAGGGAGTCGAGGCGGTGGCCACCGTCGGGCTGACCAAGCCCACGTGGGCCGCGTCACCCGACGACGGTCATGGGCGGTGGGAGCCGGGCACCATCAACGTCGTCGTGTTCCTCCCGGTGCAGCTCGGGCCGGCGGCGCTGGTGAACGCGGTGATCACCGTCACCGAGGCCAAGGCCCAGGCCCTGCTCGACCGCGGCGTTCCCGGAACGGGAACAGCCAGCGACGCGGTGTGCATCGTCTGCCCAATCGGCGGCGAGACCGTCGCGTTCGCCGGCCCCCGATCGCCCTGGGGCGCCCGGTTGGCTCGCGCCGTGCACACGGCCGTCGGGTCCGGGATCCGGTGATCACCCTCGTGCTGGGCGGCGCCCGTTCCGGCAAGTCGGCGGTGGCCGAGGAGCGAGCGGGCAGTGGCGACGTCGTGTACGTCGCCACCGGTGTGGCCACGGACGCCGACATGGCCGCCCGCATCGCACTCCACCAGGCTCGTCGCCCACCCACGTGGCGGACGGTCGAGACCGTCGACCTGGTCGCTGCCGTTCGTGAGCACGGCGACTGCACGGTGCTCATCGACTCCCTCGGCACCTGGGTTGCCTCGACGCAGGACTTCGACGTCGACGGCGCCGACCTGTGCAGCGCCCTGGCCGCCGCGGCAGGCGACATCGTGATCGTGTCCGAGGAGGTCGGGATGGGCGTGCACCCCGAATCGGCCGTCGGCCGCCAGTTCCGCGACGCGCTCGGCTCCCTCAACC
>JAEKLB010000065.1 GCA_019510095.1 Acidobacteriota bacterium | reverse complement strand
GTAGGCCTGAATGGTCTCGTTGGGCCAGACGTCGGCCCAGCCATTGCCGAAGACAGGACGGGACACGGTGAAGTCAATGACGCCCGTGGTCGGAATGAGCACGCCGCCCGACGTCAGCGCACCGCCGACGCAGACCGGAGTCTTCGCATTGTTTCTGCTGTGGTTGTGAACGGTGTCGGTCTCGTAGTGGAGGTCGACATCGGGCGTCGCTGCGCAGTTGAGCCCGGAGATCTTGTAGTGCAGGTCGACGTTGAAGAGGGTCGTGCCGCTGTCGACGACCGGCACGACGTCGGCCACGACCGCGCCGGGCACCAACCCACCCATCCCGCTCACCGTCGTGGCGAAGGTGGAGCCGACCGTGGACACCCCGAGCACGCTGAGCGTTCCTGCGAGGAGGGCGAGGAGAGGGCGGCGCGTGAACGCGCGGGAGACGACACGGTGGAGCACGTGCTCACCCTAAAACACCAGGTCAGAGAAGGGAACGGGCTGCGGTTCCGTTCCACGGCAAATAGCGCGGATGGACCATCCCCGGGCGCTGGTTGACCATGGAGCAGCTAGTCCGCATTGGCCGGTCATACTCACGGAGCGTGGCCGACTGTCGCGCTCCCGGTTATGTACCTTCTGTCCGCTTCCGGATCAGGGAGACCTTGGCCTCGCTGGCGTTGGCATCCTCGCCCTTCTCGGCGAGCAGTGCTTGGCGGTCGGCCTCGGCCTCGGCCGCGGCCCCGACGTCGCGTGCCGCGAGCCGGGCCTCGACGCCTTCGGCGACCAGCTTCTCGGCCTCGTCGATCAGCGCGGCCACCATCTCGCCCTCGGGCACGACCCGGACGACCTGGCCTTGGATGAACAGATGGCCACGGTGGCGACCGGCGGCGATGCCGAGGTCGGCGGACCGGGCCTCGCCGGGCCCATTGACCACGCAGCCCATGACCGCCACCTGGATGGGCAGCTCTCGTTCGGCGAAGGCGGCCATCGCTTCGTTGGCCACGCCGATCACGTCGATCTCGGCCCGGCCGCAGCTCGGGCAGGCAATGAGGTCGACGCCCTTGCGCTCCCGCAGGCCGAGCACCTCGAGCAGCTGCCGGCCGGCGCGGGCCTCTTCCACCGGATCAGCGGTCAGCGAGTAGCGGATCGTGTCGCCGATGCCCTCCAGCAGCAGGGTGCCGATGCCGGCAGTGCCCTTCAGCAGACCGGCCGGTGGCGGTCCGGCCTCGGTCACGCCGAGGTGCAGCGGCGCGTCGGTGACCTCCGACAGCTGCCGGTAGGCCTCGACCATGAGCGGCACGTTCGATGCCTTCACCGAGATCTTGACGTCGTCGAAGCCGACCTCGGCGAAGTAGGCCAGCTCCCGCTCGGCCGACGCCACCAGCGCCTCCGGCGTGATGCCGTACTTGGCCTCGATGTCGGGATCGAGCGACCCGGCGTTGACCCCGATGCGGATCGGCACACCGCGGTCCTTCGCCTCCTGGGCGACCTGCTTGATGTGCTCGGGCTTGCGGATGTTGCCGGGGTTGAGGCGCAGGCAGTGCACCCCGGCATCGAGGGCCGCCAACGCCAACCGGTACTGGAAGTGGATGTCGGCCACGATCGGCACCGGCGACCGCGGCACCAGGCGGGCCAGCCCCTCGGCGGCGGCCTCCTCGTTGCAGGTGCACCGGACGATGTCGGCACCCGCCGCCGCCAGGGCGTAGACCTGCTGGAGGGTGGCCTCGTGGTCGGCCGTCTTCGTCGTCGTCATCGACTGCACCGACACCGGCGCATCGCCGCCAACGGTCACCGGGTTGGTCGGATGCCGAAGCACCACCTGGCGCGTCTTCCGTCGTTCGGTCATCGGACCGAGATGGGGTCGACGATATTGCTGTAGAGCGACGTGATGAACAGCAAGGCGAGCACCAGCACCACCACATAGGTGAGCGGCATCAGCTTGGCCACGTCGGCGCGGTACTCACGGCCAGACAGCATGGACCTGATCTTCTCGTAGGTGGCGATGGCCACGTGACCACCGTCGAACGGCAGCACCGGGGTGAGGTTGAACACGCCGATGAACACGTTGACGCCGAACAGCAGGGTGAGGAGGTTGACGATGCCGTCGTGCGCGGCCTGGCTCCCGACCTGGACGATGCCCACCACCGACACCGGGCGGGCCGAGTCGTCCTTGCTCAACCCCCGGAGGCTGTCGTAGTAGCGGGAGATCCCGTCGGGTGAGAACAGCTTGCCGATGCCGACCACCGACTCCCAGCCGGCCTTCCCGGTGTCGACCAGCGACCGCCGCGCCGCCTCGACCGGGTTGACCCGCTCACGGGGGAACCGGGGACCGACACCCAGGTAGCCGACCTTCCGTTGGATCGACGGGTTGAAGTCGCCAAGCGTCGCGGTGATCGTTCGCGCCGGCCCCTTGCCCTCGACGGCGAGCTCGACGGTCTTGCCCGGGTGGGCCCGCAGGTACTTCGACACGTCGGCGAACCGGGCAAATCGCTGGCCGTCGACCCCGATGATCCGGTCGCCGGGACGCACGCCGGCATCGAGCGCGGGGCCGGTGACCGACGCGATCACCCAGCGGGGACTGTGCTCGTTGATCACGCCGAACCCGACGAACGCGGTGTAGATGAGCACGAGGGCGAGGATGAAGTGCATCGCCGAGCCCGCCACCGCCACCGAGAGCCGGCGCCCGTACCGCTTCGATCGATAGGTGCGGTCCTCGTCCTCGGGGTCGACCTCGTCGAGATTGCTCATGCCGATGATCCGGACGTACGCCCCCGCAGGAATGGCCTTGACGCCGTAGTCAGTCTCGCCCCGCCGGAACGACCACAGCCGGGGACCGAAGCCGAGGAAGAACTCGGTGACCTTCATCCCCGCCGCCTTGGCCGTCAGGAAGTGGCCCAGCTCGTGGAGGAAGATCATGACCACCAGGGCGAGGATGACGGCCAGGGTCGACAGCCCCCACAGCAGTGAGGCGCCCACCAGCAGCCCGACGAGCACCAGCAGGCCGGCGCGATCGTTCCCCGTCGCCTCCTCGGGCACCGCCTCGTTGGCCTCGTTGCCCCTCACCGGGCTGCGACCAGCCCCGACGTGACCTCCCGGGCCAACCGGTCGACCTCGATCACCGCCTCGATGTCGGTCAGCACCGTCCCATCATGCAGGTCGAGGGCCGCTTCCAACACGTCAGGGATGGCCAGCCAGTCGAGCTTCCCGGCGAGGAAGGCCGCCACTGCCACCTCGTTGGCAGCGTTGAGCCAGGCCGGCGCCGAGCCACCCGCCCGGCCGGCCGCGTAGGCGATGTCGAGGCACGGGAACGCCCGCCGGTCTGGCACCTCGAACGTCAGCTCACGGAGGGTCGACCAGTCGACCGCGCCGAAGGGCACGCCGGCCCGGTCGGGGTAGGCGAGGGCGTAGCCGATGGGGAGGCGCATGTCGGGCATCGACAGCTGGGCGATGGTCGCACCGTCGCCGAAGGTCACCATCGAATGCACCACCGACTGGGGGTGCACGACGACGTCGATCACGTCGTAGGCAAGGCCGAAGAGCTCGTGTGCCTCGATCACCTCGAGGCCCTTGTTCATCAAGGTCGAGGAGTCGACCGTGATCTTGGGGCCCATGCGCCAGGTGGGATGGGCGAGCGCGTCATCGACGGTGACATCGGCCAGCTGCTCGCGCGTCCGCCCCCGGAACGGTCCCCCGCTGGCGGTGATCACCAGCCGGGCGACCTCGTCACGTGCGCCCGATCGCAGGCACTGGTGCACGGCGCAGTGCTCGGAGTCGACCGGGATGATCTCGGCCCCCGGCGTCCGGCGCACCGCCTGCACCACGGGGCCACCGGCGATCAGTGACTCCTTGTTGGCCAGCGCCAGCCGGCGGCCGGCCGCCAACGACGCAACGGTGACCCCGAGGCCGGCGAAGCCGACGACCCCGTTGACGACCACATCGGCGAGCACGGCGACCTCGGCCAGGGCGTCGGGACCCGAAATGACCTCGGTGCCGCCGGGCACGAGCGCCTGGAGCTCAGCAGCACGCGAGGGATCGCCGATGGCGACCACCTTGGGGCGAACGGCCGCAGCCTGGCGGGCGAGCAGCTCGACCGACGACCAGGCACCGAGGGCGACGACCTCGTACCGATCGCCCTCGGCCGCCACCACGTCGAGCGTCTGGGTGCCGATCGACCCCGTCGAGCCGAGGACGGCAACGGTGGTCACGGGTCCCAGCTACCCCTGCCCGAAGACCGGCGGGCGCTTCTCCCGCTGGGCGGCGAGACCCTCGGCGTGGTCGAGCGTGCTTCGGAGCACCGAGGAGGCGTAGCCCTCCGTGTTGAGCACCGCCCGCAGCTGGTCGAGATGGGCCTGGGCCAGCACCGTCTTGGTGTAGGCGATGGCGTGGCGGGGCCCCGCAGCCAGGTCGGTCGCGATCTCGGTCGCCACCTTCCGAGCCTCCCCCGGCGCAGTCACCTGGGCCACGACGCCCCAGCCCTGCGCGTCGGCGGCGGTGAACGACGCACCGCTCCAGATCATCTGCTTGGCCCGCCAAACGCCGACCGCCTGGGCCAGGAAGTGGTGGGCGCCCATGTCGGGCAGCAGGCCGATGTCGCGGAAGGCCATCCGGAAGCGAGTGTCCTCGTCGGCCACGATCACATCGGAGGCGAACGCCAGGCTGATGCCGGCGCCGACGCAGTAGCCGTGCACGGCGACGACCACCGGGGTCTGGATCGTGACGAACACCTCGACGAACCGGGCCATCGTGGTGATGCTGCGGACCTTGTCCTCGGGACGGACTCCCGGCATGGCCTTGGTGTTGCCACCGCCGCAGAAGCCACGTCCCTCGCCCGACAACACGATCGCACCAACCGAGCCGTCGAGCTCGGCGGTCTCGAGGGCGTCACGGAGCGCGCTCACGACATCCGGGCTCAGCGAGTTGGCCGCCTCGGGCCGGTTGAGGGAGATGGACGCGACGCCGTTGTCGACGTCGTAGAGGACCGCATCGGACATGACGCCCAGCTTGTCAGGCCCCGCGGAAGCGGCGGAAGAAGCCACGGACCTCGTCGACGAAGAGGTCGGGCACCTGGAGCGCCGGGAAGTGGCCGCCGGCCGGCTGGGTCGACCAGTGCACGAGGTCGAAGGCCTCCTCGGCCCACGCCCGGGCCATCTTGAAGTGCTCGCCAGGGAAGTCGGCGAAGCCGACAGGTACGGGAGCCTTGCCGGGGGGGCCGGCCGAGCGGCTACCGCCACTCGCCCGGGTCTCGAAGTAGAAGCGGGCGCTGGAGCCGATGGTGCGGGTGAACCAGTAGATCGACACGTTGGTCAGCAGCTCGTCGCGGGTGAAGGCGGCATCGACGTCGCCGTCGCAGTCGGTCCACGACCGGAACTTCTCGGTGATCCAGCCGCACAGCCCGGCCGGCGAGTCGTTGAGGCCCTGGGCCACCGTCTGGGGATGGGTCTCCTGGATCCGCCAGTAACCGGCATCGTCGGCGAGGAAGGCGAACGTGCGCGACACCCGCGCCGCGTCGTCCTCGTTGAGCCCGGCAGTGGGATTGCTCGGATCGGGGGGGCCGACGGGCAGCAGGTTCAGATGCACGGCCTTGGCGTGCTCGGGGTCGATGCGGGCGATGACCGAAGCGACGCCCGCGCCGACATCTCCGCCCTGGGCGACGTAGTGGTCGTGGCCCAAGCCGGCCATGAGCCTGGTGACGACGTTGGCCATGACCAGGCTGTCGACCCCCGGGCGATCGGTCGGACCCGAGAAGCCGAAGCCAGGCAACGACGGCACGACGACGTGAAAGGCGTCCTGGGGGTCACCGCCGTAGGCGGCCGGGTCGGTGAGCGGGCCGATGATGTCGACGTACTCGGCGACCGAACCAGGCCAGCCGTGCAGCAGCACGAGCGGCAGGGCGCCCGGCACCGGCGAGCGGACGTCGTAGTAGTGGAGGTCGATCTCGTCGATCGTGGAGGTGAACTGGGGCCACGCGTTCAGCCGGGCTTCGGCAGCCCGCCAGTCGAAGTCCGTTCGCCAGTGTTCGCACAGGTCACGGAGCCACGCGGTGTTCATGCCGTACTCCCAGCTGGTGCCGGGCACTTGGTCGAGCCACCGCGTTCGGTCGAGGCGCTCGTGCAGGTCGTCGATGTCGGCTTGCGCGACCGAGACGCGGAAGTCCTCGCGCGCTAGCAACGCATCCCACCCATCGCCGGAGCCTAGGACCTGGCCTCGACGGTCGACCGACGTGGTTCACTGCGGTCATGACCGACGTTGCCCCGGCTCGCTACGGGATGACCGTGCCGTTCGACGGCCAGCCGTTGACCACCCTCGGCGAGAGCCTGCGCGAGCTCGAGGCCCTCGGCTACACCGACGTGTGGTCGTCGGAGGTCGGCGGCACCGACGCCTTCACTCCGCTGGCGGTCGCCGCGGTGGTCGCCCCCTCGCTGCGCCTCGGCACCGCCATCGTGCCCGCCTTCACCCGCGGTCCGGCGTTGATCGCCCAGAGCGCCGCCACGCTGGCCGCTCTCGCACCCGGCCGCTTCGTGCTCGGCGTTGGCTCGTCGAGTGACGTCATCGTCGAGCGCTGGAATGGCGCGCCGTTCGAGCGCCCGCTGACCAGGACACGCGATGTGGTCCGGTTCGTCCGGCAGGCCATGACCGGCAACAAGGTCACCGCCACCTTCGACACGTTCGCGGTGGACGGCTTCCGGCTCGAGCTGGTGCCTGACCAACCGCCGCCAATCCTCGTCGCCGCCCTCCGGGAAGGGATGCTCCGCCTCGCTGGCAGCGAGGCCGACGGCGTGATCCTCAACTGGTTGGCGGCCGACGACGTGCCGCAGGCGGCAGCCGTCGTGCACGGGGCGGCCGGCGGCAACGAGCGCGAGGTCGCCGCCCGCATCTTCGTGTGCCCCTCGGAGGACCGCGAGGCGGTGCTCACCTTCGGCAAGCGGCAGATCGCCGCCTACCTCAACGTTCCCGTCTATGCCGCGTTCCACCGCTGGCTCGGCCGCGAGGAGCAGCTCGCCGGGATGTGGGACAACTGGCAGAAGGGCGACCGCAAGGCGGCGCTGGCCGCCATCCCCGACAGCCTGGTCGACGAGCTCATCGTGAACGGGCCGGCGGATGCGTGCAGGGAGCAGATCCAGCGCTACGTCGCCAACGGTGTCACGACGCCGGTCATCAAGATCCTCGGCGCCGGCCTCGAGGGCATCGAGGCAGCCCGCGTCCTGGCGCCTCGATGAGGCTCAGCTGAGGTTCCAGCGGTCCCTCAGGCGCACGACGCCCGGGGCGTAGCGCACGATGCACACCATGGCGTGCACGCCGTCACGCCAGCCGATCTTCTTGCCCTCGTCGTAGGTACGACCGCTGTAGGAGATCCCGACCTCGTAGAGCCGCCAGTGGCCGGCCGCCACCTTGGCGGTGATCTCCGGCTCGAAGCCGAACCGGTCCTCACACAGCTCGATCGAGTCGAGCACCTCCTTGCGGAACGCCTTGTAGCACGTCTCCATGTCGGTGAGGTTGAGGTTGGTGAAGGCGTTCGACACCGTGGTGAGGAGCTTGTTGCCAACCGAGTGCCAGAAGTAGAGGACCCGATGGGGCCGACCGGAGAGGAAGCGAGAGCCGTACACGACGTCGGCCACACCCTCGACGAGTGGCTGCAGCAGGGTCCCGTACTCGGAGGGGTCGTACTCGAGGTCGGCATCCTGCACCACGACGAACGGTCCCTTGGCCGCCGCGAAGCCGGTGCGCAACGCAGCTCCCTTGCCGCGGTTGACCCCGTGGTGCAGCACCCGCAGCCGGGCGTCACCGATGCTGTCGAGCACATCGCGGCTGGCGTCGGTCGAGCAGTCGTCGACCACCACCAGCTCGCTCACCCACGGCGAGTCGAGAACGCGCTTCACCGACGTGGCCACCGTCGCTTCCTCGTTGAAGCACGGCATGACCACCGACAGAACGGGCTCTGCCATCTAGGCGATGTTGAGGAGCCGGCAGAGGTAGTAGGTCGCCGGCAGGCAGAACAGCAGGGCATCGAAGCGATCGAGCACGCCACCGTGACCAGGCAGGAACGACCCCATGTCCTTGATGCCGAGGTCACGCTTGACCATCGACTCGCACAGATCGCCGAGTGGGGCGGCGATGGCGACGACCACACCGAGAGCGAACGCCGAGCCGGTGTCCCAGGGCGTGAGGCTGAGCAGCATGCTCAGCAGCAGGACGCTGAGCACGATCGAGAACACACCACCACCCACGAGACCCTCGAGGGTCTTGTTGGGGCTCACGTTGGGAGCGACCGGTGCCCGCCCCATCTGCTGGCCGACGACCAGCGCGCCGATGTCGTTGGCGACCACCGCGACGATGACGCCGAGGAGGATGCCGATGCCGTCGGGCAAGGTCAGGATGAGGGCGGCAAACGAGCCGAGCACGCCGATCTGGCCGATACCGAGCAGCGTCACGCCGGCGTTCATGGTTGGGTTCTGCCGGGTGACACCGGTCAAGTACCACAGCAGCGTGACGATCACGGCCAGGGCCAGCACCAACGGCATCGCCGTCTCGCCCTTCCAGTAGGAGCCGAGGGCCAGCCCACCGGTGGCCACCAGGCCGAGCAGCGTCGCCGGCTGGTAACCGCTCTGCTGGAGCGACCCGAACAGCTCGGCCGCTGCGGCCAGGAGCACCGCGGTGACGAGCACCATGGCGGCTGCCGGCCCGATCTTGAACAGCACCAGGGTGATGACGATGAGGCCGAGGCCGGTGGCCGTCGCCATCTGGAGGTCGCGCTGGCCGTCTGCGAGCCTGCTCGGCACCGGCCGCCGGGCGCGGGGTGGCGCCGCCGGCGTCGCCCGCCGGCGCTTCGGCACCTCGGGCAGCGCCACCGGCTCGGCGTCGGCAAAGAGGAAGAGATCGTCGGGGCGACGCTCGTCGAGGGCGCCAACCCGCGACTCGTCGTCATGAGTCAGGGCGGCGGGATCGAAGTCGGCCTCCTGCCAGTCGCCGACCTGGTCGCGCCAGCGGGGCGCCGATCCGGCGAAGCCCGACCAGGCATCGAGATCGTCGTCGCTCTCGGCGCTGTCGCCGAGGACCCGCGGCACCTCACCGGTGGGGGGATCGGTCCAGTGGGGCAACGGCGGGGTGACCGGGCGAGGGCGAACGAGCGCATCCGCCTGGTCGGCCGGCAACGGGAAACGGACCGCGGCCTGTGCGTCCTCGGGCGGCGGCGCCGGCCGGTCGCCGTAGCGGAGCTCGCCCTCGGCCCGGCGCTGGGCGACGTCGCCGCGCTCGATGGCCTCGGCCGCCTCCTCGGCGCCAATGATGCGGACGCCCTCGGTCTTGTCCTTGGGGTCGTCGTCGGGTTCGTCCCAGAAGCGGTCAGACATCGATCTCCTACTCCCCGAGCAGCTCGCGCTCTTTGTGCTCCAGGTGGGTGTCGATCTCGCTCACGTTCGTCGACGTGAGCTTGTCGAGCTCCTTCTCCGCTCGTTCGAGCTCGTCAGCGGAGATGTCGCCATCCTTCTCGAGCGCGTCGAGGTCGTGACGGGCCGCGCGGCGGGTGTTGCGCACCGCGACCCTGCCCTCCTCGGCCATGTGCTTGACCATCTTGACGTAGTCCTTGCGTCGCTCGGCGGTGAGGGGCGGGAACGACAACCGGATGACCTTGCCGTCGTTGCTCGGGTTGAGACCGAGGTCGGAGTGCTGGATCGCCTTCTCGATCGCCTTCATCGATCCCACGTCGTAGGGCTGGATCACCAGCATGCGGGCCTCGGGGACGCTGAACCCGGCCAGCTGCTGGAGGGGCACCTCGGAGCCGTAGTACTCGACCGCGAGCTTCTCCACGAACGACGGGCTGGCCCGCCCGGTGCGGACCTGTGAGAACTCGACCTGGGTGTGCTCGACGGCCTTGTGCATCTTCTCCGCCGCGTCGGCGAGCACTGTGTCGACCAGCTCACTCATCGATGTCCACCTTAGGTCGACTGGCCCGGCCGGCTGCCCGGCGGGCTACCCGACCAGCGTGCCGATGCCCTCTTCGCCCAGCAGCACCCGGCGCACGTTGCCGCTGGCCAGCAGGTCGAACACCACGATGGGGAGGCGGTTGTCCATGCAGAAGGTGATGGCCGTCGAGTCCATGACCCGCAGGCCCCGGTTCAGCACGTCCATGTAGGTGATGGTCTCCAACCGCGTGGCCGTGGCATCCAGCTTCGGATCGGCCGTGTACACGCCGTCGACGCCACCGTGGGTGCCCTTGAGCACCGCCTCGGCGTCGATCTCGGCGGCCCGCAGGGCAGCGGTGGTGTCGGTGGTGAAGAAGGGGTTGCCGGTGCCGCCGGCCAGGATGACCACCCGGCCCTTCTCGAGGTGGCGAATGGCCCGGCGGCGGATGTAGGGCTCGGCGACCTGCGAGATCGACAGCGCCGTCATCACCCGGGTGGGTTGCTCGAGTCGCTCGAGGGCGTCCTGGAGGGCGAGGGCATTGATGACGGTGGCCAACATGCCCATGTAGTCGGCCTGGGCCGGGTCCATCCCCGCGCCGGCCCCGGTGAGGCCCCGCCAGATGTTGCCGCCGCCGACCACGCAGGCGATGTCGACGTTGAGCTCCTGGCGGACCTCGACGATCTCGCGCGCCACCCTGAACACGACGTCACCGTCGATCGAGTAGCCGCTGGCATCGGCAAACGCCTCACCCGACAGCTTGAGCACCACCCGCCGCCAACGGGGGTTGAGGACCTCACCCATGCGACGGCGTGGGCAACTAGGCGCCGATCTCGACCTGGGCGAACCTCGTGATCTTGGCGCTGCCGAGCGCCTTCTCGACGCTCTGCTTCTCGTCGTGCACCCAGGGCTGCTCGAGGAGGACCCCACCTGGGGTGCTCTTGGAACCGACCCGCTTGAACCAGCCGCCGAGCTTGCCCTCGACGATCTTGGGCAGGGCCTGCTCGGGCTTGCCCTCGTTGCGGGTCTGGTTCTCGAGGAGCTGGCGCTGTTCGGCGACCTCGGCCTCGGCGACCTCGTCGCGTGACAGCACCGACGGGCGGCTGAACGAGATGTGGAGGGCGATCTCATGGGCGAGGGCATCGTCGCCACCCTCGACCTCGACGAGCACGCCGTTCACGCCGCGCCCGTTCTGGATGTGCAGGTAGGCGTCGAACCCGTTGCCGTCGGCGGGCTCGATGCGCGCCACTCGACCCAGGTCGATGTTCTCCTTGAGCGACACCTTCAGCTCGTCGAGCCGGCCCTGGAGGTCGGCGACCGCGTCCTCGCCCTTGGCGGCCACGACATCGGCCAGGTCCTGGGCCAGCTGCACGAAGTCGGGGCTCTTGGCCACGAAGTCGGTCTCCGACTTCAGCTGCACGAGCGCACCGGCCCGGCCCGCCCGCCCGAGGGCGACCGCACCCTCGACGTTCTCGCGGTCGGAGCGTTCGGCCGACTTGGCCAGGCCATTCTCGAGGAGCCACTTGGAGGCGGCGTCGAAGTCGCCCCCGGTCTCGGTGAGCGCCTTCTTGGCGTCCATCATCCCGACGCCAGTGGCGTCACGGAGCTTCTTGACGTCGGCGGCGCTGAAGTCAGGCATGGGGGGTCGTCACTCCTGGTTGGTCAGAACGTCGGTTGCCGGGGACTCCGCGGCGGGGGCCGGCGCGGGCGCGTCCTCGGCGGCCGGTGCCTCTTCGGCCACGGGCGCGGCGGGCGGCTCGACGGCAGCCGGCGTCGAACCGAGATTCGGCTCGTCGGGGTCGTCCTCGTCGGGAGACGGGTTGCTCGCGCCGGCGCCGGCCGCGGCGATGCGTGCCTCGCGGGCAGCGGCCTGGGCGGCGGCCGCGGCGCGGGCAGCAGCCTGCTCACGGGTGCGCTCGGCCTCCTGCTCGGGCGTGAGGGTCACGGGCGCCGGGCGGGCGGTGCCGCGCCGCTCGGCGATGTAGCGGCCTTCCTTCACGGCCTCGCTGATGACGTGGCACATGAGGGTGCCCGACCGGATGGCGTCGTCGTTGCCGGGGATCACGAAGTCGATGACGTCGGGGTCGCAGTTGGTGTCGACCACCGCGACGACCGGGATCTTGAGCTTGTTGGCCTCGACGACCGCGATGTGCTCCTTCTTGGTGTCGATGACGAACACCGCGTCGGGCAGCTTGGTCATGTCGCGGATGCCCCCGAGGTTGCGCTCGAGCTTCTCGAGCTCGCGGGAGACCAGCAGGGCCTCCTTCTTGGGCATGGCCTCGAAGTCGCCCACCGCCCGCATGCGCTGGTACTCCTGCATCTTCTTCACCCGCCCGCTGATGGTGGTGAAGTTGGTGAGCATGCCGCCGAGCCAACGCTCGTTGATGTACGGCATCCCGCAGCCGGCGGCCGCCGTGGCGACCGGATCCTGCGCCTGCTTCTTGGTGCCGATGAACAGGATGTCGCCGCCCTCGGCGGTCATGTCCCGCACGAAGGTGTAGGCGGTCTCGATGCGCTTCAGGGTCTGCTGGAGATCGATGATGTAGATCCCGTTGCGCTCCCCGTAGATGAAGCGCTTCATCTTGGGGTTCCAGCGCCGGGTCTGGTGGCCGAAGTGCACGCCGGCTTCCAGCAGCTGCTTCATGGTGACGACAGGCGCCATGGTGGTGTCCTCCCCAACGGTTGTGAAGCTCCGGCGCCGCACCCCACCGAGGTGGGGCGACCGTGGGTCGGGCCGGAGGAGTCGAACGAAACTCAGGTGGTGTTCAGCCTGCGACACGTCGCCGCAGGGCGTCGGCCAGGGTACCCGCGGCGGGGCGCATTCGCCCAGTTCAGGGCCGACCCGCCGGCCCGGGGCTGCGGGTCGGTCGAGGCACCCGCGGCACGCTGGACTCGATGCGCTTGCCGACGAGCTGACCGGCAAGGGCGAGGCCGCCGGCCGCTCCGTCCTCGACGATCACCGTGCCCAGGGCCTGCAGCTCAGCAGCGCCCGTTGAGCGACAGGTTGGCCCCCGGCCGGCGATGGCCAGGCCGATCTCCCGCCCGACCGCACGCGACGCCGGGAGATGGCCATGGACGCCCATCCCGGGAGCACCGGGCAGGAGCACGTTGGTCGCCGGCCCGACAGCACTGTTGGGGGCGGGCACCACCAGGTCACCGGCAGCGGCGATCGACGTGAACCGGGTGCCCGCCGGCAGCTGCTGGCGGCCGGCCCAGTCGATGAAGTCCGACCCGGCCCGCAGCTCGCCAGCCGCCGTCGACGTCGGCTCCAGATTGCTGACCGACTCCGTCAGCTTGAGGGTGGCCCAGCCGGCGCCCGATGCGCCCACCGCGGCGAGGCCCGTCGCCACCTGGGCGCCGTGGTGGGGGGCGCCGATGGTGATGAGGTTGGCCACCTTCGGCTCACGGGGGTCGGACCCGTCGCTGTCGGCCAGGGCGGCCCGGGCCACCACGCCGCCCTGGCTGAAGCCGATCAGGTCGACGGGCACGCCGGGATTCCGGGACCGGATGCGCACCAGCACCTGACGCAACCGCTTCGCCGAGGCGCGGAGATCGCCGTTGGCCTGGCGCTGCCCGTAGGCAGCCACGTCGATCCCGTCGATGTGCCGCCGGCCACCGATCTGGCCGCCGGCGTAGGAGAACACGGCCACGTCGTGGTCGGCATAGCCGAGCGCCCGGGTCGGCAGGTCGAGGACCCCGCCGTGGGTCGAGGTCGACCCGAAGCCACCCACCAGCACGGCGATGCGCCGGCGTCGTGGGCGCCGCGGCCGGACCGACCGAGGCGTGCACCCGGCCTGGTCCTCGTCGAACTCCTGGAGTCGGCGGTAGGCGGCGATCCACTGGCGGGAGATGTCCCCGTAGTAAACGGCCAGTTCAGCGAGATCACCGAGCTTCATCAACTCGGCCTGGACGGCCTCCCAGCCTTGCTGGGCCACCAGCGCCGGGATCCCGACCGACCAGTCGACCGCGCCATCGAGCGCCTCCGATGCCCATGCCACGCCCTGCGCCGTGGCCCCGACGACGACAGCCACACCACGAAGCAGTCCCAGACGCTCCTGCCACCAGCTCCCCGGCCGCCGAAGGTCGTCGGGCACGAGATGGACCTCGACGGTGCCGGCCAGCAGGGTGGCGGGATCGACGTAGTCGTCGCCGACCCGCACCCCGAAGTGCACGCTCCGCTCGGCCGTGCCGACCACGTCGCCCTGCCGCACCCGGTCCCCCCGTCGCACGGCGATCGACGCGAGGAACGAATACGACGTCCGGACGCCACCCGGGTGCAGCACGACCACGTGCAGCGACCCGCCGACCTGGCCGGCGAACACCACCTCGCCATCGCCAGAGGCCCGCACCACCTCCCCCGGCGTGGTGGCGAAGTCGATCCCCCGGTTCCCCGCCCCGTACCGCCCCGCCGGCGCCCGCCACGGATCCACGACCGGCCCGGGAACCGGCACCACGAACGCCGGCCCGTCGGCACGGGCGACCGACGGACAGAGGACGCCGAGCAGACCAGCGGCCAGAACGACAACCAGGGTCCGGCGCACGAACCCCTCCCCTCACCCAACGAATCGAGAGGAGGAAGTAGGGATGAAACTACACCAAACGCACCACCGACCGTCCGCTTTCCCCGTTCTTTGGCGATTCGTGGCGCACCCTCACCCAGCAGTCGCCGAAGAACGGAAGGTGTCACACCCGCTTGGTGGACTGGACGGCCATGACCACTGCCGATGCGATCACCGCACGGCTCGCCGCCGGCCAGAACGGCGTCCTCAGCAAGCAGCAGGCCCTCGGGCTCGGCGTTCCCCTCGGCCAGTTCAGGAGCCAGGTCGGTCGCGACCTCCTGGAGCGGGTCCAGATGGGCGTCTACCGCCACGCCGGTGCGCCATCCAGCTGGGTGGGCTCGCTGACCGCAGCCGCACTGGCCGGAGGGCCAGGGGCAGTCGTGTCCCACCGCACCGCCGGCCGGCTCCACGGTCTCGACGGTGTGCCGGGGAGCAGGATCGAGATCACCGTCCCGGACCTCGACCACCCCGTGAGGCCCGGCATCGTGGCCCACCGGACCAATCGCCTCGACCCTGCCGATTGCTGCACGGTGTCTGGCGTACCGGTGACGACGATCCCTCGCACGCTGCTCGATCTCGGTGCTGTGCTGTCCTACGAGCAGGTCGAGCACACCGTGCAGGACGCCATCATCCGCAAGGTCGTGACCGAGGGCGCCCTCGCCGCCGTCCTGGAGCGGGTTGGCGGGCGGGGCCGGCGCGGCACCGCTCCCCTGCGCGCGGTCCTCCGCCATGCGGTGCCCGACGCCCGGCTGGCCAGCATGCTCGAGCACAAGCTCCATGAGCTGGTGGAGCTGGCGGGCCTACCCGCGCCCGAGCTCCAATACGAGCTCCGTTGTACCAACGGCCGGCGGGTGTTCCTCGACAGCGCCTGGCCCGACCGCGAGCTCGCCATTGAAGGCGACGGCGACCGTTGGCATGGCACCGCGACGCAGCGAGCCAACGACCGAGCGCGTCGCCGGGCGATCCAGGCCACCGGCTGGACCATCTACTCCTACGGCTGGTCCGACGTGACCGAGTCCGCCGCCGCCACCCTCCTCGAACTTCGGCGACTCGGGGGCCACTGAGAGCTCAGAGTCGCCAAAGAACAGGAGGGGATGGGTGGATGACCGGTTAGGCCGGCTCGCGCTCGGAGGCGATGATCTTGGAGCGGAGGTGGAGGACCGACTTGGTGTGGATCTGGCACACCCGGCTCTCGGTCACCCCCAGCACCTCGCCGATCTCGGCAAGCGTGAGACCCTCGTAGTAGTAGAGGGTCAGGACGACCTTCTCCCGCTCGGGCATGCCGTTGATGGCCTCGGCGAGGATCTCGCGCATCTCCCGGACCTCGAAGGTGGCGACGGGGCCTGGCGTCGAGTCGGCGACGGTGTCGCCGAGGGTGAGCGACTCACCGCGGTCACCACCCCCGCCCGACAGCATCTCGTCGAGGGCCACCACGCCGATGAACGAGATCTGGCCAAACGTCTGTTGCAGCTGGGAGTCGCTCATGCCGAGCTCGCTGGCCAGCTCGGCGTCGCTCGGCGATCGATGGTGCTCGGCCTCGAGCTTGGTGTAGGCCTTCTCGACCGCCCGGGCCTTCGAGCGAACCGAGCGCGGCACCCAGTCGATCGAGCGCAGCTCGTCGATGATCGCGCCCTTGATGCGGGAGATGGCGTAGGTCTCGAACTTGAAGCCACGATCGAGATCGAACTTCTCGATGGCGTCGATCAAGCCGAAGATGCCGTAGCTCACCAGGTCGGCCTGCTCGACGTTCTGGGGAAGGCCGACCGCCACCCGGCCGGCCACGTACTTGACCAGCGGCGAGTAGTGGACGATCAGGGCGTCGCGGGTGGCCGTGTCCCCATCGGACTTGAGCCGCTGCCACAACTGGTCGAGATCGCTGCGATCGTCGAGAACCATCAGCGCACCTCGGGCCCATCGGCGGAGGCCCGGGGATGGGCCGATGCGTAGACCGAGCGGAGTCGTTCCTTGCTGACGTGAGTGTAGTGCTGGGTCGTTGCCAGATCGGCGTGACCGAGCAGCTCCTGCACGACGCGGAGGTCGGCGCCCCCATCGAGCAGATGAGTGGCGAAGGTGTGACGCAGCGCGTGCGGATGGGTCGGGGTCACCGCCCGCCGGTCGATGATGCGACGCACGTCGCGAGGCCCGAGCCGGCGGCCTCGGGCGTTGAGGAAGACAGCATTCTCGGGCGTCTCGCCGGTGGTGAGGGCGGGGCGGCCGATCGACATCCAGCGCTCGAGGGCGGCAACGGCTTGCGGGGTGGCCGGCACCTGCCGCTGCTTGGCACCCTTGCCCCAGACCTGGATCAAGCCGTGACGCAGGTCGAGGTCGGCCCGTCCCAGGCCGCACAGCTCGCTGACCCGGATGCCGCTGCCGTACAGCAGCTCGAGCACGGCATCGTCGCGATGGCGGACGGCATCGGTGTCGCCGGCGACCCGCGCCGGCGGCTCGTCGAGGAGCGTGCGCAGCTCGTCGGCCTTCAGCACCCGGGGCAGCCGCCCCTCCCCGCTGGGCGCCGACAGGCCCACCGACGGGTCGGCGGGCAGGCGTCCGCTCCGGGCCAACCACCCGAAGTAGCGGCGAACTGCGCTGGCCTTGCGGGCGATCGAGCGACGGGCGTACTTCCTGGTGCCGAGGTAGGCCAGATAGCGGCGCAGGACCTTGCGGTCGACCGACTCCGGCCCCACGTGCGATGCCCGCTCGGCCCACTCGGCGAAGTCACGCAGGTCTCGGGTGTAGGCGGCTGTGGTGTTGGGCGAGGCCGCGGTCAAGGACCGTGCAAAACCCTCGATGTCCCACGACACAGAAGGAACGGTATCGGGGGCCTTACTGGGCCAAGCGCATGGCAAGGGCCCGAAAGGCCCGCCCCCGATGGGACACCGCATTCTTCTCGTCCCGGGTCATCTGGGCGTAGGTCCGCCCGTCACCCTCCGCAGGGATGAACACCGGGTCGTAGCCAAAGCCGTGGTCGCCGATCGGCGCCCGGGTGATGGTCCCGTCGCAGGTGCCCTCGGTCCAGAGCTCGGTGCCGTCGGGCCAGCGGGCCAAGGCGACCGTCCGCCACGTGGCCCGCCGGTCGGCTTCGTCGCCGAGCTCCGCCAGCAGGCGGGCCATGTTGTCGCCATAGCTGGCGCCGGGACCGGCGTACCTGGCGGTGTGGACGCCCGGTGCGCCGCCGAGGGCGAGCACCTCGAGGCCGGTGTCGTCGGCGACCGCCGGCTCGCCGGTGGCATCGATCACCGCCTGGGCCTTGATGCGGGCGTTGTCGAGCAACGTGTCGCCGTCCTCCTCCGGCTCGGGCAGCGCCGGCGACCGTGGTTCGAGCCGGAGATCGGGGACGTCACCGAGCAGCAGCGCGATCTCGGCTGCTTTGCCCGGGTTGCCGGTGGCGAGGATGAGCTTCAACGGGGTTCGGGGGGCACCGACAGCGCGAGTCGTTGCATGGCCACGATCTCGCGGATGCCCTTCTCGGCCAGCCCGAGCATGGCGTCGAGCTCGTCTCGCGCGAACGGCGCGCCCTCGGCCGTGCCCTGCACCTCGGTGAATGCACCGGCGCCGGTCATGACCACGTTCATGTCGGTCTCGGCGGTGGAGTCCTCGACGTAGGCGAGGTCGAGCATCGGCGTTCCGCCGACGACACCGACGGAGATGGCGGCGCACTCGTCGAGCAGTGGGAGGGCCTTGAGCTTGCCCGTCTGCACCCGCCGGGTCAGCGCGTCGTGCAGGGCGATGTAGCCCCCGCAGATCGATGCCGTGCGGGTGCCGCCATCGGCCTGGATCACGTCGCAGTCGACGATCACCTGCACCTCGGGCATGGCCTTCAGCTCGGTGACCGAACGCAGTGAGCGACCGATGAGTCGCTGGATCTCCTGGGTTCGCCCCGACTGCCTCCCGCGGGCCGCTTCGCGCTCGACCCGCTCGCCCGTGGAGCCCGGGAGGAGCGAGTACTCGGCCGTGACACAACCCCGTCCACTCCCCTTCAACCAGCGCGGGATGTCCTCGTCGATCGAGGCGGTGCACAGGACCCGCGTCTTGCCGAACGAGACCAGCACCGAGCC
>JAEKLB010000208.1 GCA_019510095.1 Acidobacteriota bacterium | reverse complement strand
CCCTGGCCGCGCTGGCCGCCATCGGGATGCTGGCGGCCCCGCTCATCATGCGGCTCTTGCTCATCGGCGTGCACAACAACGCCGTACGCCAGGCCGAGACCCGCCTCGGCACCGTCCTCCTGTGGTGCTTCCTGCCCCAAGTGGTGCTCTACGCGTCGCACATGGTGGCGACGGCCCGGCTCAACGCCAGGGGCCACTTCGCCGCCCCCGCGGTTGCCCCGCTCCTCAACAACGTCGTCGTGACCCTGTCGTACGGGATCTTCTGGCATCTGCGCCACGGCAAGGCCCCCGGCCTGACGCTGACCCTCGCCGAGAAGCTGGTGCTCGGGCTCGGAACGACGGCCGGCGTCCTTGCCTTCTGCGCCCTTCCCGTCGTCGCCGCGGTGCGCACCGGGATCTCCATGCGACCGCGGTTCGACCACCGTCACTCCGGGGTGCGCGTGATCGGCCGGCGTGGCCTGTGGGCAGCGGTCTTCCTGGCCGCGACCCAAGTGCTCCAAGGCGTCGTCCTCGTGTTCGCCAACCGCGTCGAGGGTGGCGTCGTCGCGTGGACGTTGGCCTTCACCCTGTTCCTGCTGCCGCACTCCCTGATCTCGCTTCCGGTGATGACGGCGCTGTTCCCGGCGATGTCCCGCCACGCAGTGGCCAAGGACGAGACGGCGTACGGGCAGACGATCAGCGCCGGCCTGCGGTCGATCGCGTTCGTGGTGCTGCCGGCGACCGCGGCCATGATCGCCCTCGGGCGCCCGCTGGCCGATCTGCTCCGCCTCGGCGAGTTCCGCGGCGGCGGCGCCAACCAGGTGGCGGCCGCGGTCGCTGCCTTCGGCCCCGGCCTCGTGGGCTACGGCAGCTTCCTCTTCCTCTCCCGCTCGCTCTACGCCCGCGGCGACACCCGGACACCGGCGCTCGTGAACCTTGCCGTCGTCGTGGTCGGTTGCGCGTTGATGGCCGGGGCCTTCGAGTCGCTGCACGGCGATGCCCGCGTCGCCGGGTTGGCCGCCGGCCATTCGGTCGCTTACCTCGGCGGCTCGCTGGCGCTGTTCCTCCTCGTCCGGGCGCGGGCCCAGTCGTTGCCCGCTGCTCGCATCGCCGGGTCGCTCGGGCGGGCGTCGTTGGCCGCCGCTCTCGCCGGCGCCGCCATGTGGCTCGCCCGCCAACCCTTCCACGGCGACGGGCGCGCCGACGCCGTGGTCCAGCTGGCCGTGGCCGGAGGGGTGGGGCTGGTGGTGTACGTCTTCAGCTCGAGCCTGTTCGGCGGTCCGCGACCGGGCCACGTGCCGGCGATGCTGCGGGGCCTGGATGACTGACGACGGGCCGAGCGTCCTGCAGCTGTGCGGGCCTTCGACGGGAGGCATCCGGCGAGTGGTGGCCGCGCTCTCAACCACCCTTGCCGATCGGGGCTGGTCGGTGCTCACGGCCGGCCCACCCGGGGTCCTGGAAGGGCTCGTGCGCCAGGATGCCGTCGTTCGTCTCGGTGGGAGCAGCGTCATCACCGCCCGCCGCCGGATCGCTGCTCTCGCCCGACGGGTCGACGTGGTGCACGC
>JAEKLB010000064.1 GCA_019510095.1 Acidobacteriota bacterium | reverse complement strand
GTCGGGATCGTCGTGGTCGACGATGATCCCGGCCCCGCTGGCGAGGAGCTCCGTGGCGTGCGGGAAGGCCGTGGCGACGACTGGTCGGCCGGCGGCGATGGCATCGACGAGGACACCGGACGTGACCTGGTCGGACGAGTCGTAGGGCAACACCACCACGTCGGCGGATTGGATCAACGCGGTCAACGACGCCACGTCTCGATACTCGGCGTCGAAGCACACTGACCCGGCGACGCCGTTTCGCCAGGCCTGCTCGATGCGGGCGTTGCGATAGGACTCGCCGTCGGCGGCGAGGACCTTGGGATGGGTCTGGCCGGCGACGAGGTACGTGGGTCGGGGCTGGAGGTCCTTCAGCGACGGCAGGGCATCGATCACCCGCTCGATGCCCTTCCCAGGGCCGAGGAGACCCCAGGTGAGGAGCCTGGGGCGGCCGTTTCGCCCCGGTCGGGCCACGGCGGGGACGGCTGCGCCGTGCGGCACCGTCGTGATCTTCCTGGCGTCGACGTCGAAGGTGGCGCACAGCCGATCCCGAGCGGACTCTGACATGACGACGACTTGGTCGGCGGTGGCGACCACCTCCACGAGCACGGACCGTTGGTGGGGCGTGGGATCGCGGAGGATCGTGTGGGCGACCACGATCGTCGGGACATGGAGCTGACCCATGACCTGCAGTACCTCGTCCCCGTCCGTGCCTCCGTAGACGCCGTATTCGTGCTGGACCACTGCTACGTCGCACTGGTCGAGCAGCTCAGCGGCCGCCTCGAGCGAGCCCGCCGATCCGTTGACGAGCTCGCCGACCACCTCCGGCCGTGGGGAGACCGCGCCGTCGGCGATGCGTACGACCCTGGCGACGGCGCCGACCGCTCCGAGACCGGAAGCGAGCGCGGCGCTGAAGGTCGCGAGCCCACAGGCAGTGGGTGGATAGGTGCTGAGGATCCCGACCGCGAGGGCCGCGGACGGGCCGCGACGGCTCGCCGAAGGGGAGAGAGGTGCGGTGGCCACGGGGCTCCTCGGAGTCGCTCGGTCGAGGCGTCGAACCTGCACGGGGCGACATGAGGCCGTTACGGCCGTCCTGCCCAAGCGAGGCGACTCTCCCAAGAGGATGTCGACGTCAGGCTACCGGCGGCCCGGGGGAGATGCGCCCCTCCGCTAGATAGCTCGAACTGCCGGTGGGAGCAGCAGCGCGGCTTCCACGGGCGCCGAGGTCCGATCGGTTGGAGCTAACGCGAGTATCGGGCTCCGCCACCATCTGAAGTGCAGTTCAGGGCCGGTTTCCCGTCAGGGGGCCGGCCCTCTGCGTTGCTGGCGCAGCTGGCAGCTGCACCGTGACGCTGAGCCCTCCGGTGGCCCGGGGGGCGAGGGTGAGGTTGCCGTCGTGGGCGTCGGTGATGCGCTCGACGATGGCCAGGCCGAGGCCGACGCCAGCGTGGTCGGTGCGCACGCGGGTGGTGCCGCGGAGGAACGGCTCGGCGAGCGTGGCCACGAACGATCGAGTGAGCTGGTCGCCGGTGTTCTCGACCCTGAGCTCCACTCCGTCGGGCTGCATGCTGGTCGTGACCCACACCGCGCCGTGGGCCGGCAGGTTGTGGACGATCGCGTTGTGCACGAGGTTGGTCGTCAGCTGGAGCAGCAGCGCGTGGGAGCCCATGGTGGGGGCAACGTCGCCGGCGGCCTCGATGGTGACGCCGAGCTTCTCGGCGAGGGGCAGGAGCGTCTCGGCGGCCTCCTCCGCGACGAGGGACAGGTCGACGTGCTGGCGCGTGAACGACCGCTGTTCGGCCCGGCTGAGGAGGAGGAGGGCCTCGGTGAGGTCGATCGCACGGGCATTGACGTGGTGGAGGCGCTCGACGAGCTCGGCGGCATCGCGATCCGGATCCTTGCGGGCCACCTCGAGCAAGGCCTGCGTGATCGCCAGCGGCGTGCGCAGCTCGTGCGAGGCGTTGGCGGCAAATCGCTGTTGCTCGGCGACGTGGGCCTCGAGTCGGGCGAGCATGGTGTCGAAGGCGTCGGCGAGGTCGCGAAGCTCGTCCCGACGACCCTCGAGGCGGATCCGGTGGGAGTACGTCCCGTCGGCGACGATGCGCGTGGCGTCCGTGATGCGGTTCAGCGGCGTCAGCATGCGGCCGGCCAGGAGCCAGCCGCCCACGAGACCGAACAGGAGCAGGATCACGACGACAAGCTCGATCTTGGGCACGAACGCGTCGAGCAGGGCCCGACGGCTGGGGCCGGTGATGAGAATGGTGCCGCCCGGGACGCGCGGCCGCCGGCCGGCCAGCGTGGGGTCGGGGACGTAGCGCAGGATGAAGACCCACACCGTGGCCAGGATCAACGCGCCGGCGACCACGACGGCGGCGGCATAGCTGAGGGTGAGCTTGAGCCGGACGCTGAGGCCACGAGAGCGGCGCCCCACCTGCGCCGTCGGCCTACCCATCGGGCTCGCTGCTGATGCGGTAGCCGACGCCGGGCACGGTGGCGATGATCGAGGGGTCGCCGAGGCGCTTGCGCAGCGCCGAAACGGTGATGCGTACGGCGTTGGTGAACGGGTTGGCGTTCTCGTCCCACGCCCGCTCCAGGAGCTCCTCGGCGCTGACGACACCGCCTTCGGCGGCGACGAGGACCTCGAGCACCGCGAACTGCTTGCGGGTCAGCGCGACGTAGCGGTCGTCGCGGAAGACCTCGCGGCGGAACGGGTCGAGGCGCAGGCCGGCGATCTCCCGCACCGGTGGCCGGTTCCGGGCCCGACGGCGGTCGAGGGCGCGGAGGCGCAGGACCAGCTCTTGGAGCTCGAACGGCTTCGTGAGGTAGTCGTCGGCGCCGAGCCCGAATCCGGAGGCCTTGTCGTCGAGCCGGTCGGCGGCGGTGAGCATGAGGATCGGCATCCCGCTGCCGGAGGCGACGATGTGCTTGGCGATCTCGTCACCGGTGGGCCCGGGCACGTCGCGGTCGAGGACGGCGATGTCGTAGCCGTTGACGCGCAGCAGCTCCAGTGCGGCGTCGCCATCGCCCGCGACGTCGGCCGCTATCGCTTCCAGGCGCAGGCCGTCGCGTATGGCGTCAGCCATGTAGGGCTCGTCCTCAACGATCAAAACCCGAATGCGCCGATGCTACGAGCCGGCGGATATTGCCGACGTATCGAAAACCACATACGTGCTGACAACGCCGCTGCTGCCTTGATTCACCCATGATCTCCAGCAAGCCAGCCCGAGGATTGCGTTCGTCGAAGGGGTGGCCCGCCGTGACCGTTGTGTTCTGGGTCGCGGTCGCGGGCTGCGGAGGCGGGTCCGCGTCGCCGACCGTCCCCACCGTCGCAGCGGCCCAGACCACGACCATCGCCCCAGACGGGGAGACCTCCTCTGTTCCCACGACACCGCTCGAGAAGGCCCAGGCGTACTCGAAGTGCATGCGCAGCCACGGGGTGGCGAACTTCCACGATCCGGTCGCGACCCCCAGTGGTGGCTACGGGTTCCGTACGCAGGGCGTCGACCCGAACTCGCCCGCCTTCCAGTCCGCGTCGGAGACTTGCGATGCGCAGGTGCCGGGGGGGTGGGGAGAGAGCGGCACGTCGCTCACGCCCGCCCAGCAGCAGCTTTGGCTCGACTGGGCCAAGTGCATCCGCGCCCACGGCGTGCCCGACTTCGCTGACCCCACGTTCTCGGGCGAGGAAGTGCACATCGCCGGTGATGGGGACTCACCGCAGCTGCGATCGGCGATGGACGCCTGCAAGTCACAGATGCCTTCGGCCGGCGGCCTCGGCGGATGACCCGAAGGCGGGTCACGGCGGCGGGGATTGCCGTCGCGATCATCGCGGTCGGCGCGACTGTGACGACGAGGTTGACGACGGGGCCCGCTTCGCAACATGGGGTGGGGTCGAACGCCGTCACGACGGCCACGGTGCAGCTCACCGACCTGGCCGAGACCACACCCGTCAGCGGGACGGTTGGGTTTGCTCGGCCGTACACGATCGTGCAGCCGGCGGGCACCGGGCCCCAGGACGTCAGCCAGGCCCAGCAGTCGGTCGCTCTGGCAAGACTCGACCTGTCCCAGGCGCAGGCGACGCTCGCATCGGACACCGCGCAGCTCCAGGCCGATCAAGCGACCCTGACTGCCGCGCAGCAGAAGCAGGCGAACGACTGCGAGGGTGACGCCGCCGCGGCGAGCCCGTCGACGCTGTGTTCGGACGACACGGCGGATGTCGCGTCCACCCAGGAGGCGGTGGATGCCGACCAGCAGAAGGTGACCACGGATGAGGACAACGTCGCCGCGGCCCAGTTGGCGTTGACCAACGCCCAGGCCGCGCTGGCGACGGCCCGGGCTGCCGCCACGGCGTACTACCCGACGTCGAAGTACACCGTGCTACCGGGCGTGGGCCAGGTGGTCCAACCCGGGCAGTCGCTGTGGTCTGTGGACGGCCGGCCGGTAGCGCTGCTGCCGGGGTCGGTCATCCCGTGGCGGGCGTTCGTCCGTGGCATGTCGCGCGGCGCCGACGTCGCGGCGTTGAACTACGCGCTCGTCCGGCTCGGCTTCGGCCCCCGCCTGAAGGCGTCGGACGTCTTCTCTGGCGCGACGACTGCTGCCATCCGCCGTCTCCAGGCATCGCTCGGTGTTCCCCGGACAGGGACGTTGGCCCTCGGCTCGGTGGTCTTCGGGCCGACGGCAGTGCGCGTGACCACGGTCCACCCGCTGGTCGGCACCACGGTCGGTGGCGGCCAGCCGGTGCTGGACGTCACCTCGACCACGCCCGTGGTGAACGTGGCCCTACCGGTCGGCCAGACGTCGCGGGTCAAGGTCGGCAACCCGGTGTCGGTCAACCTCCCCGACGGGACGACCGTCGACGGGACGATCACCGCGGTCGGCACGGTGGCCACCGACACGACGCCGCCTGGTCGTGGCAACGACAACACCTCGGCCACGCTGAACGTGGTGGTCACCCTCACCAAAGCGTCGCCGGCTGGATCGCTGGATCAGGCACCGGTCACGGTGAACATCACCAACAACGCGGCGCACCAGGTGCTCGCCGTGCCGACCACTGCGCTGCTGGCCCTCGCCGGCGGCGGCTACGCAGTCGAGGTGGCCGCGCCCGGCGGCACCCACGAGCTGGTCGGCGTGACGACCGGGATCTTCGACGACCAGTCCGGGCTGGTCCAGGTCGACGGGCCCGGGTTGGCGGCTGGCCAGCGGGTGGTCGTGGCGTCGTGACCCCGCCTGTCCTCGAGCTCGACCATGTCACCAAGACCTACCCAGGCGACCCGCCGCTGGAGGTGCTCCACGCGGTGAACCTCGCGATCGAGGAGGGGGAGCTGGTCGCCGTGGTCGGCCCATCCGGGTCGGGCAAGTCGACGCTGCTGTCGATCATGGGCACCCTCGACCGGCCGACGTCGGGCACCGTCCGGGTCACCGGGATCGACATCGCCGGACTCGAGGACCGCCAGCTGTCGGCGCTGCGAGCGACGCGGATCGGGTTCGTGTTCCAGCAGTTCTTCCTCTCCGAGCACGAGAGCGTGCTGGACAATGTCGCCGAAGGCCTGCTGTACGCGGGCGTGCCCCGGTGGGAGCGCCAGCAACGCGCCGCCGAGGCGCTCGACCGGGTCGGGCTCGGCCACCGCACCCAGCACCGCCCCACCAAGATCTCCGGCGGGGAGCGCCAACGGGTGGCCATCGCCCGGGCACTCGCCGGGCGGCCGGCGATCGTGCTGGCCGACGAGCCGACCGGCAACCTCGATAGCAGCTCTGGCGCCGCCATCGTGGCCATGCTGGAGGAGCTCAACGACGACGGCGCCACGATCGTCGTGATCACCCACGACCACGACGTGGCCGCCTGCTTCCCGCGGCGCATCGAGATCCTCGACGGGAGCATCGTCGGTGAGCGCTGAGGTGCTCATGCCGGCTCGGCTCCGGTTCGGTGACATGGCTCGCGTCGCGAGCGTCGGCGTCCGGACGCGCCGCGTGCGCGCTGCGCTGTCGGCCCTTGGCATCGCCATCGGGGTGGCCGCCATGGTGGCGGTGTTGGGCCTGTCGGCGTCGTCGCAGGCCGGGCTGCTCGCCGAGATCGACAAGCTCGGCACCAACCTGCTCACCGTCGCCAATGGCACCACCGTCCTCGGACGCAACCAAGAGCTCCCGCTCGCCGCCCCCGCGATGATCCGGCGTGTCGCACCCGTCACCGCCGTGGCCGATACGGGGAGGGTGGACGTGAACGCCTACCGCAGCCCGTTGATCCCGAGCATCCACACCAACGCCCTCGACGTCCAGGCCGCCGCCCTCAACCTGCTGCCCACGGTGGGCACCACGGTCGCCGAGGGTCGCTGGCTGAACGCCGCTACTGCCACGAAACCGGTCTGCGTACTCGGCGCGGCGGCGGCCCAGCGGCTCGGGATCGACCTGGTCCTGCCCGGTGAGCGCATCTGGATCGAGCACCGGTGGTTCTACGTCGTCGGCATCCTCGAGCCAGCTGTGCTCGTCCCCCAGATCGACGCCTCGATCCTCGTCGGCTACCCCGCGGCGGCGACCTACCTGAGTTTCGACGGTCACCCCACCGAGATCTACGTCCGATCGGTCACCGATCAGACCGCGGCCGTGCACGACGTCCTCGGCGCGACCGCCAACCCGGCGCATCCCGACGGCGTCAAGGTCAGCAAACCGTCCGACGCTCTCGTCGCGCGTGCACAGGCGAAGGGCGCGCTGACGGGTCTGTTCCTCGGCCTGGGGGCGGTCGCGTTGCTCGTCGGCGGTGTGGGGGTCGCGAACATCATGGTCATCTCCGTGCTCGAACGGCGCTCCGAGATCGGGCTGCGCCGGGCGCTGGGCGCCACGAAGGGCCAGATCCGCGCCCAGTTCCTGTCCGAAGCGGTGCTGTTGTCCGTCGCCGGCGGCGCGACCGGTGTCGGACTGGGCGTGGCGGCCACCGCCGTCTACGCCAGCACCAAGCACTGGGCCATCGCGGTCCCCACCCTCGCCTGGGCGGGTGGGTTGGGCGCCGCCCTGGCTATCGGTGCCGTCGCCGGGCTGTTGCCGGCGCTGCGCGCTGCTCGTCTATCGCCCACCGACGCATTGAGGACGGTGTGAACATGCGGATCCGAACACTTGCCGCGGGTTGGTCGGCGCTGACGCTTTCGACGGTCGCCATCATCGCTGGCCCGGTTGGCGCGGTGACGTGCCCGACCCCGAACTCGCCTGATCAGATGGTGGTCAGCGCCGGGACCCCCCAGACCACCAAGATCACGACGCCGTTCCTGACCGACCTCGCCGTTGCGTTGCAGAGCAGCAGCGGCTGCCCCCTCACGACGAGCGCCGCGGGCGTGAGCGTCACCTTCACAGCGCCAACCGGTGGCCCCACCGGCATCTTCTCGTCCACCGGGACCACGGCCGCCACCGTTGGCACGAGCTCGTCGGGTGTGGCGGTCGCTCCGGCGTTCACCGCCAACGACAGCTCTGGCAGCTACGCGGTCGTCGCCACCTCGGTGTACGGCTCGGTGTCGTTCTCCCTCACCAACACGGCAGCGGGTGTCGTCGCCGCGATCGCGGCCACGGGTGGCACTCGCCAGTCGGCTCCCGTGGGCGCGGTCTTCGACAGCCCGCTCCGCACCCGATTGACCGACGCGCAGGGCGGGCCCATCGCCGGCGCGACCGTCACGTTCACCATCGCGGCCAAGAACGGAGCAACAGCGACGTTCGTGGCCGGTGCTCCCGTGGCGAACGCCGTGACGAACAGCGCGGGCGAGGCAACTAGCCCGGCATTGACCGCCAACACCACGACCGGGAGCTACACCGCGTCTGCCACCACCAGCGGGATGACCGGCACCGCGATGTTCCAACTCACCAACCTCGCCGGCGCGCCGTACGCCATCGCGGCCGGCGCCGGCGCCCGGCAGTCCGCGCCGGCCGGCACCCCGTTCACGGTCCCGCTCGCCGTCATCGTCACCGACAGCGACAAGAACCGGGTGGCCGGCGCCGTCGTCACCTTCCACGCCCCCACCGGCGGACCGACGGGGCGGTTCGCCGGCAGCGGAACCGCCGCCACCATCACCACGAACCCGAATGGCATCGCGGTGGCACCGACCTTCACCCCCAATGGGCTCCGAGGCGGCTACGTCGTGACTGCCACGGTGGCCGGCGTCCGCCCACTGGCGTCATTCGCCCTCGTCAACCAGGGCCTTCGGCCACGCCCGTCGCTACGGATCGGACACGGGTCATGACAGACCCCCGACCTACTGCTTGGCGGAATTCCATGCCCGGCGGGTTGGAGATGCCATGAGTAGCGTCCAACCATGGCACTAAGGCTCGCCAAACAATCAGTGGACTTCGGGATCACCGCCCGAGATCCCGAGCGGCTCGTCGCGTTCTACCGCGACTTCCTCGGCTTGCCGCTCACCGATGAGCGGCACTTCCCCGCCCCGGGGGCCCACATGTGGTACTTCGCCGTGGGCGTCGACCACCTCAAGGTGCTTGGGTTCGACAAGGTGCCGGCGGCCGCCAACCCGCCAGGCGGCAACACCTCGGCGACCGGCATCCGCTACATCACCCTGTTCGTCGAAGACGCGCGCGAGGCGATCGTCGGGTTGGAGGAGGCGGGCGGAAGGATTCAGCGGCCGCTGGCCGAGTACGGGACCTCGCTCGTGGTCTTCATCGAAGATCCCGAAGGCAACTGCATCGAGCTGTTGCAGCCGGGCGAGTAGAGCCGAGGCAGGACCGGAGATGCCGTTGGTAGGGTCCGACGATGGCTCTCAAGATGGTCGATCCGGCACTGGACGTGGGGCTCACCGCCCGAGATCCCGAGAAGCTCGTCGCCTTCTATCGCGACTTCCTCGGCTTTCCGCTCACCGATGAGCGGCATTTCCCCTCCCGGGGTGCCCACACGTGGACCTTCGCCGTGGGCGTCGGTCACATCAAGCTGGCTGGGTTCGACAAGGTGCCGGAGGCCGTCAACCCGCGAGGCGGCAACACCTCGGCGACCGGGATCCGCTACATGGCCATCTACGTCGAAGACGTGCGCGGGGCGGTCGTCGGGGTGGAGGAAGCCGGCGGAAGGGTCCAGATGCCGCCGACCAGCTTTGGGGACTCGCTCGTGGCCTTCATCGAAGACCCCGAGGGCAACACCATCGAGCTGTTGCAGCGAAACGCGTCATAGAGCGAAGACAGGAACGCGGTAAACGCCGGTCTCCAAGGACGGGTGACGATCGCCAGCAGGTCAGAGGGGTGCCGCTACGGCGGCACCCCTTCTACGTTGTGACCGCGCTACCAGTTGCAATGGCCGCCCGCTAGGACAGGCGGAAGAAGTTGACGGCGTTGCCGGCCGCCAGGGCGCGGGCCTCGTCGGCCGGGAGGCCCGCCAGCTGCTTGTCGAGCTGCTGGCGCGACTCCGGGAAGTCGTTGTCCTCGTGCGGGAAGTTGCTCGACCACAGCACGTTGTCGAGGCCGATCTCGTGGCGCTGGCTGACGCCGAGGGCATCGCGGGTGAACGTCCACTTACAGTGCTTGGGGAAGTAGTTCGCCTGGGTCTGGTCGGCGGCATAGCCACCCCAGAAGCGATGCCGACGGAACATGTCGTCGGCCTGCTCGATCTGGTTCAGGACCCAGCCCGCGCCCAGGCCGGCGAAGAGGATCTGCAGCGACGGGAAGCGGTCGAACACGCCGTCGTAGATGAGCTGGCTCTGCGTGGTGCACGAGCCGGTGCAGAGCGTCAGGGCCAGCGGCATGGGTGGCGGTGTGCTCGGCGGCCGCGGCGCCGCCGCCGAGCCGCCGCCGAAGGTCCGCCAGGCCACGAGCGGCATGTCGAGGTCGACTGCAGCCTCCCAGAACCGGTCGTCGGCCGGGATGGGCGCCCCGCTGCCGTTGGGCCACTGCTGGAGGATCACGGCGCGGATGCCAGGCATCGACTTCAGCCGGGTGATCTCGTCGACGGCGTCCTGTACGCGCGTGGCCGGCAGGAGGGCGACGCCGAGGAGGCGGTCTGGCGCCGCGCTGCAGAACTCCTCCGACAGCCAGTCGTTGTAGCCACGGGTGGCTGCCATCTGGGCCTCGGACTCGATCGAGGAGAAGCTCCGGCTCCCGATGGCGGCGGGGAACAGCACCTCGGCGTCGACACCATCGCGGTCCATCTCGGCCAGGCGCGCCTGCGGGTCGCCCCCGGAGGGCGCGGCGTCGGCGCGGAGGTCGATCGCCGGGACCGCGTCGCGGTGCTCGGCCGCCACGTGGTCACGCCACACGTCGCTCCCGACCTCGAGGTGGGAGGACGCGGAGATCGCGTTGTAGCTCGTCATGCCGCCGCCACCTCACGGACCTTGAAGTAGTCGAGCGCGTTGTCGCGCACGATCGCATTGACGTCGGCCTCCGGAATGCCCACGAACTCCTCGTCGATGACCTTGCGCGACTCGGGCCAGTCGGTGTTCATGTGCGGGAAGTCGGTCGACCACATGATCTGGCTGAGCCCGATCTCGTGCCGGCGCTCGATGCCGAGGCGGTCGACCATGAAGCTCCAGTGGAAGTGCTTCTTGAAGTAGTCGCTCGGCGCCTTGGTGAGCGTGGCGTCGCTCCACAGGTTGTGGCGCTCGTGGAGGTCGTCGAGCACCTGGTAGGTGAACGGCAGCCAGCCGATCCCGGTCTCGGCGAAGAAGAAGTGGAGCTCGGGGAGGCGGTCGAGCACGCCCGAGAGGATGAGCTGGGTGCCTACGGTGCCTCGGGACGCACCGACGGGCATGTTTTCCGCCTTGTCGGCGGGCGGCCACGCCACCCCGCTCGGCGCCGCGCCGGCACCGTGGGTCGTGAGCGGCATGTCCAGGTCGAGTGCTGCCTGCCAGAAGCGGTCGTCGTCCTTGTCGACCACGGGCCAGCCCGCCACCGCGTAGATGCCGGGCATCCCCTTCACGCGGGTCATCTCCTCGATGGCGTCCTCGACCTGCGGCGGCACGAGGGCGAGGCCCCAGAGCCGATCGGGGTCCGCGGCCGTGTAGTCCTGCGAGAGCCAGTCGTTGTAGCCACGGCAGAGGGCGACGTGCGCCTCTCGGGGCACGTCCTTGAGCGCACGGCCACCGAACACGGCCGGGAACAGCACGTCGGCATCGATGCCGTCGACGTCCATCTCGGCGATGCGCTCGGCACCCGTGCCGCAGCCCAGCAGCGGTGTGCCGTCGGCGTGGCGGTAGCGGTGCCCGGTCGGCCCGGCCGTCTTCCAGCGGTTGGCCGCCACCTTGGCGGTGTCGCCCCCGACGGTGCTCACGTACTGGAGGCCGAGCGGCACGACAGTGGCGCCGGCGCCCGACGGGTCGCCGCCGTCGCCCTCGGTCGGGAAGTACAGGCCCTGGCCACCGTTGTCGAGGGTGATGGTCCTCGGCACCCAGTCCTGGAACTCCTTGTCGACGTACGGCCGCCACTGCTCCGGCGGCTGCTCGAGGTGCGAGTCGGTCGACACGTACTGGTACTGGCGCATCCGAGCCCCCCTTTGGCTAGACCACCATGACTAGCACGTCGGCGGCCAGAAGTGAAAAGCCTTTCTTAGTTCTCCGGCACGGGCGGTGCGCCGGCGTGCTCCGGCGACGCGGCGGAGCTTGGGCGCGTGAGACTCAGGCAGCCGCGCTGGCTCCCAGCGCCAGGCCGAGCACGTTGCCCAGCTCGGCGGCGACCCGGCGCCGCTCGATGGTGACGCCGACGCCTGATTCGGGTTGGCACACGAGGTAGCCGTATCGGCGTCCGTAGGCGGTGACGTCAATGGCGACGCCGTCGAGCGGGAGCTCGAAGCCGTCGCGCACGAACCGCTTGTGCGGTAGGTCGAGCTCTCCCCACGGTCCGATCACCGGGAGACGCACTTCGTCTGGCGTGAACCAGCAGTCGCGGAGCTGGAGCAGGCCGAGAAGCTCCGCCCGCACGGACGCCTCGACGTCTTCGGGGCTGGTGCCTCGGGCCACCTCGAGTACGCGGCTGATGCCGACCGGGTCAGACCGCAATGCGTGGGCGCGGCGGCGGTCGCGGCCGGCCCGCGAGGCAAGGTCCCCGACGACGATGCCGACGAGGAGGAGCAGCACGGTGGTGAGCGCGTCCGTCGAGTTGGCGATCTTCAAGGAGAGGTAGGGCTGGGTGTGCATGAAGTCGAAGCTGGCGGCCGCCATCAGCGCGGCGCTGATGCCGGCGCCGCGGCCGGCCAGTCTCCCGGCCAAGGCCACGACGACGGCGAGGGCGAGGGCGGTGACCTCGGGCTGGATCTCGCCGCGCACGCCGACCAGGGCGCCCGAGACCGCGAGGGCGCCGAGCGCTCCGAGCGGGATGCCGATGTCCTCGACCGTCGTGCGACGTGGCATGTGCTCGTTCTACCGCGCCCGTCGGGCCGGCGGAATGGCCTTGACGCAATCTCTACGCGGCGCGCAAAGGACCCGCTAAGAATTCGGGCTCGCGTGTTCGGGTTCCGTCAAGACTGCTGATCGCGGCCGATGGCGGGCGTACAACGGCGGCATGGCAGACCTGCTCTACCTCGCCGTCATCGTGGGGTTCTTCGCCGTCGCCGGGCTGCTCGTGCGGGCGTGCGACCACATCATCGGTCCGGACGACCAGGCATGAGCGCAGATGATGCGATCGGCCTTGTTCTCGCTGTGCTCGTCGCCGCGTACCTGATCTACGCCCTGGTGTTCCCGGAGAAGCTGTGACGACCGCGGCGTGGTTGCAGCTGGGCTTCCTGATCTCCGCCCTGGCGATCTCGACGCCCCTGCTCGGCTCCTACATGGCGCGCGTCTACGGCGGCGGCAAGGCGCCGGGTGACCGGCTCTTCCTTCCAGTGGAGCGGGTCATCTATCGCATCTGCCGGGTCGACCCTGACCGGGAGCAGCGGTGGAACATCTACGCCTACTCGCTCCTGGCGTTCAGCGCCGTGTCCGTCATCGTCTTGTACCTCCAGCTGCGGCTGCAGCAGCACCTGCCGCTCAACCCCGACCATCTCGTCGGCGTCCCTTCGGCGCTGTCGTTCAACACGGCGGTGAGCTTCCTCACCAACACCAACTGGCAGAACTACGCAGGTGAGTCGACGATGACCTACCTCACCCAGATGGCCGGGCTGGTGTTGCACAACTTCGTGTCGGCCGCCGCTGGCGCTGGGGTCGCGGTGGCCTTGATCCGGGGCCTGCTCCGGCGACGGTCCGACACACTCGGGAACTTCTGGGCCGACCTCACCCGGACGACCACCCGGGTGCTCTTGCCTCTGGCCTTCGCCGGCGCCATGGTCCTCGTCAGCCAGGGCGTGGTGCAGAACTTCCACGCCACCAAGGTGGTGACCACCGTCGAGGGCCGGCACCAATCGATCCCCGGCGGCGCCATCGCCAGCCAGGAGGCGATCAAGAACGTCGGGCAGAACGGGGGCGGCCCCTACAACGCCAACGCCGCCCACCCGTTCGAGAACCCCAACCCCATCACGAACGTGTTCATCCTCTGGATGATCCTGGCCATCCCCTTCGCGCTGCCGTTCACCTTCGGCAAGCTCGCCGGTGACCGCAAGCAGGGCTACGTGGTGCTCGCCGCCATGGTGGGCCTCTGGCTCGTGGGCGCCCTGATCGCCATGCCGATGGAAGCGAGGGGCAGTCCGAGGCTGACCGCCCTGGGCGCCGACCAGAAGGTCACTGCACTCCAGTCCGGCGGGAACATGGAGGGGAAGGAGTCGCGGTTCGGCGCGGTCGGCTGCGGCCTGTTCGCCGACAGCACCACTGGCACCTCGACCGGGTCGATCAACTGCGCCCACGACAGCATGACGCCGATCGGTGGCGCCGTTCCGTTGGTCAACATCATGCTCGGTGAGGTCACCCCTGGCGGCACCGGCTCTGGCCTCTACGGCATGTTGATCTTCGCCCTCACGGCCGTGTTCATCGCCGGCCTCATGGTCGGGCGGACACCGGAGTACCTCGGCAAGAAGATCCAAGCGGCCGAGATGAAGCTGGTCGTCATCTATCTGCTAGCCGTGCCGCTTGTGATCCTCGCCTTCGCCGGGGCGTCGATCGTGATGACGACACCGCTGCATTCGCTCGCCAATCACGGACCGCACGGCTTGACCGAGATGGTCTACGCCTTCACCTCCCAGGGCAACAACAACGGCTCGGCATTCGGCGGCCTGGCCGGCAACACCAACTGGTTCAACACGACCGGAGGGATCGCGATGCTGGTGGGCCGGTTCTTCCTCATGATCCCCGCCTTGGCCATCGCCGGCTCCCTGGGACGAAAGCAGCCGGTGCCTGCTTCGGCAGGCACGTTCCCCACCGGCACGCCGCTCTTCGCCGGATTGCTCGTCGGCGTGATCGTCATCGTCGTCGGCCTCACCTACTTCCCCGTGGTCGCCTTGGGCCCGATCACCGAGCACCTGATCGGGAGGTACTGATGGTCGCGACTACCACAGCCCCGGAGACGCACCGCGGCGGCGCCAAGGCCACCTCTTTGTTCGAGCCGTCGATCATCAAGCGGGCCGTCGGCGACGCCCTGGTGAAGCTCGACCCTCGTCAGATGGCTCGCAACCCGGTGATGTTCGTGGTCGAGCTCGGCAGCGTGCTCACCACGCTGCTGTTCCTCCGCGACGTCCGCACGGCGTCGGCCGCCGACAACGTCTTCACCGGCCTGGTCGCGGCATGGCTGTGGTTCACGGTGCTGTTCGCCAACTTCGCCGAGGCGGTGGCCGAAGGGCGGGGCAAGGCCCAGGCCGACACCCTGCGCCGAACTCGTTCCGAGACCGTCGCGTTCGTCCGCCAGACCGACGGTTCGGTGGTCGAAACCCCGTCGAGCCAGCTCCAGCTCGGGGACCACTGCGTCGTCGAAGCCGGGCAGATCATCCCCGGCGACGGCGAGGTGATCGAGGGCATCGCCTCGGTCGACGAGTCGGCCATCACCGGTGAGTCGGCGCCCGTCATCCGCGAGTCGGGCGGCGATCGCAGCTCGGTCACGGGCGGCACCCGGGTGTTGTCCGACCAGATCATCGTGCGCATCTCGGCCAAGCCCGGCGAGAGCTTCCTCGACCGGATGATCTCCTTGGTCGAAGGGGCCAGCCGGCAGAAGACGCCGAACGAGATCGCGCTCAACATCCTGCTGGCCGGGCTCACCGTCATCTTCCTGCTGGCCACAGTCACCCTCCAGCCCTTCGCCATCTACTCCGGGGCCAAGCAGTCGCTCATCGTCCTCGTCGCCCTCCTCGTGTGCCTCATCCCCACCACCATCGGGGCGCTGCTCTCGGCGATCGGGATCGCCGGTATGGACCGGCTCGTGCAGCGCAATGTGCTGGCCATGTCGGGCCGAGCCGTCGAGGCGGCCGGCGACTGCTCGACGTTGCTGCTCGACAAGACCGGCACGATCACGCTCGGCAACCGGCAAGCCGCTGAGTTCCTGCCCTTGGCCGGGGTGACCGAGGACGAGCTGGCCGACGCCGCCCAGCTCTCGAGCCTGGCCGACGAGACTCCCGAGGGTCGTTCGATCGTGGTGCTGGCGAAGGAGCGGTACGGCTTGCGGGAACGGCACCTGGCCGGGGCCGAGCTCGTGGCCTTCACCGCCCAGACCCGCATGTCGGGCCTCGACTTCGAGGGCCGCTCGATCCGCAAGGGCGCCACTGACTCGGTGAAGCGCTGGGTCGAGCAGCAGGGCGGGGTGATCCCCGCCGACCTCGATGCCATCGTCACCGGCATCTCGACGAGCGGTGGCACCCCGCTCGCCGTTGCTGACGGCCAGCGGGTGCTCGGGGTCATCCACCTCAAGGACGTGGTCAAGGAGGGGATGGCCGAGCGGTTCGCCGAGCTCCGCCGCATGGGCATCCGCACGGTGATGATCACCGGCGACAATCCGCTCACCGCGGCAGCCATCGCCCAGGAAGCGGGTGTCGACGACTTCCTCGCCGAGGCCACGCCCGAGGACAAGATGGCGCTGATCAAGAAGGAGCAGGCCGGCGGCTTCCTCGTGGCCATGACCGGCGACGGCACCAACGACGCGCCGGCGCTCGCCCAGGCCGATGTGGGCGTGGCCATGAACACCGGCACCCAGGCGGCCAAGGAAGCCGGGAACATGGTCGACCTCGACTCCAACCCGACGAAGCTCATTGAGATCGTCGAGATCGGCAAGCAGCTCCTCATCACCCGCGGCTCGCTCACCACGTTCTCCATCGCCAACGACGTCGCCAAGTACTTCGCCATCATCCCCGCGATGTTCCAAGGCGTCTTCCCCGAGCTGAAGACGCTCAACGTCATGCGGCTCGACAACGCCCACACGGCGATCCTCTCGGCCGTCATCTTCAACGCCCTGATCATCGTGGCGCTCATCCCGCTCGCCCTCCGCGGCGTGAAGTTCCGGGCCATGTCGGCCGCCGCCGTCCTTCGGCGCAACCTCCTGATGTACGGCGTGGGCGGACTCGTCGCCCCGTTCGTCGGCATCAAAGCCATCGACCTGCTCCTTGCCGCCCTGGGGGTGCACTGATGCGACGCCAGCTCCTGCCCGCCCTGCTCATGACCGTGGTCCTCACCGTCCTGACCGGCATCGCCTACCCGTTGCTGGTCACCGGTGTCAGCCAGATCGCCTTCAAGCACCGGGCCAACGGCTCATTGGTTGAGGTCAGCGGCAAGCCGGTCGGCTCTTCGCTCCTTGGCCAGGGCTTCACGGGGGTCAAGTACTTCCATCCGCGACCCTCGGCTGCGGGTGAGGGTTATGACGGCCTGGCGTCGGGCGCATCGAACCTGGGACCGTCGAACCCCGACCTCTTGAAGACCATCAAGGGGCGCATCGCCGCCTACCGCGACGACAACGGCGTTGCGGTAGGCATCGAGGTTCCCGTCGACGCCGTCACCGCCTCGGCCTCCGGTCTCGATTCCGGCATCTCGGTCGCCAACGCCCGCCTCCAAGCGACGCGGGTCGCGACTGCCCGGGGCTGGCCGCTGCACGATGTCCTCGCTGCCGTCACCCGCCACACCCAAGACCGGCAATGGGGCTTCCTGGGTGAGAAGGTGGTGAACGTGCTGGCGCTCAACCTCGATCTCGACCGGGGGAGGTAGGTCGGCGTGGCGCGCGGCATCCTTCGGGTCTACCTGGGCGCCGCGCCCGGTGTCGGCAAGACCTTTGCCATGCTCGATGAGGGCTGGCGCCGCAAGGAGCGGGGCACCGACGTCGTCGTCGGCTACGTCGAAACGCACGGCCGGCCCAAGACATCGAGCCAGCTCCGCGACCTCGAAGTCGTTCCCCGCCAGGCCATCACCTACCGCGATCAGGTATTCGAGGAGATGGACCTCGACGCCCTCCTCGCCAGGCGGCCCGAAGTCGCCCTCGTGGACGAGCTGGCCCATTCCAACGTTCCCGGCGCCGGCAACACCAAGCGCTGGCAGGACATCGAGGCCCTCCTCGACGCCGGCATCAGCGTCATCACCACGGTCAACATCCAGCACCTCGAATCCTTGAACGACGTCGTCCGTCAGATCACCGGCGTCGAGCAGCGCGAAACGGTCCCCGACGCGGTGGTGCGCGCCGCCGACCAGATCGAGTTGGTCGACATGAGCCCCGAGGCGCTGCGGCGGCGCATGGCCCACGGCAACATCTACGACCCGGCGAAGATCGACGCCGCCCTGGCCAACTACTTCCGGATCGGCAACCTTGCCGCCCTGCGCGAGCTGGCCCTGTTGTGGGTCGCCGACCGGGTCGACGAGTCCCTCCAGGACTATCGGGAGCGCCACGGCATCGCCCAGCCCTGGCAGACGAAGGAGCGCGTCGTCGTCGCGCTCACCGGTGCACCGAGCGGCGACGCGCTGGTTCGGCGAGCAGCGCGCATGGCGATGCGGACCAAGGGCGAGCTCGTCGGGGTCCACGTCCAGCCGAGCGACGGTCTCGCGGGCGAGCGCCCCAGCGGTCTCGACGCCCAGCGGGCGCTGCTCGAAGAGCTCGGCGGTCGGTTCCACCAGGTTCCCGGCAGCGACGTGGCCGCCGCCTTGGTGCAGGTGGCGCGGGCGGAGAACGCCACCCAGATCGTGCTCGGCGCCAGCCATCGCAGCCGGCTCACCGAGCTGTTCCGGGGCTCGGTCATCAATAGCGTCGTGCGCCAGTCGGGCGGCGCCATCGACGTCCATGTCATCTCCAATGACGAGGAACCCTCGGTGCCCCGGCAGTACCGGACAGGCGGTCCGCTCTGGCGCCGGCTCGCGCCGCTCGATCGAAGCCGGCGGATCGCTGGGTTCATGCTGGCCGTCGGCGGCCCGCCACTGTTGACCGTCGCGCTGACCCGCATCCGCGGTTCCCTCGGCCTTCAGAACGCACTCCTCTGCTACCTGCTCCTGGTGGTCGCCGTCGCCACCACCGGCGGCATCTGGCCCGCCGCCATCGCTTGCCTGCTCGGCTTCGCCCTCCTGAACTGGTACTTCACGCCGCCGTTCCACACGTTCACCATCGCCAACAGCCGGGACTCCCTCGCCCTGTTCGCCTTCATCGTGGTCGCCGGCGTCATCAGCACGCTCGTCGACCTCGCCAGCCGTCGACGGCACGAGGCCGCACGCGCCCGCATCGAAGCACAGTCGTTGGCCCGCATCGCCGGCCTCGTGCTCGGCGAGCGCGACCCCGTCACGCGTCTCGTTGACGACCTCATCGTGACCTTCCGTCTCGAGGGCGCTGCGATCATGCGGCCCGCACGTCAAGGGTGGACGGCGACCGAGGACCGCGAGCTCCTCGCCGCCTATGCCACCCAGCTCTCCGTCGCCCTCGTGAGCCGCCGGCTCCGGACCGAGGCTGCGTCGGCTGAGGCCCTGGCCAAGACCAACGAGCTCCGGACCGCGCTGCTCGCTGCGGTCAGCCACGATCTCCGCACACCCCTCGCAGCCATCAAGACGGCGGCGACCAGCCTCCTCGCTGATGACGTGACCCTCGAGCCTTCCCTCCAGCTCGAACTGTTGGAGACCATCAACGGCGAGACCGACCGTCTCAACACGCTCGTCGGCAACCTCCTCGATATGAGCCGCCTGCAGACCGGCGCGGTCAACGTGCTCCTCACGCCGGTCGACCTCGAAGAGGTCGTCGGGCTCGCCGTGGCCAGCCTGCCCGACAGCAGCCGGGTCGACGTCCAAGTCGACCAGACGCTCCCCCAGGTGAAAGCCGACCTTGCCCTCCTCGAACGGGTCATCGCCAACCTCCTCGCCAATGCACTCGCGTTCTCGCCCGGCGACAGCACCGTTGCCGTGCAAGCGGCCCGCGATGGCCAGCGCGTCGATCTGCACGTGGTCGACCGCGGCGCCGGCATCCCGTTCGAAGCGCGGGAGCACGTGTTTCTCCCGTTCCAGCGCCTTGGTGACAATCCCAACGGCACGGGTGTTGGACTGGGCCTGGCGGTGGCCAAGGGGTTCGTCGAGGCCATGGACGGCGAGCTCACCGTCGAGGACACTCCTGGCGGTGGCTGCACGATGATCGTGTCCCTGCGGAGCGCCGAGGGATGACCACTGTCTTGATCGTGGACGACGAGGGCCCGTTCGTCCGGGCACTCGGGATCAGTCTTCGGGCCCGCGGCTATGACGTGGAGACGGCCGAGACCGGTGAGGCGGGCTTGGAGATCGCCGCCCGCGCTCATCCCGATGCGGTCGTGCTGGACCTTGGGTTGCCCGGCATCGGTGGGCTGGAAGTGCTCCGGGGCCTCCGATCCTGGTCGAGTGCGCCCGTGATCGTGCTCTCTGCCCGTCACGCCGAAGCCACCAAGGTCGAAGCGCTCGACGCCGGCGCCGACGACTACATCACCAAGCCGTTCGGCTTCGACGAGCTGCTGGCCCGGCTCCGGGTCGTGCTACGACGGGCGACGCCCGGTCTCGACGAGCCGGTGATCGTGACGAGCAACTTCACCCTCGACCTCCGAGCCAAGCGGGCATCGACGCCGACGGGAACTGAGATCCGACTCACCCCAACCGAGTGGGGCATCGTCGAGACCCTCGTCCGCAATCCCGGCCGTCTGGTCAGCCAACGCCAGCTCCTCCAGGACGTCTGGGGGCCGGCGTACGAGACGGAGACGCCGTACCTGCGAGTCCACATGGCCGCCATCCGCCGGAAGCTCGAACCCGACCGCGCCAGGCCCCGCTACTTCATCACCGAGGCCGGCATGGGCTATCGGTTCCAGCCCGAGCAATGAGTGAGCCGACGAGTCATGATCCCGGCTTCATTGTAGAAGCACAACTGTTGTGCTAGCCTAAGAACCAATGGAACGGGCACCGGCCTCGACTCCCACGAAGCGGGGAGGCCTGGCGGCCCCAGACGGACTCACCGACGCAGCGTTGGACGCGCTCTGGGAGTTCGTCGGGATCGCCGACGCCTCGTTGGTCGCGGCTGGCGTCCCCGTGACCCTGACGCAATTTCGTGCGCTCACCATGATCGTCCGGCACGGCCCCGTGCCGGCCACGACGCTCGCCCGCCTCGTCGGCGTCGCGCCCTCGTCCCTGACACGCATGTGCGACCGACTCGTGCGGGACGGCCTGCTGGCCCGCCAGGCCTCCGTCGGCGACCGTCGCGTGGTGACCCTGTCGCTGACCCGACAAGGGGAGGCCGTTGTGCGCGATGTCACGCTCTGGCGGCGTCGGGTGCTGGCCGAGCGATTCGCAGACCTCGACGCGGCACGCCGTGCCGAGCTCGCCTCTTCACTCGAGGAATGCGCCGTGGTGCTTGGCTCGCGGGAGGTGCGGCAGTGAGTGGCTGGCCCTACTACGACGCGGAGCGCGCTGAGCCAGGTTGATCGGCTCCCCGAAACCCATACCGAGCCAAGGAGGCTCTGCATGCCATCGAATCCACGATCCGAGCAACGACGAGTGATCGCTTGGGCCGCCGCGGGCATGGTGGGCGTCTTCGCCGCCATCGCTCTCCTGGCTCGGGCCACTGGTCAGTCATGGTCCACCGCCGCGGGGGTCGCCAGCCTGCCAACGCTCTTCGGCGGTTGGTACTTCGGCGCTCTGCTCCCCCTGTCGCGCCAGGACTTCTCCCACCCCGGGGAGGCACCTCGGGCGGCGGCCACCGCCTCGTCGGCCGTTGCTGCCGACGCGCCGCCTTCGGCCGTGGGACGCACCGTTGCCGTGGACGACGGGAGCGATGCCGTCGCGCCAGCCGCCTAGCGCGATGGATCGCGGCTGTCTGGGCGCGGCGAAGGTTGACAGCTGCACCGTTCAGAAGGAGCTCGAATGACAAACGCTGCCCACAGACGTCGTCCCATACCAAAGCGACCGTCACGATCCGGAGTGCACGGGATCTGGGCCCGGCTCAAGCACTGGCTCGGCATCGCCTAGCAGGTCCCGCAACATCGGGACGAGGCGACCAGCACGCTCGTCCTCCGTCATGACGCACCAAGGGCTGTCCATGACCCAGGAACGGTGGCCGGCGAGTTCGCTCTAGGTTGCCGGTGTGCCTCACATCGCGGAGGAGTCCCGGGAACGGCGGCCGCAGGAGCCATGATCGAAGGCCCTTCTCCCGCTGGGCGCCATCGACTGCCGGAACGCGCGCGACTCCGCCTGCATTCGGCGCGGCTCGCTGCCTTGGGCCGTCGAACTCGGGAGACGGTGGTGCTCGCCGCCGTCACCGGGCTGGTGACCGGAGCCGGCGTGGCGTTGTTCGAATGGATCACGCGCGACCAGCTCGTCGATCACCTGCGGGATGCGCCCGTCGGCGTACAGATCGCGGGCCCATCGCTCGGCTTGCTGCTCGCCGCGTTGATCCTTCGTCACCTGGGCGGCGGTGGCCCGGCGACAGCCGACGAGTACATCAAGAACTTCCATGATGAGGGAAAGCGCCTGCCCATCCGGCCGGTTCCGGCGCGGCTCCTCGCCAGCATCGCGACGCTCGGTCTCGGTGGCGCGCTGGGCTATGAGGGCCCGTCGATCTACCTCGGCTCGGCCGTGGGCTCCGCTCTCCAGCACCGGTTGTCGCGATTGTTCTCCCGGCAGGACGCCAAGATGCTGCTGGTGTGCGGGGCTGCCGCCGGCGTGGCGGCGATCTTCAAGGCGCCCGCCACCGGGTTGGTGTTCGCGCTCGAGGTGCCGTATCAGGAGGACTTCGCTCGCCGGATGCTGCTTCCTGCGGGCATCGCGGCCGCCACGTCGTACGTCACCTTCGTCGCCCTGGTGGGCACCGCACCGCTGTTCACCGTCAGCGGGGCGCCGCCGTTCAACCTCCGGGATCTCGGCGGTGCCGCCATCCTCGGCGTGTGCTGCGGGATCGGCGCCCGCGTCTTCACCCAAGCCATGCAGCGGACGAAGGCCATCGCCGCCGAGAGCAGTCCGATCCCGCGAGCCCTCTGCGCCGGTGCCGGCCTTGCCGTGCTCGGCCTGGTCTCGTGGCTGGCATTCGACCGAGTCCTGACCTTCGGGGCCGGCTACGACAACCTCGCCTGGGCCCTCCAGCCCCGCCGTGCGATCGCACTGGTGCTTCTCCTCCTCATCCTGCGGGCGCTGGCCACGCTGCTGACCCTCGGAGGGGGAGGGGTCGGCGGGCTCTTCATCCCTCTCGTGGTGGAAGGCGCTCTCCTCGGCCGCGTGGTCGGCGGCCTGTTCGGGACCTCATCCGTGAGCTTCTTCCCACTGGTCGGCGTGTCCGCGTTCCTCGGTGCGGGCTACCGAGTGCCCCTCGCCGGGGTCATGTTCGTGGCCGAGGCGACCGGGCGGCCCGGCTTCATCGTGCCTGGCGTCATCGCGTCCATGGTGGCGCAGCTGTTCATGGGGAAGTCGTCGGCCTCGCCCTACCAGGAGGGCGCCCGGGCCGGTCATCTCGAGCGCCGGTTCGCCCTGCCGTTGCGCGCCGTGCTCGTCACCGACGTCGCCACCGTCCCGCCGGACACGACCATCGACGAGTTCGTCCGGCACCACCTTCTCGGCAACCGCCGCCAGGTGGTGCCCGTGCTCGAGGGAAGCGACTACCTGGGCGTGATGCGGATCGACGAGGCGATCGCCGTCGACCGCGACCTCTGGCCGGTCGCCACCGTTGGCAAGCACATGCGCCACGACTTCCCGACCGTCTCGCCCGACGCCGAGTTGCGTGACGCGCTCGTCGCGATGGAACGCGCCGATGTCGACCTGATCCCCGTCATCGACCATGGAGCATTCGTCGGTGTGATCACGACCGACGAGGTGCTCCGCCTCGACGAGATCCTCGGGCGGACGGAAGGGGATGAAAGGACGTAGTCGTGGGGCAGACGGGTAGAGCACTGACGTGGGAGGCCGAGACGCGAGTGACAGCCCCTATCCCCTCATCAGCGACTACGCGCTGATCGCGGATTGTCACAGCGCGGCGTTGATCTCCCGGCGTGGGTCGATCGACTGGTGCTGCCAACCCCGGTTCGACAGCGCCAGCGACTTCGGTCGGTTGCTGGATTGGGACCGCGGCGGCTTCTGTGAGCTCGCGCCGGCGACGGACGACCACAGCATCGTGTCGCGTGCCTACATGGACGACACGCTGGTGCTCGTCACCACGATCGAGGCCGAGGGCGGCGAAGCCCGCGTCTTCGACTGCTTCACCATGCGTGCCGGCGGAGCGCAGTCGCCCCACCGCCAACTGCTGCGCGTCGCGGAAGGCGTCCGCGGCCGCGTCGAGCTCCGTGCCACGGTGTCGCCGAGGTTCGACTACGGGGGCGTCCGGCCCTGGATCCGTCGCCATGGGCCGCGATCGCACAGCGCCGTCGGGGGCAACGACGCCTTGCTGGTCAGCGGCGACATCGACTTCGAGATCGTCGATCTGCACGATCTCGTCGGCCACTTCGCCGTCCAGGCAGGTGAGCGACGGCGATTGTCGATCGTCTACGCCAAACCAGAGACGCTCGACCCCAAGGTGCCGGTGCCGCCGTCGGACGAGGAGCTCGACCAGCGACTCGAGGAGACGATCAGCTGGTGGCAAGGGTTTGCCTCGAAGGTCATGCTGCACGGCCGCTACGGCCCCGAAGCGCGGCGGTCAGCCTTGGTGCTCAAGGCGCTGGTGCACGCTCCGACCGGCGCCGTGGTCGCCGCGCCCACGACGTCGTTGCCGGAGTCTCCCGGCGGTAGCAGGAACTGGGACTACCGCTACAGCTGGATCCGCGACTCCCAGTTCACGGTCCGCTCGTTGACCGAGCTCGGCTGCACCGACGAGGCCGACGGCTTCCGCCGGTTCATCGAGCGAACGGCAGCGGGCAGCGCCGAGTCCCTCCAGATCATGTACGGGGTCGGGGGCGAGCGTCGTCTCCCGGAGCTCGAGCTCGACCTCGATGGCTATGACGGCGCCCGGCCCGTGCGCATCGGCAACGCAGCCGCCAACCAGCTCCAGCTCGATTCCTTCGGCTATCTGCTCGATCTGGCGTGGCGCTGGCATCAGCGGGGCGAATCGCCCGACGACGACTACTGGCGGTTCCTGGTCAGCCTGGTCGACCGGGCCGTCGACCTCTGGCGGGAGCCCGACTGCGGCATCTGGGAGATGCGGGACCACCCGCAGCACTTCGTCCATTCCAAGGTCATGTGCTGGGTGGCGATCCGGCGAGGACTGCAGCTGGCCGAGGAGTGCCTTCGCAAGGCGCCGGTTCGCCGGTGGCAGCGAGCAGCGACGGCCATCCGGAAGGCGATCGAGCAGCAGGGCGTCAGCGACAAGCGAGGTGTGTTCGTCCAGTCCTTCGGGAGCGAGGAGGTCGACGCCTCGGCGTTGCTGTTGCCGACCTACGACTTCGTCCCCTGGAAGGACGAGCGGATGGTCCGCACCGTCGACGCGATCCGCGAGGATCTCGACGACCGTGGCTTCACCCGGCGCTACCGCAGCGACGACCGGCTGCCCGGCACCGAAGGCGCGTTTGTGGCCTGCACGTTCTGGCTCGCCGAGACCCTGGCCCACCAAGGCCGGCAGGCCGAGGCCAGCGACGTGTTCGACCGGGCCGTGGCCGCAGCCAACGACCTCGGTCTGTTTGCCGAGGAGGTGGATCCGGCAACCAGCTGTCAGCTCGGCAACTTCCCCCAGGGACTGAGCCACCTGTCGCACATCGCCGCCGCGGTGGCGTTGGCCGAACACGAAGGCGGGTAGGGCCGCGCCTAGTGAGGGTGGCGCCGCGCTCTCGCCCCCGACCCGCGTCCCGGGTCGGAGGGCTCGCCGCAGGCATCGCTGCCCTCGCCTTCGCTCTGGTCGTCAACGCGCCCAGCCGCAGCGCGGCCGCCCCAGGTGCCGGGGACGGCGCCGGCCAGCTGTTTCGGGCCGACTGCTCGTACTGCCATGGCACCGCCGGACAAGGCACCGAGCTGGCCCCGACCCTGCGCGGCGTCGGCCGAGCGTCGGTGTACTTCCAGCTGGCCAGTGGCCGCATGCCCCTCGCCGATGCGCGCGCCACGCCGAGACGGGCGGCGCCGGCATACTCGCCGGCCACCATCGCCGCCCTCGTCGATGAGGTTGCCCGCCTCACCGGCGACACCGGCCCCACCATCCCCGAGGTGAGCCCCCGCGCCGACGTCGCCGCTGGCGGCGAGCTCTACCGGCTCGACTGCGCCGCATGCCACGCCTGGTCGGGCGAAGGTGGGGCCCTCTTCGAGCGCGAGGCGCCGAGCATCCATGCGGCATCCCGCATCGAGGTCGCCGCCGTCATCCGGGCGGGGTCGGGCAACATGCCGGCCTTTGGGCAAGCGGCCCTGTCAGACCGCCAGGTCGCCGACGTTGTCGCCTACGTCAACGAGCTCGACCACAGCAAGGACCCTGGCGGGAACCCGCTCTGGCATCTCGGGCCCTTCGCCGAAGGCCTGATCGCGCTCGGCGTGGCGTTGCCCATCCTGCTCGCCGCCACCCGTTGGATCGGCGAGCGGTCGTGAGCCGCCGCTGGGAGCTGATCGCCTTCACCGCCTTCTGCGCGGCGGCCGCCGCCGGCCTCGCCCTCGGTGCCGTGTACTGGCAGGGGGGCCAGACCCAGCTGGAAGGCCTGCTGCTGGCGACCGCCTTTGCTGCCATCGGCTTCGCTCTGGTCGCCTGGGCCAACAAGCTGCTCCACCAGGGCACCTTCGCCGAGTCCCGCCACGCCCTGGCGAACTCCGAACGGGAGCGGATCGCAGCTGAGGCGGCCTTCGACCGCGACCAGGTCCTCGAACGACGCACTCTGCTGTGGCGAGGCCTCGCTCTGGCCGCCGGCGCGCTCGGCCTGGCCGCCCTCTTCCCGCTCCGATCGCTGGGCCCCAAGCCGGGCGCGGCCTTGAACCACACACCGTGGCGCGACGGCCTTCGTGTCGTGACCGAGGACGGGACACCGGTGCGCGCCGACGACGTCCCCACCGATGGACTGCTCACCGTGTTCCCCGAAGGCCACGTCGACGCCGCCGATGGGCAGGCAGTGCTCATGCGGGTGCCGGTCGAGCTCCTCGAACCGGCTCCGGGACGCGAGACCTGGTCGCCTGACGGGCTGATCGTGTACTCGAAGGTCTGCACCCATGCCGGTTGCCCGGTCGGCCTGTACCAGGCCGAGCTGCATCAGCTCCTGTGCCCCTGCCACCAGTCGGCCTTCGACGTGCTGCACGGGGCCGAGCCGGTGTTCGGTCCCGCCGCCTCACCCCTTCCGCAGCTGCCGATCCGCATCGGCAGCGACGGCGTGCTCCGCGCCACCGGCGACTTCCCCACACCCGTCGGCCCGGGGTTCTGGACCCGGTGATGCTCCTCGCCGCCGCCGGCCCGTCCATCCTGCACGGCGACGGCTCCGAGAGCCACCGCCTGGTGGGGGTCTGGTGGTTGCTGCTCGGGCTGGCCGTCGTCGTGGTGATCGTCGTCGTCGGTCTCGTGGTCGTCGCCCTGGTGCGCCGGCCCGGGCCCTCGTCACTGGGTGACGACTGGTGGATCGCCGCCGGCGGCGTCGCCCTCCCCGTCGTCGTGCTCCTGGTCGTCGCCGTTGCCACCGTCGACGCCACCGCCCACCTTCGGATCAGGAAGCCCGACGAGCTCCGCGTCGAGGTCGTCGGCCGGCGCTGGTGGTGGGACGTTCGTTACCCGGGCACCGGGGTCGTGACCGCGAACGAGATCCATGTGCCGGTCGGCCGGCCCCTCGACATCGGGCTCGACTCCGACAACGTCACCCACTCGTTCTGGCTTCCCGACCTGGCCGGGAAGGTCGACCTGATCCCCGGCCAACACAACGACCTGCGCTTCACCGTGCGCCAGGCAGGTGTGTACCAGGGTCTGTGCGCGGAGTACTGCGGCCTCGAGCATGCCAAGATGCACTTCCTGCTGGTGGCCGAATCCCCGGCCCGCTTCGAGACCTGGTTGGCAGGCCAGCGGGCAGGCGCGCTCGACGCCACCGGCCGCACGGTGTTCGAGCAGTCGGCGTGCGCGGGATGCCACACCGTGCGCGGCACCGAGGCGGTCGGCACGAAGGGTCCCGACCTGACCCATCTCGCCAGCCGGCAGACCCTCGCCGGCGACACCGTCGACAACACTGCGGCTGAGCTCCGGGCATGGATCACCGACCCGCAGTCGCTCAAGCGAGGGGCCCTCATGCCAGCGGTGCCCCTCTCCCGTGCCCAGCTCGACGCCATCGTCGCCTACCTCCGCGGCCTGCGCTGATGAGCGCCGAGATCACGCCTCCGGCAGATCCTCACGCCGTCAGCTCGGCGTGGGAGGACCCCGCTGGCATCGTCGGGTTCCTCACGTCGGTGGACCACAAGCGGATCGGCGTCCGTTACATCTACACCGCGTTCGTCTTCTTCGTGATCGCCGGGCTGCTTGCCTTGGTGATGCGGGCCCAACTGGCCGAGCCCAAGAACCACCTGCTGGGACCGGGCGCCTACAACCAGCTCTTCACCATGCACGGCACGCTGATGATCTTCTTCTTCAACACGCCCGTGCTCGCCGGCTTCGGGAACTACCTCGTGCCGCTGATGATCGGTTCACGCGACATGGCCTTTCCGCGCTTGAACGCGTTCAGCTACTGGATCTTTGTCCTCTCCGGGCTGTTCATCGGCGCCAGCCTGGTGAGCGGGCACATGCCCGATGGCGGATGGTTCGCCTATGTGCCCTATACCAACCCGACGTTCAATCCCGGTGTCGGCATGGACTTCTGGGGGCTCGGGGTCGTCTTCACCGGCATCTCCACGACCGTCGGCGCCGTGAACTTCATCGTCACCATCTTCAAGATGCGGGCCCCAGGCATGACGTTGAACCGTATGCCGATCTACGTGTGGTCGATGCTGGTGTTCGGCTTCATGGTGATCTTCGCGGTGCCGGCCATCACCCTGGCCGCCGGGCTGCTCGAGCTGGACCGGCTGTTCGGCACCCGCTTCTTCGACCCCACTGGCGGCGGCAACGTCCTGCTGTACCAGCACCTCTTCTGGTTCTGGGGCCACCCCGAGGTGTACATCCTGTTCATCCCGGCCACGGGCATGGTCTCGACCATGATCGCCGTGTTCAGCCGGCGAAAGCTGGCCGGCTACCTCTGGGTGGCCACCGCGCTCGTCGGGGTCGGGTTCATCAGCTTCGGTGTGTGGGTGCACCACATGTTCGCCACCGGCATGCCCGCCATGGCCATGTCGTTCTTCTCTGCCGCCAGCCTCATCATCGCCATCCCGAGTGGCGTGCTCTTCTTCGCCTGGATCGCCACCATGTGGTCGGGTCGCGTCACCTTCACCACGCCGATGCTCTTCTGCATCGGGTTCCTCGTCATCTTCCTCCTCGGCGGGGTGACCGGGGTCATGGTGGCGGTCATGCCGTTCGACTGGCAGGTGACCGACACCTACTTCGTGGTCGCCCACTTCCACTACGTGTTGAACGGGGCGGTGGTCTTCCCGATCTTCGGTGCCCTCTACTACTGGATGCCGAAGATGACCGGCCGGATGTTGAGCGAGCGCCTCGGCCGGTGGAGCTTCTGGGTGATGTTCGTCGCGTTCAACATCACCTTCTTCCCCATGCACCTGCTCGGCATGGAGGGGATGCCCCGCCGCGTCTACACCTACGACCCGAGCCTCGGCTGGGACCATCTGAACCTCCTGGTCTCTGCGGCGTCGGGGTTCTTCGGGCTGGGCACCGGCCTCACGTTCGTCAACATCGCCTGGAGCCGCTTCCGGGGAGCCCCCGCCACCGCTGACCCGTGGGCCGCCGACACCCTCGAATGGGCGACCGCCTCGCCCACACCGCATCACAACTTCACCGCCATCCCAGTGGTTGCCAGCCGTCACCCGCTCTGGGACAAGGGCGCGCTCACGTGGGCCGAGACAACCGACGACCCCGCCGGCCGCAGCCTCGGACCGGACGGAGCACGAACCCGGACGACCCCCTGGACCAGCGGCGCCGACACCCGCCCCGAAGGCCACCTCCGCGTCCCGCTCGACACCGTTGTGCCGTTCCTGCTCGCCTGCGCCATCGGCGTGGTCTTCCTCGGGCTGTTGGTCGACCGTTCGGTGATCTGGGGCCTCGGCCTCGCGCTGGCCGCCGTCAACGGCCTGCTCTGGGCGTGGCGAACCGAGCTGGACGCCGTATGACCACGGCGACCCTGGTCCGGACCGACAACCGCTCGACTCGCCCGGCGGCATGGTGGGGCGTGGCGACGCTCATCGCCACCGAAGCAACGATCTTCGCCATTCTCATCGCCAGCTACCTGTTCCTCCGGGCGTCGTCGGGCACCTGGCCGCAAGGCGGGATCGCCCCACCCGACCTCACCATCGCCCTTCCGTTCAGCTTCGTGCTGTGGGGTTCGAGCGTGCCGATGCTGGCGGCCGAGCGCGCCATCCGCCGCGACCGCCAGGGCGTCGTGCGAGCTGCCCTCCTCCTCAGTGGTCTGATGGGACTGGCGTTCCTGGCCGCGACCGCCAAGGACTTCGCCGATCTGCGCTTCGGCTGGCGCGACAACGCCTACGGCTCGGCCTTCTACACGCTGGTCGGCCTCCACACCGCGCACGTGGTGGTCGGCGTCGCCATGAACGCCGTCGTCCAGCTGAAGGCGTGGCTCGGCAAGCTCAGCCCCGAGCGGCACCTCACCTTGACGGCATTCGCCATGTACTGGCACTTCGTCGACGCGGTGTGGCTGTTCGTGTTCCCCGTCGCCTACCTCTCCCCCCACTGGCGATGACGCCGGGATCGACCCGTGCCTGGTGGGCGGCCATGGCCGGCATCCCGGCCTGGCTCGTCCATCTCGTGGCCGAGGCCTCGCTCGCCCGCGAGGCGTGCGTGCGCCCGGCCACGATCTGGGCCATGCACGCCATCACGGCGGCGTGCGCTGCTGTCGTCCTGATCGCCCTGGCGGGCGCGTGGTCGTTCGCCCGGCTGCCCGCTGCCGACGACGACGGCACCGATCGTCCTGCCCGGCTCCGGTTCCTCGGCCGTCTCGGGCTGCTCGTAGGTGCTCTCAACCTGCTCCTGATCATCGGCGAAGGGTCGTACGTCGCCCTGGTCCACCGGTGCTGACCGCGACGCTGCTCGTGGCGCCTGGCCTACCCGACCTCGCCGTGGTGGCCGCCGGCGGGGGCGCAGTGCTCTACGGCCTCGGGCTCCGGCGATGGCGACCGGCACCGTGGCAGCCGAGGTCGTTCGCCGCCGGGCTCGTCATCGTCTGGCTTTCCACGACTGCCCTCGACGGCGTTGCCCACCGGTCGCTGGCTGGCCACATGGTCCAGCACCTCCTCCTGTGGGGCGGGGCGGCGCCGCTGTTGGCCGCCGGCGCGCCGCTGCCGACCATGCTCTGGGCCCTTCCGCCGAAGATCCGGCGCCCCGGCCTCGACCTCTGGCGGCGGGCGCGACGGATGCATGACCACCACTGGCTGGGTTGGACGCTCGTCGCCGCTGGGGGACAAGGCGCGGTCCTGTGGGCCTGGCACCTGCCGGTGCTCTACGACGCCGCCGTGCGCCACACCCTCGTCCACGGGCTCGAGCACCTCACGTTCACCGCCACGGCGGTGGTCTTCTTCTGGTCGGTCGCCGGTGGGCGCCGCTCCGGCGGCGGCGCCCTGGCTGTGTTCGTCGCCGGCTTCCCGGGCACCGCCCTCGGGGCTGGTCTGCTGCTGGCGCCTCGACCCTGGTACCCGGCGTACGGCGACCTCCACGACCAGCAGCTCGCCGGCGTCCTCATGTGGTCGGGCATGGGACTCACCTACGTGCTCGCCGCCGTCGTGCTCTTCGCCGGATGGTTGGCCTCCGACGAGCAACCGTCAGCGGTGCCGGCGTGATCGCCAGCCGGCGACGAGGGCGGCGACGGTGGTGACCACCCCCGCGAGGAACCCGGTGGCACTGGCCTTGGCGACTGTCGCGATCGGTGCTCCGGTGCTGGTGCGGGCGGCCGCCGGCGTGGCCGCGGGTCTGGCAGGCCGCCGCTCCGTGGGCCATGTGCGTTGGTCGCCGCGCTCGTGGTCGGGGTCCGCCGCGTGCAGGTCACGAGCGACGCGCCACGCCAGCAGCCCGGCGGCGAGGGGCAGGGCGAAGACGAGCACCTGCAAGGTGCGGGTCACGGGCGCGATCGAGACGCCAGCCTTCTGGGCCAGGATGTCCTGCGAGCCGGCCACGAACAACGTCAGGTAGAACGCCAGCGTGCTCACCCCGAGCGCGGTGCGGACCGGCCGGTTCCGCGGGCGGTCGAGCAGATGGTGCTCCCGGCGGTCGTCGCCAGTGACGCGCCCCTCGAGGAAGGGCCACACGTACAGCAACCCGAAGGTGATGCCGGGCAGCACGATCCCGGGCCAGAACACCTCGGGCACGGTGTAGCCGAACACCGTGATCCGCCACGGCGGGAACAGGCGCAGCGCGCCCTCGAGCCATCCGACGTACCAGTCGGGTTGGGCGGCGGTGGTGACCGAGGCCGGGTGGAACGGGCCGTAGAGCCAGATCGGGTTGATCTGGGCCAACCCCCCGGCCAAGGCGATCACCGCGGCCACGATCGCCAGCAGGCCGACCGACCGGGCCGCGTAGGTGGGCCACAGGTGGGAGCCGACGACGTTGTCGTTCGTGCGACCCCGGCCGGGGAACTGGGTGTGCTTCTGGTGCCACAGGACGGCCAGGTGCACCGAAAGGAGGCCGGCGATGAGTGCCGGCACGAGCAGGATGTGGATGACGTAGAGCCGGGAGATGATGTGGTCGGACGGGAACTCGCCGCCGAAGATGGCGAACGCCAGCCACGTCCCGGCGAGGGGGATCGACAACACGATCGAGTACATGATCCGCAGGCCGGTCCCCGACAGCAGGTCATCGGGCAGCGAGTAGCCGGCGAAGCCGTTCGCCATCGCCAACGCCAGCAACGTCACCCCGACGACCCAGTTCAGCTCGCGGGGGCGCCTGAACGCGCCGGTGAAGAACACCCGGCACAGGTGCAACACGATGGCGCCGAGGAAGACGAGTGCCGCCCAATGGTGCATCTGGCGCATCAGCAGCCCGGCCCGGACATCGAAGCTGAGGTGCACCGCCGACGCGTAGGCGGCCGACATGTGCACCCCGTGCAGCGGCAGGTAACGGCCGTGGTAGGTCGCATCCTTCAAGCTCGGATCGAAGAAGAAGGTGAGGAAGACACCAGTGATCACGAGCACCGCGAAGGAGTAGAAGGCGATCTCCCCCAACATGAACGACCAGTGGTCGGGGAAGATCTTGTCGAGCGCGGATCGCGTGAAACGGGCCAGCCCCAGACGGTCGTCGAGCCATCGGCCGACTCGGCCGATCATGGCCGGCCGGCGACTTCCCGCAGGCGGTCGAACGCGGCGTGGCCGACCTCGGCAACGAGAGCGGGAACGCTGGCCAACCATCGCCGGTTGGCCATGCCGCCTTCCTGGTCGGCGAAGATCCCCCGCGCGCCGCGGTCGGCGCCACCCTCGCCGTCGACCGGCGCCCACAAGTTGTCGGGGCGATCGGGCGAGGCGTCGAATGCTGCCTGCTGGGCGGCAACGGTGGTGCGAGCGACGTAGTGGTCGAGGATCCCCGGTGCGACCTTGCTCGCGGCGACGACGAGGTGGTTGAAGCCGCCGAGCACCTTCTGGCGCCGGGGCCGGAGCGAGGCGGCGACGATGGCCTCGGCGGCGACCTCGGGCGCGTAGGTGGGCGGCACCGGTTGGGGGTGCTTCGGCAGCCGGCTCCGGCACCAACCGAACTGGGGGGTGTCGACCGCAGGGAGGTGGACGGTGGTGATCTGTACGTGGCTGCCGTCGTGGCGCAGCTCGGCCCGGACTGCTTCGGTGAAGCCCCTTGCGGCGAACTTGGCACCGCAGTAGGCGGCCTGCAGGGGGATCGCCCGGAACGCCAATGCCGAGCCGACGTTGCACACCGTCCCCTGGTCTCGGGGTCGCATCCGACGCAGCGCGGCGAGCGTGCCGTGGACCTGCCCGAGGTACGTGACCTCCGTCGCCCTGCGGTACTCCTCGGGCGTCACGTCCCAGGAGTAGGCGAAGACGGTGGTCATCGCGTTGT
>JAEKLB010000063.1 GCA_019510095.1 Acidobacteriota bacterium | reverse complement strand
GGCGGCGGTGCTGGCCTTGGCCAGGTCGACGAGCGCGCCTTCGGTCTCGACCGTGGCCACCCGGGTGATGGCCCGCACCTGCGAGTAGGAGACCTCGCCTCGGCCGAACGCGGCGGTCAGCTGAGGTAACCCGGTGAGGGCCTGCGCGACCCGGAGCTGATCGCGTGCCGTCCGGTAGGCGATCCCGCACTTCCACGAGAGCCACTCCGCCGTCGACCGGCACTCCCACGACTCCCAGCCGCGTCGGCGGTCGAACTCGGCCACGAGCAGGAGCCACCGGCACGTTCCAGCGGCCAGATGGGCCGCCAACGTGGTGATCTCGGCTTCCAACCGTTCGAGGGGCATGTCATCCGTCATGCACCAATTGTCCTCGGGGGGTGTGACAGTCACAGACGGGTGAGCGGGTGGCTCCGCGGAGCCACCCCGAATGAGATGTCGCTCCCGGTCGGCGTGCGAAAGTGTCGCCGTGCCCTCGTTCCGGTCCGGTGTGGTCGAGGAGATCCTCCTCGAACGGCCTGGCCTGCAGCGGGTGGTGGTCGACGGCGAGCGGGCGTATGTGCTCACCGAACTGGTCGGTCCGGTGGCAGTAGGGGACCGGGTGGTGATGAACACCACCGCGGTGGAGCTCGGGCTCGGCACCGGTGGGTGGCACGTCGTGCACTGGAACCTGTCGCGCGACGAGTGGCGGGCGGCCGGGCCTGGTCATGTCATGAAGCTGCGGTACACGAGCCTGCAGGCCGACACCGGCTCGGTCGAGGAGCTCGAGGCCGGGCGGTTGGCCGAGGCCGACGACCTCGGCCGCATGCCGGTCGTCGCCTGCGCACTGCACAGCCAGCTGCCGTGCGTGGCGGCGGCGTTCAAGCACGCCCGGCCCGACGCTCGGATCGTCTACGTGATGACCGACGGGGCGTCGCTGCCCATGGCCCTCTCCGATCTGGTGGTGCGATCCCGTGAGGCGGGCTTGCTGGACGCCACCATCACGACCGGGCACGCCTTCGGTGGCGACCACGAGGCAGTGACGGTGGCCTCGGCGCTGGTCGCCGCTCGCGAGGTGGCCGCTGCCGATCTCGCCATCGTCGCCATGGGCCCTGGCGTGGTCGGGACGGCCACCCGGCTCGGCTACTCGGCGCTCGACGTCGGCCACGTGCTCGACACCACGGCGTTGCTTGCCGGGCGCCCGATCGCCGCGCTGCGCTTCTCCCTCGCCGACGAGCGCCTGCGCCATCAGGGCGTGAGCCACCACTCGGCCACGGCGCTGGCCCTCGGCACCCATGCCCGGGTCACCCTGCCGGTGCCGAAGGGCGAGTTCGAGGCGCGGGTGCGCGCCGACCTCGAGGCTGCGGGCCTCGCCGTCCGCCACCGCGTCGTTGCCGTCGACACGCCGGACGTCCCGGCTCTCCTCGCCGGGCGCGGCGTCGAGGTCACGTCGATGGGCCGTGGCCCCGCCGACGATCCCGGCTTCTACGCGGTCGCGGGTGCTGCCGGCACGGCTGCCGCGCTGCTGCCGTGATCCCGCTCCTAGCCTGAGGCCACCATGGCGTCGAGCTCCGCGAACGTTCGCCTCGAGCGGCTGCTCAACCTGACGGCCGCGCTACTCACGACGTCGCGACCGCTGACGAGCGCAGACATCGCCGAGCGGGTGCCGGGCTATCCCGATCCGACCGAAGGCAGGGCGACCTTCCAGCGGGCGTTCGAGCGCGACAAGGAAGCGCTGCGCGACATGGGCATCCCCGTCACCCTGATCGACCTGCCGGGCAGCGAGCCGGTCGAGCAGGGCTACCAGATCAAGCGCCAGGACTACGTCCTTCGCGATCCTGGGCTGGAGGCCGACGAGCTGGGGGCAATCCACCTCGCCCTCGCTGCCGTCCGGCTCGACGGCCTGCCCGGTACCCAGGCCCTGTGGAAGCTGGGCGGCGCGCCCGAGCCCGGCACCGGCACGGCGACGCTCGCGGCTATCCCGTCGGTTCCCCAGCTGGTGCCGCTCTTCGGCGCCATCGCCCAGCGGGCACCGGTGCGGTTCTCGTACCGCGGCGGGTCGCGGCTCGTCGATCCCTACCGCCTGGCCTTCTCGCGCGGTCACTGGTACCTCGACGGGCGCGACCACGATCGCGACGCCCCCCGCCAGTTCCGCCTCGACCGCGTCGACGGTGACGTGGAGCTGGGCGAGCCCGGCAGCTTCGAGCGCCCTGCCACCATGCCCGACCGGACTGCCCAGCCGTGGGAGCTCGGAGGCGACGAGCCGGTGCTGGCGCGGATGGCGATCGACGCCGAGCAGGCCCGGTGGGCCGTCGACCAGCTCGGCCCGGCGGCGGTTGCCGCCACCCGCCCCGATGGCTCGATCGTGGTCGAGGTGGCGGTCAGCAACCGTGACGGCTTCCGGTCCTTCGTCCTCGGGTTCCTCGACCATGCCGAGGTGCTCGCGCCGCCCGACCTGCGCGACGACCTGGTGGCGTGGCTGACCGGCATGGTGGGCGGCTGATGGCCCGCCCCAGTGCCGGCGACCGGTTGCGCCGGTTGCTCGCCATCGTGCCGTGGGTCGTGGCCGCCGACGGGCCGACGGTCGAGGAGGTCTGCCGCCGCTTCAACGTCGCCGAGGACGACCTCCTGGCCGACCTCGAGATGGTGTTCTGCTGCGGGGTTCACCCCTTCACCCCCGACTCGCTCATGGACGTGGTCATCGACGAGGGACGGGTGTGGATCCGGTACGCGGAGTACTTCGACCGGCCGTTCCGCCTGAGTCCCGACGAAGGGCTGGCCCTCGTGGCTGCCGGGGCGGCCATCCTGGCGGTGCCGGGCGCCGACCCGGAAGGGGCCCTGGCGCGCGGGCTCCGCAAGGTGGCTGGTGTGCTCGGCGTCGAGCTCGGTGAGGATCTCGACGTGCGCCTCGGTGCCGTGCCCGAAGGGGTGCTGGCCTCGCTCCGCGATGCGGTCGAGCAGGCTCGCCAGGTCGAGATCGACTACTACGTCTACGGCCGCGACGAGCGCACCCGGCGAGTGGTCGAGCCCCACTCGGTGTTCACCGCCGAGGGCGAGTGGTACCTCACCGGCTTCTGCCACCTGGCCGGTGCTGAGCGCCGGTTCCGCGTCGACCGGATCGCCGAGCTCGCTGTGCTGGACAAGACGTTCGTGCCGCCCCGCAAGCCGTCGGCGCCCCAGGTGTTCGACCCCCGGCCGGATGACCCCCGCGTCGTGCTCGACCTGGCGCCGCGGGCCCGCTGGGTCGCCGAGCAGTACCCCATCGAGCACGCCGAGGAGCGGTCAGGCGGCCGCCTGCGGGTCACGTTGGTGGCAGGGGAGCGAGCGTGGCTCGATCGGCTGCTGTTGCGGCTGGGTCCCCACGCCCGGGTCGTCGACGGGGCGCCGGCCGCTGCGGCCGAGGCCGCCACCCGTGTCCTCGCCCGCTACAGCGCCCGGTAGCGTCATCGCCCTGTGACAGACGGCGCGTTCGGAGGCGACGTGCGCGCGCCCGTGCGCCCGCCCGACAAGCAGGTCCGCAACGCCCTCGAGTGGGTGGCGATCGTCGCCGGCGCACTGGTCGCCGCCTTCCTGGTGAAGACGTTCCTCATCCAGGCCTTCTTCATCCCGTCGCTGTCTATGTATCCGACCCTCGACAAGGGCGACCGGGTGCTCGTCAACAAGGTGAGCTACCACGTCCACGACATCCACCGTGGGGACGTCGTCGTCTTCAGGCGGCCGCCCAACGCCGGGGCCGAGGGCATCAAGGATCTCATCAAGCGGGTGATCGGTCTCCCCGGCGATGTCATCGAGGCCAAGGACGGCGTGGTCTACATCAACGGCCGCCGCCTCGAGGAGCCCTACATCGACAAGGGCGACACCACGGAGAACCTCGACCGGCGGCAGATCCGCCCGCACCAGATCTTCGTCATGGGTGACAACCGCAACGACTCGGAGGACTCACGGATCTTCGGGCCGATCAACGAGGACCTGATCGTGGGCCGCGCCTTCGTCCGCATCTGGCCGGTGCAGCGCTTCAGCCTCCTGTAACGGCTCAGCCGGCGACCGAGCGCAGCGCGTCGACCATGCGGTCGACGTGGTCGGAGTACACGGCGTCCATGCCCATGGCGAGGAGCTCCCGCAGCTGTCGCTCGTGGTTGGCGTCCCAGCCGAACGACCAGAGGCCGAACCGGTGGAACAGGGTCGTCAGCCCGCCCGTCCAATCGGGATACGGCATGTTCACCGCATCGATGCCCGCCTCGGCCAAGGTGGCCGCGTGGCGCTCCGGGCCGTCCGTCATGCGGCGCAGGCGGGTCGAGTGCACGAGCCGGACGTCGTCATCGAGCCGGCGCCAGGCGCTGGCACCCTCCCAGGAGTCCGAGCACAGGTAGAGCCGGCCACGGTCGGCGCCTGCTTCCCGCGCCACGCTGATGATCGCCGACGCGGCGGCGCCGTCCTTGACGTCGACGGAGAGCGACACCGACGGGCCGACGGCCTCGTAGAGCTCCCCGAGCGTGGGTACGTGCGCCGGCAGCTGGTCGCGCCGCAAATCGCCGATCCGGCGGCGGCGGATGCCGGTGCGGACAACGCCGTCGTGGTCGAGAACGACCTCGCCGTCGGCCGTGAGCCACGCGTCGGTCTCGAGCCCCGTCGCCCCGAGGCGCACGGCGAGAGCGAAGGCCTCGAGGGTGTTGTCGGGGGCGTGGGCCCGGGCGCCGCGGTGGGCGAAGCCGATCGGGGGGTCGAGCAGGCTGGGCAACCGTGGGGCCACAGCGGCAGGTTGCCACGCACAGCACCGATGTCCGGCCCGCTGTCGGTCGCCGATGCCCTCCTCCCACCACGCTCGGTGAGTTCCGCCGGTTGCGCTCAAGGAACCGCCCGCACCGGCCGATCAGAGATTCGAGCAATCGACTGAGGAGCGACGATGGCGACGATTCGTGCGAGCTGCCCCGACTGCGGGGACGTGGAGCTGACCACCGTGGACGTGACCGTCCGGGTCTGCGCCGACGACAACAACGGCGCGTACGCCTTCCGCTGCCCCGGCTGCCGGATGACCGTGAGCAAGCCGGCCGAGCAGCGCATCATCGACCTCCTGGTCTCGTCGGGCGTCAAGCTCGAGACCTGGTCGATGCCGCTCGAGCTGCGTGAGCGCCCGGTGGGCATCCCGTTCGACCACGACGACCTGCTCGCCTTCCACGAGCTCCTCGACGACGAGAACTGGTTCGCCACCTTGGCCGCGATGGTGGAAAGGTAGGAAACATGAGCCCGCTCTGGATCGTGCCGACGGCGATCATCGCCCTCGGCGCGGTTGCCCTCGTCTCCCTCCTCCGGGGGACTCGGAACGAGGCCAGGGCCCTCACCGACGAGGTGGCCCGCTTCGGCGAGCTCCATGTGTCGCTGGCCCGGGTGCGGGCCGAGGTGACGCGGAGCCGGGCCCTCGCCGGCGACCTGCGAAAGCGGTAATCGGCGACACACGCCCGCTACCGGGAGTTCACAGACCCCCCAGTACGATCGCCGGGTGTTCAACGTCGGGACGCCAGAGCTGCTGGTGATCCTCCTCGTGGCCCTGATCATCCTCGGGCCGCAGCGGCTTCCCGAAGCCGCCCGCCAGCTGGGCAAGGCCATGGCCGAGCTGCGCCGCCTCTCTGGCGGCTTCCAGGCGGAGATGCGCGAGGCGATGGACTCGGTGAGCAAGGTCGGGCAGGACCCGCCGCTCGAGACACCCATCATCCATCCCCCCATCGAGGGGATCCCGGAGGTCGTCGACGTCCACGAGCGTGACATCCAGGAGCCCGGCGGCGCCGACCCGACGCCCTGATGCTCCTTCCGTGGAGGCGGCGGCACCAGCCGCCCGATCCGTCGCACGCGATGACGCTCGTGGAGCACCTCGCCGAGCTCCGCGCCCGGGTGATCAAGGCCGCCATCGCGGTGGCGATCGGCGGCGTCATCGGCTTCTTCCTGTACAGCCGGGTGCTGAGCTGGATGGTCGATCCGTACTGCTCGGTGAAGCACCACTACCAACCGGGCTCGGCGTGCCGCCTGGTGGTGACCGACCCGCTCGAGTCGATGACGATCAGGCTCAAGCTGGCGAGCTACCTCGGGTTCCTCTTTGCCTCGCCGATCGTCCTGTGGCAGCTGTGGCGGTTCGTGACGCCCGGCCTCTACGCCAAGGAGAAGCGCTACGCGGTGCCGTTCGTGGCGTCATCGGTGCTCCTGTTCCTCGCCGGCGCCGGTCTCGCCATCGTCACCTTCTCCAAGACCCTGCAGTTCTTCGCCGCCTTCGGTGGCCAGGATCTCGAGCTCCTGTACACCCCGGGCAAGTACCTCAACCTGCTCCTCCTCATGATGGTGATCTTCGGGCTGGGCTTCGAGTTCCCGGTGATCCTCGTCTTCCTGGAGGTGGCCCACATCCTGACCTGGCAGCGACTCGCCTCGAGTCGCCGGTGGGCCATCGTGGGCATCTTCGTCGTCGATGCGATCATCACGCCGTCGGGCGATCCGATCACCCTCCTCGCCATGGCCATCCCCATGTGCATCTTCTACGAGGTGGCCATCCTCATCGGCCGATTCGTCTTGCGGCGGGAGTGAGCAGGGCCTGACATGACTGACGCGGGGGGAGCGCTCCAGTACGACTTCGAGCTCGACGAGTTCCAGCGCCGCGCCATCGCCGCGCTCGACGAGGGCCAGTCGGTCCTCGTCGCCGCTCCGACCGGATCGGGCAAGACGGTCGTCGCCGAACACGCCATCGCCAGCGCCCTGGGCGCCGGCCGCAAGACCTTCTACACGGCGCCCATCAAGGCGCTCTCGAACCAGAAGTACGGCGACCTGGTCCGGGTGTACGGCGCCGATCGCGTCGGTCTGTTGACCGGCGACAACAGCATCAACGGCGAGGCACCGATCGTGGTGATGACCACCGAGGTCCTGCGCAACATGATCTATGCCGGTTCCTCGACGCTGGACGGGCTCGAGTACGTCGTGCTCGACGAGGTGCACTACCTCCAGGACGCCTACCGGGGCCCGGTGTGGGAGGAGGTGATCATCCACCTTCCGCGCTCGGTCCGGCTCGTGTGCCTGTCGGCAACGGTGTCGAACGCAGAGGAGCTCGCCGACTGGATCTCGACGGTCCGAGGGCCCACCGCGGCCGTGATCGAGGAGCGCCGGCCGATCGAGCTGCACAACCTCTACCTCGCGGGCGACCGGGGGAGCGAGCGGCTCCACCTGCTACCGACGCTGGTCGATGGTCGTCCCAACCCCGAAGCCAGCCGGCTCGACGCTGCTGCGGTACGCGGGCCCAGGCGCCGTCACGAGCGGGGCGCGCCGACCGGCGGGCGCCGGCTGTACACCCCTCGGCGGGTGGAGGTGGTCGACCGGCTCTTCGAGGAGCGGATGCTGCCCGCGATCTACTTCATCTTCAGCCGGGCGGCGTGTGACGACGCGGTCGGCGCCTGTCTCGACGCCGGCATCCGACTGACCTCGAACGAGGAGCGGCAGCGCATTCGGGCCATCTGTGACGAGCGGGTGGCATCGCTCGGCGACGACGACCTCGACGTGCTGGGCTGGGCCCGCTGGCTCTCGGGGATGGAGGCCGGCATCGCGTCCCATCACGCCGGCATGGTCCCCGCCTTCAAGGAGGCGGTCGAGGCCTGCTTCACCGCCGGCCTGGTCAAGGTGGTGTTCGCCACCGAGACCCTGTCGGTCGGCATCAACATGCCAGCGCGAGCGGTGGTGCTGGAGAAGCTCTCGAAGTTCACTGGCGAACGCCATCAGCTGTTGACACCAGGGGAGTACACCCAGCTCACCGGGCGGGCCGGCCGGCGGGGCATCGACGAGGTCGGTTACGCCATCGTGCTGTGGTCGCCGTTCGTCACCTTCGAGCAGGTGGCGAACCTGGTGTCGACCCGGACGTTCGCCATCGCATCGCAGTTCCGGCCGACCTACAACATGGCCGCCAACCTGGTCCGCCGGTATGAGCCCGACGAGGCCCACCACCTGCTGAACCTGTCGTTCGCCCAGTACCAGGCCGACCGCGACATCGTCCGGTTGGAGAGCCGGCTCGACCGTACGCTGGAGCGCATCGCCGCGGCGCGGTCACAACTCGTGTGCGACCGCGGCGACGTAGCGACCTACCTCGATGCCCAGCGCCGTCTCGCCGATGCCCGAGCCGCCCGCCCATCGATGAGCCGGCGCATCGACGATGCCTTGGCCCGCCTGCGGCCGGGCGACGTGGTGCGCACCCACGCCGGCCCGGCGGTGGTGCTGTCGGCGACACCGCGCCGGGGAGCGATGCAGCTCAAGGTGCTGACCGCCAAGCGCAATCGGCACACCCTGGGGCCCGGCGACTTCGACACGCTGCCGCGCCCACTCGGCCGGGTGGAGCTGCCGGTGCCGTACCTCCCCAACAGCTCGAGCTTCCAGCGCCAGGTCGCCGGCCAGCTCCGGGCCGTCCGCCTCGACGACGCTCATGGCGACGACGGCTCCGGCGTCGATCCCGAGCTCGACGGCTTCGCGGCCGCGGTCGACGCCCACCCGGTGGCATCGTGCCCCGACCTCCCGTCACACCGCCGGGCAGCCGGCCAGCTCGACCGCTTGGAGCGCGAGAAGGCCACCCTCGAGCGGCAGGTCCGGGGGCGGTCGGCCACCATCGCCCGCCAGTTCGACCGCGTGCTCCGGCTGCTCGAGGATCGTGGCTACCTCGCCGGCTGGGCGCTGACGCCAAAGGGTGAGCAGCTCTCGCGGCTCTACCACGAGGCCGATCTGCTGCTCGCCGAGTCGCTCCACCGGGGGTTGTTCGACGGCCTCGAGCCGGCGGCGCTGGCCGGCCTGGTGTCGACGTTCGTGTACGAGCGGCGCGGGCCGGGTGACGGCCCGGCGCCGTGGTTCCCCTCGCAAGACGTCCACCGGCGGTGGGTCGCGCTTGAAGCGCTGTACGCCGAGCTGACCGAGGACGAGGAGGCGGCCGGGCTCCCCGGCACCCGTGAGCTCGATCCCGGCTTCCTGGCCCTTGCCTACGCGTGGGCCGCCGGCGAGGCCCTGCCCGAGGTGCTGGAGGACGAGGAGCTCTCCGGTGGCGACTTCGTGCGGGTGGTCAAGCAGCTCGTCGACCTGCTCCGCCAGCTCGCCGAGGTGGCGCCGGTCGCGGCGACACGGAGCGCGGCCGGGCGAGCGGCCGAGGCGGTCTATCGGGGCGTCGTCTCCGCCACGGTGGTGGCAGCGCCCGACGTACGGATGCCCCTGGTGGTTCCCGGTGACGATCCGGAAGGGTGAGGCGTGGGGCGTCGCCGCACCACTTCCTGCCGATGGTGTCGTCGTGCGGAGCGATGCCGAAGCCGGCGCGATCGTTGCCGCGGCCCGAGCGACCGGGCGTCCCGTGCCGGCGATCGGGCTCCTTGGTGGTGACCTGTGCCGGTCGCTCGGCGGGCGGGGCGACGCCCAACGACTGCGGTCCGCCGATGCCATGACGTTCCGGTGCGACCTCGGCGTCGTCAGCCTCGACGGCGAGGAGCACGTGTTCGTCGCCCATGCCGCCGCCCACCGCGGTTGGTGGCGGGGCCGGGCCCTGGTCGTGATGAACGCCGCATGGCTGGGGCGCTGGAACCTCGGCCCCAAGGCCCACCCCGGCGACGGCTTGCTCGACGTGTCCGTGGCATCGGTTCCCCGCGGGCAGCGACGCGCGGTCGAGCGCCGGCTCCGGCTCGGCGCCCATCTCCCGCACCCGTCGATCCGGGCCACGCGGGTGCCGGCGGGGGAGTGGGACCTGGGGCGCGCCACCCCGGTGTACCTCGACGGGGTGCGGGTGGGGCACGCTCGCCATGTCGTTGCCCGCGTCGAACCCGACGCGCTCACGGTCGTGGTGTGAACGGCGCGAACGCCTGACGCCTACGCTCGCCGGCGATGGAGGCTGCTGCCCTCAAAGCACGATTGTCGGCCCGGGTCGACGAGCTGGCCGAGACGCTGCTCGACGCGTCGCACGACATCCACGCTCATCCCGAGCTGTGCTTCGAGGAGCACCACGCCCACTCGCTGCTCACCGAGATCCTCGAGCGGCAGGGCCTCCATGTCACTCGCTCGGCGTTCGGTTTGGAGACGGCGTTCGAGGCGCGGGTCGGAACCGAGGGCCCGGACATCGGGGTGTGCTGCGAGTACGACGCGCTGCCCGGTGTGGGCCACGCGTGCGGCCACAACATCATCGCCGCCGCTGGTCTTGGTGCCGGGCTCGCAGCCGCCGCGCTGGCCGACGAAGTGGGTTGCCGCGTCCGGATCCTCGGCACACCGGCCGAAGAAGGCGGCGCCGGCAAGCAGTACATGGCCGACGCCGGGGCGTTCGACGACCTGGCCGCGGCGATGATGGTCCACCCCGCCGATGCCGACCTGCTCTGGATGGACACGATCGCGTTGGTGAAGGTCGACGTCGAGTGGTTCGGTGAGGCCGCCCACGCTGCCGCCTTCCCGTGGAAGGGGCGGAACGCCCTCGACGCGGCGGTGCTGGCCTACTCGAACATCGCCGCCCTGCGGCAGCACATCGAGCCCACCGACCGCATCCACGGCATCTTCACCGATGGTGGTCAGGCCTCCAACGTGGTGCCGGAGCATGCCGCCATGGAGTGGCTCGTGCGGTCGGCGACGGCCACCAGTCTCGAACCGCTGCACGCGCGGGTGGCGGCCTGCTGGGAGGCGGGTGCGACCGCCACCGGCTGCCGCTGCGAGCACCGTGTCGTGTCCCGCCCATACGCCGACATGGTCGACAACCCGGTGCTCGGCCGGTTGTACGCGGCCAACGCCGAGGCCCTCGGCCGGCCGGTGCAGACGCCCAGCAGTGCTCACCGCGTCCTCGGCAGCACCGACATGGGCAACGTGAGCTACCTGGTGCCGTCGATCCACCCGATGATCAAGGTTGCTCCCGCCGGGGTGTCGATCCACACCCACGACTTCGCCGAGCACGCCCGTTCCGCGGCTGGCGACGAGGCCGTGATCCTGGGCGCCAAGGCCATGGCCATGACCATCGCCGACCTCTGGAGTGACGCGTCGTTGCTGACCGAGGCGCGACGCTCATTCGACCATGACGTGAGCGAGCGAAAGGGCCCCTGATGTACGACGGGATGCTGTCGGAGACGATCAACATCCAAGGCCATGGCGGGGACATGATCCCGGCGTACCTGGCCCGGCCCATGGACAGCGGGCCCCACGGCGGTGTCGTCGTCATCCATCACATGCCTGGTTGGGACGAGGGGTCGAAGGAGATCACCCGGACCTTCGCCCGCAACGGCTATCTCGCCATCTGCCCGCACCTGCATCACCGGGACGCCCCGGGTGCCACGCCTGACGAGGCGGCCGCGGCGGCGCGGGCGGCGGGTGGGCCACCTGACGGGCGGGTGATCGGCGATGTCGGGGCGGCCGCCGGCGTCGTGCGGGCCTGCACGAGCAGCAATGGCAAGGTCGGCGTCATCGGCTACTGCTCGGGCGGGCGCCACGCCTACCTGGCCGCCGCCCAGCTGACCCTCGATGCGGTCGTCGACTGCTACGGCGGCAACGTGGTGATGGCGCCCGACCAGCTCAGCGACGCACGGCCGATCTCACCGATCGACCTCACGGCCCAGATCGGTTGCCCCCTCTTGGGTCTGTTCGGTGCGGAGGACCGCAACCCGAGCCCCGAGATGGTCGCCCAGATGGAGGCCGCACTTCAGGGAGCGGGCAAGGACTTCGAGCTCCACAGCTACGAGGGAGCCGGGCATGCCTTCTTCTCGGTCCACCGGCCCAACTACCGCGTCGAGGCCGCCGTTGACGGCTGGCAGAAGGTCTTCGAGTTCTTCGGCCGCCACCTCGCCTGAGCGACGGTCACGGATGCTGTCACACCGTCCCCGTACCATCAGCGGGTGACCCGAGATCCGGCCGTGACCGAACGATCGCAGGGGACCTCCACCTCCGCGTTCGGGGTCTCAAAGCGAGAGAACCACGACGCCACCGGGTTCTACCGACGGTTCGTGGCACCGGAGGTGACCAAGGATTCCCATGTCGATCCGGTCAAGGCGATCGACCGCATCTTCGTCGGCGACGCTCGCAGGATGATGGAGGTCGCTGACGACTCAGTCGCCCTTGTAGTCACGTCGCCGCCGTACTTCGCCGGGAAGGAGTACGAGGAGGCCCTCGGCCAAGGTCATATCCCGGCCACCTATGGCGACTACCTCGACATGCTCGAGGCGGTCTTCGCCGAGTGCGTGCGCACCCTCGAGCCCGGCGGCCGCATAGCCGTGAATGTGGCCAACCTCGGACGGAAGCCATATCGGTCTCTTTCTGCCGACGTCATCGGCATTCTCCAGGACCGCCTACGGCTGCTCTTGCGTGGGGAGATCGTGTGGGTGAAGGCCCGCGGTACCGCGGGTTCATGCGCATGGGGCTCGTTTCAGCGACCGGGCAACCCGGTGCTGCGCGACCTCTCCGAGCGAGTCATCGTTGCGAGCAAGGGCCGGTTCGACCGCGCCCTCACCGCTCGGCAGCGTCACGATAAGGGCCTGCCGTCGGGCGCCTCGATGTCACGCGAGGACTTCATGGAGGCGACGACCGACCTGTGGGAGATCCCTGCGGAGAGCGCGACCCGACTTGGCCATCCCGCACCATTCCCGGTTGGTCTTCCCGAGCGGCTGATCGATCTCTACACCTACACAGGCGATCTCGTACTCGACCCGTTCATGGGTTCGGGCACGACCGCCGTGGCAGCCGTCCGCACCGCTCGTCACTACGTCGGCTATGACACCGATCAGGCCTACGTCGACGCGGCCGAGGCGCGGATCGCAGTCGTGCGCGGAGCGCTCGAGCGTCAGGAGATCCCGCCGCCTCGCGTCGTCCTACCGGCCATCCCGCTTCCGGCAGACAGCTCCGAGGACCCTCAGGCACGGGCGGTGCGCGAGGGCAAGGCCGCAAAGGAGATCGCTCGCCACGTGCTCGAGGCGTGCGGCTTCGAGATTGTGGCGACTGATAAGCCGGTTGGTAGCGGCGTCGAGGTCAACTATGTGGCCAAGGACGGCACTGAGAACGACTGGTATTTCGACGTATCGGGTGCCTTCACCAGTGTCCGCCCCGGACTCAAGCGCACCGACACGCTGTGGAAGGCGGTTGGGAAGGCCGCGGTCCTCCACGCGGCGAAGCGAAGGGTTCCCCTCGTGCTGCTCACGACCGACCGGCCGGCCGCCGGCACCGCCGGCGCTCTTGCCCTCGATGCCGTTACTGGACGCGACAAGCCGATCCGAGCCGTGATCGAACTCCTTTCCGCTGATGGTCAACAGCAGCTTCGGCTGCTCGCCAAGGGCTCATCCCGGCGGCGATGAGCGACTCGCGCCCAGCGCGACAGTGGCCGGGCCGAGTCGCCGTGGCCGTGACCCGCGGCGACCCACCTGAGCTGCTCATCGCTGACTCCGATGCCGTGCTTGGGCGCGTCCTGGCGCTGCAGCTCGTGGCCAAGACAGCCCCCGAGGCCTTCGGATCGCCTGGCGCTCTCGACGAGGTCCGACAGGCGCTGCTCGATGAGCGATGGGCCGATGCCGTCGTGGCATGGATGGATGCCACCGGCGAGGTCGTCGATGCCTATCCGGACGAGACCGTGTGGAGCGAGCGGCTGGTGGACGAGGAGTACGCGTCCGTCGAGATCCGGCTCGCTCCCATCTTCGACGAGCGGCCTTGAGTTCGTTTCAGGCGTCGGCCGGCCAACAAGGCCGGCACTTCGCCGATCAATGTGACCTACTACTCGATGGGATGGGGTACCACCGGGTCGGCAAGGTGCTCATCGCGGGCGTCGGCGTCGAGGTCGACTGCGAGGCGGTAGCGCCATCGGGCGCCCGGATCTGGTTCGAGTACAAGGGCAGCGTCCAGGGAACCCGACCAGGGTTGCTCCGTACTGACACGCTCAAGAAGGCGATCGCCAACGGTGCCCTCCTCAAGGCGACTGAGAACCCGCCCCCGTTCGTCGTGCTGACGTCTCATGCCCCGACGGGGGGTTCGGGGCTGGCGATGCTCGAGACGGCGGTCAGGCTCGGCTACCTCGACGATGTGGTCTGCATCTACGACCCGAGGCAGACGACGCGGCTCAGCAGCAGGTAGTGGACCGTCCCCCCGCTGGGCGCGGAGGCGGCCCTACCCTTGAGCTTCCTGTGTCGGCCTTCACCCCCTACCACCAGGAGACCTGGACCGACGCCGAGGCCGACGTGCTGCGCCGCTACGTCACCAATCTCGACGGCCCCGTCTTCGCCCTCGTCAACCTCCCCGAGGTGGTCAAAGGGGCGCTGTTCGCCCGCTACAGCCGCAGCCCCAAGAGCCTGCGCCGCCTGTTCCTCGATGAGTTCGTGGGCGAGCTGGAGATCGATGACGACGCCGCCATCGACGCAACGGTGGGGCTGACCAGGGCCGAGCAGCTCTACGACACGGTCTTCCTCGAGTACGGGGACGACTCGGTGGCCCAGCTCGGTGGGGTGCACCTGGCGTGCGAGCAAGCCTCCAACCTGCTGACCAAAATCCTCGAGTGGGGCCGGCTGATGGCCTACCTCGAGCAGTCGACCCGCTACATCAACTACGACGCCAGGCTGGGCGGCCGGTACCGCTTCTACCGCGATCCGGCGATCCTCAGCTCGACGCTCGGCACACGGTACGTGGGCGACATGGATCGGCTGTTCGACACCTACGCCGAGCTGCTGCCGATCGTCCAGGAGTGGTGCCGGGAAGCGTTCCCGAAGGACCCGGCCGACTCCGACTTCGTCTACCGCCAGTCGATCCGGGCCAAGGCGCTGGACGCGGTGCGGGGCATCCTTCCTGCGGCGTCGCTGTCGAACGTCGGCATCTACGGCACCGGGCAGGGCTATGAGGCGCTGCTGCTGCGGATGCGAGCCCACCCCCTCGGCGAGGCCCGGGCCTACGCCGACCTCATGCTCACGGAGCTGCGGAAGGTCATCCCGTCGTTCCTCAAGCGGGTCGACCTGCCCGACCGCGGCGTCGCCTGGTCGGACTACCTCCGCCAGACCCGCGAGTCGACCGAGGAGGTCGCCGCCAAGCTCTTCCCCGACACCGATGTGCAGCCGGTGCCGGAGGTCGCCCTGGTCGACTGGGACCCCGAGGGTGAGGAGAAGGTGCTCGCCGCCATGCTCTATCCCCACGTCGACCTGCCCGAGCAGCAGATCGCCGAGCGCGTCAGGCAGATGACGGGCGACGAGCGGGTGGCCCTGGTCGAGGCCTACACCGGGGCTCGCCAGAACCGGCGGCACAAGCCGGGCCGGGCTCTGGAGCGCATCGCCTATCGGTTCGACGTCTGTTCGGACTACGGCGCCTTCCGTGACCTCCAGCGTCATCGGATGCTCACGATCGAGTGGCAGTCGCTGTCGCCCGAGCACGGCTACGAGGTCCCCGAGCCGGTCGTCGCCGCTGGTGTCGCCGACCGCTTCCACGAGGCCATGGGACGTTCGGCCGAGCTGTACGGGGTCCTCAACGAGCAGTTCCCGGCCTCCGCCAGCTACGCCGTCAGCCTGGCCTTCAAGGTGCGCTACTCGATGCAGTTCAACGCGAGGGAGGCCATGCACCTCCTCGAGCTGCGCACGGGGCCCCAGGGCCACCCGGCCTACCGGCGGGTGTGCCAGGAGATGCACCGGCTCATCGATGCCCAGGCGGGGCACCACGCCCTCGCCGCCATGATGCGCCACGTCGACCACCGCGAGCCCGGGCTCGAGCGGCTGGAGGCCGAGCGGCGGGCGGCGACCAAGCGGTCCCGTTGACGTACCATTTGCCCTGTTTCTAGGATGTGGGCCGGCGGGCGGCCGGAGGTACCCGTGCGCCTGCCCAGCTCTGCCACCGCCCTCTCGTCGCTCCTGGCCCTGGCCCTCGCCGGCTCGGCAGCAACGACCACCTACACGGTGCGCCGGGGTGACACCCTCAGCGCCATCGCCAGCCGGACCGGGCGGTCGGTGGGGGAGCTGGCCGCCGCCAACCGGCTCCGCGACCCCAACCGGATCTACGAGGGCCAGCACCTCACCGTGCCCGAGCGGGTGGCGCTGGCGGTGGCGAGCCCCTCGGCCCCGCTGCGCCTGATCTCCGCGCCCGAGCGGCTCGACCTGGTGCCGCTGTTCCGCCGGTGGTCGGCGGCCAACGGGCTGCCGGTCGACCTCCTGATGGCGATGACGTGGCTCGAGTCGGGATGGCAGAACTCCGTCGTCTCCGGCAAGGGGGCGCTCGGGATCGGGCAGCTCATGCCGGCGACCGTCGACTTCGTCCGGTCCGTGTTGATCGGCGTCGACGGGCTCGATCCTGGCGTGCCGGAGCACAACATCCGCATGAGCGCCCGCTATCTCGGCTGGCTGATCAAGCAAGCGGGTGGCGACGTCCGACTGGCGTTGGCCGGCTACTACCAGGGCCCTCGGTCGGTGCGCGACCGGGGTCCCATCCCGGCGACCGTGGCGTATGTCGACGGTGTCCTGGGCCTCCGCCCAGGATTCGCAACACTCGTCCGACGTTGACTCGTCAACCCCTTGACACCCCCCGGCCAGACGTGGAAGAAAAGGCGTTGCCTCGTCGTACTGGCGGGCGGAGGACGGGACGGGCCTCAGCGAGCCAAGTAGCAAACGCCGCGGGCACCAGCCTCCGGTGGTCCCAACGGCTCGCTGAGGTTCTCCGTCGCCAGCCTCGTGTGGCGAACGTGGCCGCGGTCGCTAGAGTCCCGCCGCCATGGCTGACGAAGACGACGACTTCGAGGAAGAATCCGACGCGGCGGAGGACCCCGACGAGGAAGTCCTCGACGACGATCTCGAGGCGGACGAGCTCGACGAGGACTTCGTCGCCGACGAGGTCGACGACGCGCTCGACGCCGACGACGAGGCTGAGGACGAGGTCGAAGCGCCGGTCGCCCTCGAGGACACCGACGACGACGACGACGAGGAGGTCGAGGACCCCGACGACGTGGAGGCCGACCTCGACACCATCCTCAAGGACCGCCTGGTGGCGGTGGAGGATGAGGAAGACGAGGAAGAAGAGGAGCCGGCCGACCCCGAGGACAAGAGCGACGGGGGCAGGGTCCGGCCCAAGGCACCCGGTGAGTTCGTGTGCCAGTCGTGCTTCTTGGTGAAGCACCCCAGCCAGCTCGCCGACGGCAAGCGGCAGCTGTGCACCGACTGCGTGTGACGTACCTCCGCTCCTGAGGGACAATGTCCGGCATGGCTGACGAACGCGGCCCCATCGACCTCGCTGCTGACTTCCTGGTGTACGCACCGGTCGGCTTCGCCATCGCCGCCCGGGAGCTGCTCCCGGACCTGGCCGAGCGGGGGAGGGCCTACGTCGACGGGCAGGTGGCGGTGGCCCGGGTGGTCGGCCAGGTTGCGGTCAAGCAGGGCCAGTCCGAAGCTGGCAAGGTCCTGTCCCAGGTTCGCGACCAGGTTGGCGGCGCCTTGGAGCAGCTCTTGCGCAGCTGGGCGAGCGGTGGCGAGCCGGCAACCGACGCCCCGGCCTCGCCGACCGCGGCCGGCCCCACAGCTGCCCCGGCGCCGCCGACCAGCGGGCCCGGCGCGGCGACCCTCGCCATTCCCGAGTACGACTCACTGGCCGCGTCGCAGGTGCTGCCCCGCCTCAACGGCCTCACCGCCGAGGAGCTCGAGGCAGTGCGCGACTACGAAGCCAGCCACCGGGGCCGCCGAACCGTCCTCGGCAAGATCGACCAGCTCCAACGACCGGCCTGACCGTTCGCATGGACCTGGCGGCCCGACGCGCCGGCGCCGCTGACCTCGAGCGGCTGGCCGAACTGGCGGCCGACGCCGTCGCCGAACAGGCCGATGGGCGGGGCGGGCCGATCTGGGCCCGCCGCGAGTCCCGCGCCATCCCGGCGACGCAGTCGCTCCGCGCCGCCCTCGACGACGCCGACCATCTGGTGCTGGCGGGCACCATCGACGAGGCCGTCGTCGGGTACGCCGTCGCGACCGTCGAGGTGCTGCGGGACGGCTCCCGGCTCGGCCGGGTGGAGGACATCTACGTCGAAGCCGAGGGCCGGGCCGTGGGGCTGGGGGAGACCTTGATCGACGAGGTCATCGCCTGGTGCGACGAGCGGGCGTGTGTGGGCATCGATGCTCTCGTGCTTCCCGGCAATCGCGAGACCAAGAACTTCTTCGAGACCTTCGGGTTCACCGCCCGGGCCCTCGTGGTGCATCGGAAGCTCCGGTGAGCGACGAGCCGGTCATCGGCCCGCAGGTCTGCGTCGGCGCGGTCGTCATCGACGCTGCTCGGCTCCTGCTGATCCGGCGGGGGAGGGAGCCCGGCCTCGGGCGATGGTCGGTTCCCGGGGGCCGCGTCGAGCGGGGCGAGACCCTCGGTGAAGCGGTCCTGCGCGAGCTCGCCGAGGAGACCGCTCTCGAGGGCATCTGCGGGCCGCTCGTCGGGTGGGTCGAGCGGATCACCGAGACCCACCACGTGATCATCTTCGACTTCTTCGTCGACGTCTTCGACCCCGAGCCGGCCGCCGCGGCCGACGACGCCACCGACCTCCAGTGGGTGCCGCTGGAGGACGTGGCCGAGCTCGATCTCGCCGACGGTCTGGCCGAGTTCCTCCACGAGAACGGTGTCCTCGAGACGATCATCTGACTCGGTAACGTCGCGACGGTGACCGCCGAGGGGTCGAAGCGCCTCCAGTGCCCATACTGCGAGGGCTACGAGGTTGACCGGGTGTACCTGGCGTCGCTCCAGCTGGACGCCTGCGCCTGCATCGACTGCGGTGCCCGTTGGGACGAGCGCACCAGCACCGGTGAGTTCGTGGGCCGCGGGAGCAGCGCCACCGTGTTCACCCCTCGGCCGAGCTGACCTCGGTCTCGTCGTCCGGCTCGGCGGGCGCGTCCT
>JAEKLB010000159.1 GCA_019510095.1 Acidobacteriota bacterium | reverse complement strand
GTCGCAGGTTCAAATCCTGCCCCCGCCACTCAAACGGATGTTCTATCCGTCGCAGGAAGGGACTCGCTCAGCGGGTCCCTTCCTGCGTTCTGCGTTCAGATGCTGGCTCGTCGACTCGTCGGTTAGGTGATCCCGAAAGGGGGCCGCCAGTCGGAAGGCCGGCAGCGCTCCTCGAGGAGCGGTAGCGCGAGTAGAGGCGACGGAGTTGTGCGGACCGGTCGGCGTTGAACTCCTCGGCGGTGACGTCGAGCCAGTCGCCGGGGAGCGACGGTGTGGCCCGTGTCATCCGAGACCGCGCGGCGATCTCGTCGAAGGACGGCTTAGTGGTGCCATCGGCTCGCCACAGCCCGAACGACCGCTCGTGCACGGCGGTGTCGAACGGTGGGTCGTCGTGCAACGCGGAGACGTAGTCGGTGAAGCACCACAGGAGCGCGCCGATGGCGCCGGCCGAGCGAAGGCGGTCGAGGGTCTGCGCCGTGTAGGACGCCGCGGTTGCCTCCGTCACCTGGACACCGATCGGCCCTGCTCCGAGCGTGGTGGATTGGCCGAGCTCCTCGAACAGGACGTCTGCACCCCCGGCCAGCCAACGGGTGATCTCGGTGAGGAACGGCACGAGGAGCGCGTCGGCCGACCCAGTCGACCAGTCGGCGTAGGCCGGGTACCCGTGCATGCACACGAAGTCACACCACTCGGCTGCCTCGGCGGGCCCGATCCGGCGGTCCTCCTCGAGGTCTTCCATGTGCAACCCGATCGTGATCGGACGGCCGGGGTCGGCGGCACGGATCGTCGACGTCATGCGCTCCAGCCAACCCAGCGCCGTCTGGCGGGTGGGCGGGACCGTGCAGTTGGAGCTCTCGTTGCCGAGATCCCATGCCCACACCGCGGGGTGACCGGCGAGTGCTCCGGCGACCCCGGCGGCGAGTAGGGCCTGCGCACTCACGATCTCGGGGTCCGCGTACCAGTTCCGCAGCGACGGTGGCGTGGCCTGGACCACGCCACCGCTGATGACACGGAACCGCTGGTCACCGTCACCACCGCCGAGCGCCCACGGCGGGATCCAGTTGACGCCGCTCATGTGCCCCGTGAACAACGTCACGACGAGATCGACTCCGGAAGTGGCAGCGGCGTCGGCGGTGTCGACCAGAGCGCCTAGGGCGCCGGTGTCGAGCGCTGACGGCGCCGGCTGCACGTCCTCCCACCGAACGAAGACGCGAACGGTGTCCATGCCGGCTGCCGCGACGCGGGCGAAGTCGCGACGCACGACCGCGCCGTCGTAGGAGGCGAGCCAACCCATCGCCGTCTCGGCGGGCCAGTAGTTGACCCCGAGCCGGAACGGGTCAGCCACCATGGACGATCTGCTCGTACACGGCGACGTACTCGTCGACCATGCGGTCACGGCCGAAGCGCTCGACGGCGACGGCGCGGATGGCGGACCGGTCGAAGCCGGCCACGGTGCCGATGGCGATGGCGGCGCTCGCCACGTCGGCCACGAGCATCCCGGTGACACCCTCGTCGATGAGCTCGCCCATGGAGCCGCGGTCGAACGCGACGACGGGTGTGCCGCTGGCCATTGCCTCGACGACGCTGAAGCCGAACGGTTCGTCGAAGCCGATGAGGTGCAGAAGGGCGGCGGCGCCGCCGAGGAACTCGCTGCGGTGTTCGGCGCTGACGGCCCCGACGAACTGCACGCGGTCGCCGTCGAGGCGGGGCGCGACCTCGGTCTCGAAGTACGCCTCATCCTGGATGATGCCGGCGATGCGGAGCGGTAGCCCGGCGCCCTCGGCGGCATCGATGGCCTCGACGGTGCCCTTGTCGGGGTGGATGCGCCCGAAGAAGGCGAGGTACTCGCCGGGCGTCGGGTGGAGGCGGAAGTCGTCCGTGTCGATGCCGTGGTGGATGGTGGCCGCGTAGCGGAGTGCCGGGTGACGGTCGGCGTCGCTGATGGCGACATAGGCGGTGCGGTCGGCGTACCTGGCGTAGACGGGGACGATGCGTTCCGAGGAGAAGCCGTGGATGGTGGTGACGACTGGTGTGTCGACCAGGGCCGCGTAGGTGAGCGGGAGGAAGTCGAAGCCGTTGTGGATGACGTCGAAGTCCTCGGCGTGCTCGAACAGCTCGGCGATGTGCAGGCACTCAGCGACCTTCGGTTCGATCTCGGGATCCTCCGACCACCCGGTAGGTACGACGGAGCGGAGGCGCGCGGAGGTCTGGGAGTCAGCGGACGCGAAGAGGGTCACGTCGTGGCCTCGGATGACGAGTCCTTCGGTGAGCAGGGAGGCGAAGAGCTCCCATGGCCCGTAGTGGCGCGGTGGGACGCGCCAGGCGATGGGCGCGAGCACCGCGATCCGCATGATGCGTCAGCGCCCCCCGGAGAGCCCGGCCGGTGGCGCCTTCTTGTCGCGTTTGGCCTCGCGCTTCTCCTTGAGGGTCTTGCCGGCCTTCTTGCTGGATGGCTTCTGGGGGGACTTGTCGGGCATGTGGTGCTCCTTCGGATGTGATGTCTTCTTGAGGGGCGACTCGGGCTGGAGAGCGTCGAGCAGGTCGGCGATGGGCACGGTGGCCAGCCCGATGCCGGCGTCGCTGATCCCGTAGGGCAGCACGAGCATGCCGGCGTGGATCAGGGCGCCGCATGAGTAGACGACGTTGGGCACGTACCCGTCGCGTTCGGCGGGGCCGGGCGTGAGGAGCGGCTCGCGCAGGCGGCCGAGCACGCGGGTCGGGTCGTCGAGGTCGAGGAGGAGCGCGCCGATCCCGTAGGTGCGCATCGGGCCGACGCCGTGGGTGAGCACGAGCCAACCGGCCTCGGTCTCCAGGGGACTGCCGCAGTTGCCGAGCTGCAGCACCTCCCATGTCTCGGTCGGCACCTGGCAGTCGACGGCCTCGTCCCAGCAGTGTGGGTCGTGGGAGAAGGCGATCGCGTTGGTCTCCCGATCCCATCGGGAAAGCGCTGCGAAACGCCCGTCGATCCGGCGGGGGAACAGGGCGAGTCCCTTGTTGGCCGCGGCCCGCCCGATGATCGGCGCCGACGTGAACGAGTGGAAGTCAGTGGTCTGCAGCAGCTGCTGGCTGATCTCGGCACCGTCGTAGGCGGTGTAGGTGGCGTAATAGCGGACAGTGCCGTCGTGGTCGGTGAAGCGCACGAACCGGGCGTCCTCCATGCCATGGCTCTCCGCTCTCGTCGAGGGCCACAGCACCCGCTCGGAGAGCGTGGTGCCCGGTTCGAAGGTGATGCTGTAGCTCCGCTCCACCATCTCGTGCAGGAACTGCACCGTCCGCCCAGCGTTCCGCCGGGTTGCCGGGTGTCGCTCGAGCCGGGCCAGCTGCTGTTCCAGCTCCGCCGTGGTGAACGACGGGTCGAGCGTGCCCAGCACGTAGTCGGTGTTCTCGGTGCCGCCGTCGAGTCGGCGCAGTTCCGCCCGGAGGATCGCGGCGTCGAACACCACGGGCCCGACCTGGCCGGTCGTAGCGAACGGCGACGGGGTGTCCACGCTGACGCGGCCGTCGCCGTCCACGACGCCGGAGCGAAGCTCGATCGAGGAGCGGTGGCCTTCGCCGATCGCTCGTGCGCTCATGACGAAGCGCAGGCTTTTCGGGCTCGTTCCCGACTGGTCGGGATCGGCCACGATGCTCGGGTTGCAGAGCGCGGCGCCTTCGATCGCGTACTCACAGGTGAAGGTGGCACCGATCAACAGGCGTCGAGCGGCGGACAGCTCGATGCCGGGCTCGAGCCGGTCGGCCACCTCGTCGGCGTGGCGGGTGAAGGTGCTGAGAAGGCCGCGGTGACGCGGCTCGAACCTGTGGAGGATGTCGTCGAGGGACGTCCGCACCTCGTCTTCACCGAGGGCGAGGATGCGCGCCAGCACGGCGGCGACGCGGGAGTCCTGGTGGTCGAAGCCCTCGTTTCCCGGGACGAAGAGGCGGGTGATGACCCGCGCCGGATCGGCGGCGAGCCGCTGCTCGCTGCGTCGCGCCAATCCGCTCACGCCGGCGTGAGGACGAGCCGGCGGCCGTGCTGCAGGGTCGAAAGTAGGGCGAGGGTCGACTCGGCTCCCTGGTTGCGGTTCGGTCCCTCGGTCTGGAGGCCATCGAAGCCGCCGCCGGTCCCGGGGTCGTACATGACGTGGCCACCGTCGTTGTCGCCGGCAAACCAGTCGACGGCGGCGGCGAGCCCGGTCGTCCAACGGTGGTCGTGGTCCACGGTTTCAGCCCGGGCGCAGGCGTCGGCGATGGCGGCGACCTCGATCGGCTGCTGGTCGAAGACGGGTCGGCGGTCGCCGGGTCCAGCACCACCGACCGGTGTGACCGAGAGGTGCCCGCTGGACGTCTCCCGATCGAGGAGCCACCCCAGCAGGGCCAGGCCGCGGTCGAGCAGGGGGCGACGACCGAGCGCAACGCCGGTGGCGATCATCGCTTCGGGGAGGACAGCGTTGGCATAGGCGAGCCGCGGCTCCGGCCAGGGCCAAGCCGCGCCGTTCCCGGTGTCATCAGCCATGCGCTCGGCGGCGGCGAGGAGCAGATCACGCGCCGGCCGGTGGCCCGGCCGAACGGCGAGCAGCTCCGCGGCGCCGAGCGCGGCGAACGCCGTCGACCGAGGCGAGGGCGATCGCTGCCCGGCAGCCCGTTCGAGCTGGGCGGTGGCGGTCTGGCGGACCCGTTCGGAGTCGCCGTGCGCGGCGGCGGTGCCGAGGGCCCAGATGCTTCGGCCCCAGCAGTCATCCACCGAGGGGCGGTCCTGCCACTTGCCCTGCTTGTTCATCCGGTTTCGGTAGCGGCCGTCCACGGCCTGGGCGGCGGACAGGAACCGGAGGCTGAGATCGGTGAGCCGGCGCACGGCAGGCGCCGGCGCGGGTTCTCGGAGCGTGACGATCAGGACCCGGGCCATGTCATCGGTGCAGTAGCCGTGCTCGGGTCTCGGCCGGTCGAACTCGGCGTGCTCGAACGTGCCCCGCCCGTCGGTCAGGGCGAGGAGGTGGGAGAAGTCGGGTGTCGGTGATGGGGTCACACGAGTGCCGGGCGCTCGGCGATGAGGTGCTCGGCCAGGCGCACGTAGGCGGCGGCCACGACCGGCCAGGCCATCTCCGGGGCCAGCCGCGCTGCCTCGCCGGCCATGCGTGTCGCCAAGGCCGGGTCGGTGAGGACCCGACGTAGGGCCACCGCCATGGCGTCGGGATCGTCGTGGTCGACGATGATCCCGGCCCC